>JAYPRP010000082.1:0-8930 GCA_038132575.1 Rhodospirillaceae bacterium
AGAGTGGATCTGGCCCTTGACGATGGTCGGGTTGACCATCACGCCGACATCATCGACCACCCAGTATCCGATCGGCTCAACGACGCCCGTGTCGGGATCGATCTCGACCTCGCAGACATGGCTGCCGTTGGGATAGGTGTCGTCCTCGGGGGAGAAGGTCGCTGTCTCGTAGAGGCCCGGCTCGACGCCGGCCGGCAGCTTGGCCGGAAGGAAGGACGCCTTCGCGACCTCCTTGAGCGTGATCGTCTTGTCGGTGCCCGCGACGGTGAACACGCCGTCGGCGAATTCGAGGTCGGCGCCGTCCGCCTCCAGCAGGTGGGCCGCCACCTGGCGAGCCTTATCGATGACCTTCTCGGCCGCATAGTAGAGCGCCGAGCCGCCGATCACCGTCGAGCGCGATCCCATCGTGCCGATGCCGAACGCGACCCGGTCGGTGTCCCCGTCGATGACCCTGACGTCCGCGGGATCGAGGCCCAGACGTTCGCCGAGAATCTGCTTGTACATGGTCTCGTGGCCCTGGCCCTGGCTCTTGGTGCCCATCAGGACTGTCGCGCTGCCATCGGTGTTGAATCGGACCTCCGCAAAATCGGGCGACGGCGATCCGGCGCGCTCGATCGGGTTCGAGATGCCGATGCCGCGCAGCTTGCCCCGGGCCGCCGCGTCGGCGCGCCGCGCCGCGAAGCCGGCGTAGTCGGCCATCTCCAGTGCCTTGGCCTGGTTTTCGGTGAAGGCGCCACAATCGTAGGAGAGGCCGAGCGCCGTCTTCACGGGCATGGCGTCTGAGGCAATCATGTTCCGGGCGCGGAGTTCCGCCGGGTCGACCCCCAGTTCGCGCGCGGACTCGTCGAACATGCGCTCGATGACATAAGTCGCCTCGGGCCGTCCTGCCCCGCGATAGGGCGCGGTGGGGTTTGTGTTCGAGTGCACCGTGCGAACCGTCACATGGGCGGCCGGGATGTCGTAGACCCCGATCAGGGTGCCGACGTTGGCGAAGACGGACAGCAGGTTGCGGATCGCGGAGAGGTAGGCGCCGATGTTGGCAATCGTCTTGACCCTGAGCCCGACCACGTTGTTGTCCGCATCGAAGGCGAGCTCGGCCTCAGTGACATTGTCACGGCCGTGTTCGTCGGCCTGGACCGCCTCGCTGCGCTCGCAGCTCCACTTGACGGGCCGGCCGACCTTGCGGGTCGCCCAGAGGGTCAGCCGGTGCTCGGGATATTGCCAGCCCTTGGTGCCGAAACCTCCGCCGACGTCGCGGGCGACGACCCGGATCGCCTGCTCGGGAATCGAGAAGATCTTTTCCGCCAGCAACTGGCGCACCCGGTGCGGATACTGCACATCGGCGTGGAGCGTGTAGCGATCCTCGCGCTCGTCGTAGGAGCCGATGGCCGAACGCGGTTCCATATACTGGGCGAAGACCCGGCTGATCACGAAGCGGCGCTTAACGATCTTGGTGGCGCTGGCGAAGGCCGCCTCCACAGCTGCCGCGTCGCCGGCCTGGAACTGGCCGGAGATGTTGTCGGGCGAATCGTCCCAGATCACCGGCGCGTCGGACGCGACCGTGGTCGCAGTGTCGGTCACCGACGGAAGATCGGTGTAGTCCACCGCGATCAGCTCGGCGGCGTCACGGGCGTCGTTGAGGGTCTCGGCGACGACCAGCGCGACCGGGTCGCCGACATAACGCACGCGCCCGAGCGCGAGGGGCGGCTGCGGCCGGTACTTCATGGGCTCACCGTCGGGCCGTTTCCACTTCGCGGGCATGCCAGGTACGCCTAGATTTTCGGCCGCGACGTCCTCGCCGGTGAAAACGCCCAGCACACCGGGCGCCGCGGCGGCGGCTGTCGTATCGATGCTGGCGATCTCGGCATGGGCATAGGGAGAGCGAAGCACAACGGCGTAACTCTGGTCTGGCAGGCTCACATCGTTGGTAAACAGGCCGCGTCCGCGCAACAGCCGTGGGTCTTCCTCGCGGCGCACGCCCTGGCCGACACCGAACTTTTCCATCTTGCTCTCCGGAACGTCCGCCCGGCTTGTGCCGGGTCTGGGTTGTCATTCGTTGGTACAGCTTATCAAGGATTGGGTGCCGAACAAGGCCTGCCAGTCGGTCCAGTTTATTCCACAGACCATGCCAATTCGATGTTAGACCGTTCTACGCGGGGTGGGCTTATTCCGCGGATCGTCGTTAACGCCGTTAATTACCCCAATGTTCCGTCTTCTTGCGATCGTCTCCCTGACCGGGCTCTCGGCCTGTGCCGGCTACGCGAGCGAGCGCAGCCATGAGGTGACCGTGGTCTCGAGATCGCCCCGGGCGGCGTGATCAATCCCGAGTGGCGCGCGTTGTTCGAGCGGTTCCCCACCGTTTCATGAACGGCTCGGACACCTATGTGACCCCCCAGTGGGACGCCTATGCGGACATCATCGATCGGCACCGCACCTGGCTCGCCCAGTTGCCGTCGGACGTCGGGTGCGCCGTCGCCTGCGGCAACGCGGTACGCCTGTTCGGCTCGGGCCGACGCGCCGAACTGGAGCACTGGGCAGGCACGAATTCCGGGGCGTAGGTGGCTCGCATCTCGCGCCCGGCGTGGCTATGCTGGTGTCATATCCATGCCGGTGGATATCCGCCGCGATAGAATCTGCCGCAAGGGCAGAAGGGGAGTGTAGTTCATGAACGATATCAGCAATGCGAAGAAACGCCGGCTCGGCGCGAGCGACCTGGAATGCTTGCCGGTCGGGCTTGGGTGCATGTCCCTGTCGGGCGTCTATGGCACCGCTGACGACGAGGAAAACGTGAAGTTCGTGCGCTATGCGATCGACCAGGGTGCCGACTTTCTCGATTCCTCGGACATGTATGGGTGGGGCCACAACGAGGAAATCCTGGCGCGGGTGCTCGCCGACGGATACCGGGACAAGGTGGTGCTGGCCACGAAGTTCGGCCAGACCCAGCTCGAGGGCGGCGGCATGGGCGTGAACGGACGGCCGGAATACGTCGCAGAGGCCTGCGACAAGAGCCTGCAGCGTCTCGGCGTCGACGTGATTGATCTCTACTACCAGCATCGGGTCGACCAGGAGGTGCCGATCGAAGACACGGTCGGCGCGATGGCGAAGCTCGTCGAGGCGGGCAAGGTGCGCGCGATCGGCATCTGCGAGGCCAAGCCCGCGACGATCCGCCGCGCGCATGCGACCCATCCGCTGGCGGCTGTGCAGAGCGAGTTCTCCATCCTGTACCGTGCGGAGGCGGAGCAGATTCGTGCCGCGACCAGCGAACTGGGCATCTCGTTCGTGGCCTACTCGCCGCTGGGACGCGGCCTGCTGACCGACAACTTTATCAACGCCGAGACGGTGTCCGAGGACGATCCGCACTACCGTCACCCGCGCTTCTCGCAGGGCAACTTCCAGCAGAACCGTGAGCTCGCCCTGCGTGTCGCGGAGTTCGCCGCGAAGAAGAACTGCACCCCGGCGCAGGTGGTGCTCGCGTGGCTGCTGGGTCAGGGCGAGGACATCGTCGCTATTCCTGGCACGAAACGCGCCGAGCGGTTCGACGAAAATATGGGCGCGCTCGGCGTGGAGTTGTCCGCCGACGAGCTGGCTGCGATGTCGGCGGCCGTACCGGTGGGCGCGGCGGCCGGCGAGCGCTATCCGGCACCGCAGATGAAGAAGGTCTTCGTCGACTCCGCCTGAGCCGCCTTTTTCTATCGTTCGGCCGTCATCTTTCCTTAGACGGCGGTGCGTCCTCGACCCGGCGATAGGCCAGGAGCGCAACCAGCAGGGCGACCGCCAGCACCGCGAACATGGTGCGATAGGCGATGGACGGGCTGCGCCCGAGCTCATCGACGGGAAAGGCATCGAGGATCGCGCCGGTCCCCATCTGCATCAGGAACACACCGGACCAGGTGCAGACATTGATCGCGGTAAAGACCCGCCCGGTATGGGTGTCGGGAAACAGGCTGCGGGCGTGGGCGAAGATGGGCGACGCCATCGGCGCGAACAACGCGAAACCGGACAGCAGGATCGTGGCGACGAGCACGGAATCGCTGCCGTTGATCGCGAGCGCCGCGGTCATGGCGACGTAGGCAAGCATGCCCCCCGTCACGATGCCGCGCCGCGTGTCGAACCACCGGTCGAGCGGCCCGTAGAGGATCGCCGCTACGATCCAGGCGAGCGAGACAGCGAAGATGACGTTACCGCGTTCGACGATGTCGAGGCCGTAGACGTCGTTGAGATAGGGACCGATCCAGAGATTGCGGATGGTCACCAGCGCTCCCACCGAGACCGCGGTCGCGGCGGCGAAGGAATAGATGCGGATGTCCCCCAGCACGTGACGGAGGCCGATCACCGTCTCGAGCAGGGTTTCCGTGCTTGCCGATTGGGGAGCATCGGCCGGCCGGTCGCGGACCATCACGAGAAGGCCCACTGCCACCGCCAGCGAGAAGATGCCGACGGTAAACAGCGTCGCGCGCCAGCCATAGAGTTCGACCGCCGCGGCAAACGGGGAGGCCGACAGGAGCATCCCGGTCCCGCCGACCGCAATCGAGATGGCGGTGCCCGTGGCGAGCCGGTCGCGCGCGAGCCAGCGTGATAGCAGCACGATCACGCCCATGAAGACGGGCGCGGCGCCGCAGCCGATGAGGAATAGGCCGGCGGCAAGCACGGCCACCCCGTGGGCCGAGGCGAAGACGATCGCACCGAGCGCGGCCAGGGAGAACAGGGCCGCCATCGTGCGCCGGGGACCGTAGCGGTCGAGGAAGACCCCGACCGGGAGCTGCATCAGGGCCGCGCCCAGGAAGATCGCTGCCGGCAGGCTCGAGAGCTCGCCCGGGGTCAGCCCGAGTTCGGTACGCAGGTTCGGGGCGATGACCGCCGGGGCCGAGCGCAGGAAATGGGCGAGGATGAACGCGAGCGCCAGCACCGGCGTCATGCGGATGATCGCGGCGCGGCGTTGATATAGCGCGGACGGCGTTTCGCTCTGCATGGATCCGGAACGGGGCTGGGGCGGGCGCGTGACGGCTTATCTTACTATGCCCGCTCCAACGGGACAGGGGCGTTCGCGTCTCAGTTCGCGCGGGCCTCGCGGAGCTCCGCCCGGTGCGCCTCCGTCGCGGCTTCGTCGATGGCGAGCGTGTCGTCCTCGATCTCGCCGGTGAAGATAACGCCATAGATATCGAGCGCCTTCTCGCGGGTTTCCCAGCCCTCGAGCACGTCCACTAGCACTCGGTCGAGTTCCCGGTCGAGCGGATCGCCGTACCCGCCGCCGGCGGAATCCCGGCCGCGGATACGCTGGCCCGCGTCGATCGTGACATGAGCCACGTTCGGCAGGCGCTCCGGCTGGCTCTCGTCCTGGATCAGCCATGTCTCGCCAGCCGTCCCCGGTAGGCCGCCCAGGACCCCCTGGGGCTGGGCGTGCTGGCCGTCACAGGATATGACTGCGGTCATCGGCGCCCCGGTTGGGCCGTATTCGATCTGCTGCGCGGGAGCGCCGCGTCGGCGTCCGGCGCCGGCGGAATCGGTTACGAGCTGGAGCGATTCCACCCGGATCGGGTGCTTAAGTTCGTCCACCTCGACCGAGTCCCGGTACATGAGCCCGGCGATAACTGGAATCGCATAGTTGACCCAGCCATCGGCCTCGGAGCTCGCCGGCCCGCCGTTGGTCGACAGCATGAGGCGGTTCACATAGGGCTGGCCACCGCGCCGTGCGTCGTTGCCCGAGATCACGGCCATGCCCGCGCCGAGCCCCGCGCCGCCCTCCGATAGGCCCATCCCGTCGCCAAGCTGGGCGAAGGCCGACTGGGTGATGTTGACCAGGCGTTCCGAGACGTTGGTCGTTGAGACCGAGCAGGAGTGGGGGAAGGTGGGTGCTGCGACGACGCTGTCCTCAGCATACTTGAAGTGCAGGCGCCGGAACGAGCCCTCGTTGCGCGGCAGGTCCTTGTCCAGCGCATTGAAGATCGCGCCGACCACCGCCGAGGTGGCCGAGCCGAGGGACGTGTTTAGCCCGGCATCCACCGAGGGCGGGTTGTCGGACAGGTCCACGCGGATCTCTGCCGCCTCGGGGTCGATCTCGAGCTTCACGGTGATCTCCAGCCCGTCGGGGAGCATGCCCTCGAGCGGATCGGAGCGGCCCTTGTTGACCAGCTTCGCCTTGGGCAGCTTGCGGATGTTATCGATCATCCGGCGTTCGGAATAGTCGAACCATTCGCGCATGAAGGTCTTGACCGTGTCCTTGCCGTACTTTTCGCAGAAGGCCTCGAGCCGCCGCTCGGCGACGCGCGCCGAGCCCAGCCCGGCGAGATAGTCGCCGTACCACTGGTCAGGCACTCGGATGCGCGCGCGGCACATGCGCATAATGTCCTCGACATTCTTGAAGTTGCGCTGGATGCGCACGCCGGGGAAGACCAGTGCGCCCTCCTCGTAGACGTCGCGCGCGCGTACGAAGTAGCTCGACGGGATCGAGTTTCCGATATCCGCCATGTGGCACTTGGAGACGGCGGTGAACAAATGCTCGCCCTCCCAGAAGACCGGCACCATGAAGGTGTGGTCGGCGGGGTGGGTGTTGCCGCCATAGGGATCGTTGTCGAGGTAGGCGTCGCCGCGCTGGATGTCGCCCTTGTGATACTCGCGCATGTTCGCGGTCTGGATGTGACAGCCGAAGATGTGGACCGGCAGGCCCTCGGCGGGTGCGAGCAGCTCGTCCTCGCCCGTTACCAGGCAGCAGGAGAAATCGCGGGCCGAGGAAATGACGGCCGAGCGCGCGGAGCGCAGCAGCGTGTTCGTCATCTCGCGGACGATCCCGTCGAGGCGGTTCGCCATCACCGAGATCAGGACGGGGTCAAGGGTGGTCTTCGGTTCGGACATGACGTCCTCCCTTCTCAGCGGCAGTCGAGGATGTAGCTGTCGGCGGCGCTCAGCCGCGCGGACATCCCCGGATAGACGACGATGGTGGTGGTGGGTTCCTCGATGATCGCGGGTCCCGAAACCGTATCGCCGGTCTTGAGGTCCGGCCCCCGGAAGATCGGAGTCGCGACGGGCGCGGCGCCGCCGAAGAAGCATTCGCGCGTCGTCGCGGCCGCGGGTGTGCCGTCTGCGGTCGTCGGGTCCGGCGCGGTCGGCGGGTCGAAGGGCCGGATCGAGATGCGGCCCTTCCAGTTCACGCATTCGACGGGGCTGCCCTCGTCGCGCACCGCGTAGATGCGTTCGTGGGTCTGGTGGAATGTCTCCACCAGTTCGGCGACATCGGCGTCGCCGCCGAGCCGCGGCTTGGGAAGTGCCGTGTCGAGCTCCCAGACCTGGGCGCGGTAACGCGCCTCGACGAAGAACTCGATGCTGACGTCGGCGTCCTTCGACGTGCCGAGGCTGTCGCGGAACTCCATCAGCTCGGCCTCGATTTCGTCGAGCGCCCGGTTGGCGCCCTCCTGGTCGAAGTCGGTGGAATCGGTGAACCGCGAGCGGGTCGCCTCGAACACGATCGAGGAGAACTGCATGCCGCAGGCCGACAGGGCCGAGGCGGTGCGGGGTAGGATCACCGTGTCGCAGCCGAGCTCCTGGGCGATGGGCATGATGTTGAAGCCCGCCGCGCCGCCGCCCGCGACGATCACGCTCTCGCGCGGGTTCAGCCCGTCGTTGACGGTGATTTCGCCGATCGCCTTGATCATCAGCTCGTTGGCGATGACCATGATCGAGTGGGCGGTCTCGTCCACGCCCTTGCCGAGGGTTTCGGCGAGTTTCGATATCACCGCGACGGCCGCGTCGCGGTCGAGCGACAGGCGTCCGCCGTTGAAGTAGCCGGGATCGATGTAGCCGAGCACCAGCGCTGCGTCGGTCACTGTCGGCTCTGTGCCGCCGGCGCCGTAGCAGGCGGGTCCGGGGACCGAACCGGCGGACTGGGGGCCGACCCGCAGGAGTCCGCCCGGGTCGACCCAGGCGATCGAGCCGCCCCCGGCGCCGACCGAGCGGACATCGACGGTGGACGTCCCCATGATGTCGCCGGTCCAAAGCGGGCCGAGCCAGGAATCGCGGGAGTAGATCAGGTTGCCGTCGCGCACGAGGCCGACATCGAATGTGGTGCCGCCCGTGTCGCAGACGATCACGTCGCCGCCCATATGCTCCATCGAGGAGTAGGCGCGTGCGGCGACCGGCGCCATGGCCGGGCCGGACTTCAGCGTGTTGATGGGCCGCTCGACGAGGGACTCGACCTCCTGGCAGCCGCCGACGGCAGTCGAGACCAGAAGGTCGCCCCCGAAGCCGCTGTCGGCGAGGTCGGTGCGCATCTGGCGCAGATGAGCCTGCATGAGGGGCTTGAGGGACGCGTCGATCGCCGTTGCCGAGGCGCGGCGATACTCGCGGAGTATCGGTGCGAGCCGGTGCGACAGGGTGTAGGGCACGTCCGGCATGATCTCCTCGATCAGCTCGCCGATGCGCGCCTCGTGGGCCTCGTTGGCGATTGACCAGAGGAGCGAGACCGCGACGGCCTCGAAGCCGCGCGCCTTGAGATTCTCGATCACCTCGCGGGCCTGGGCCTCGTCGAGGGGGCGCACCACCTCGCCGCCGGAGCCGACGCGCTCGTCGATCTCGAAGGTGTAGCGGCGCGGAATGTAGGGCTGCGGATAGTCGTAGCTGTAGTCGTGGGGGCCGTGCTTGCCGCCTTCCTTGAATACCAGGATGTCGCGGAAGCCGGTTGTCGTGAGAAACGCCGTGCGCGCCGTCTGTTTCGTGACGATGGCGTTGGTCGCGCGCGTGGTGCCGTAGATCAGGAGGTCCGTGGCCGCGAGCATGTCCTGGGGGGTCGTTTCGAACGTTTCGGCGACGACCGCCAGCGCGTTGAACATGCCCTCGGAAATCCGGTCCGGCGTCGTCAGCGCCTTGCCGACATGGAACTGCCCGTCCTCGCTCAGCACCACCATATCGGTGAACGTGCCGCCCGTATCGACGGAGATGCG
>JAYPRP010000083.1:0-8787 GCA_038132575.1 Rhodospirillaceae bacterium
CAGAATTCCGCCGACGATGGCCGCAGCGTCCAGCACATAGTCGGGCTGCTCGGCGGCAAAGAAATCGCGCACGGCCGTCTGGTCGGTTAAGTCCAGCTCCGCGCTGGCGCGGGTCACGATGTTCTCGAACCCCTGAGCGTTTAACCGCCGTATCAGGGCCTGGCCCACTAGCCCCCGATGACCTGCAACATAAATCTTGGCATCCCGTTCCATCGTCTCACTCGTTTGGGCCTTAGTTAAAAACCAGAAACTCAAGCTGAGCAAGATTACCACGGGCCCGGTATACAGTTCCTTCTACGTGCCCGTGTCGGACGACTGGTCGATCAAGATCACGTCTTTGTATACGCAGGGCCGCTCGATCTAAGCGGACTCAGGCTACTTTGTCGGGGGCTACTCCGCGGCGATTCGGTCGGCAAAGCGGAAGCCGACCTTGTCCATCGCGTCGACCACGTCGTCACCGAACTTCTCGGCAATTTCCTGCCCAACATGCGGATGGAAGACGACCTCGTCCTTTTTGTCTCCGACCTCGTTCTGAATCATCACCAGGAGGCGCGCGGTCTCGTCGGAGATATTGTTGAAATCGCGATAGACGCCCGCGGGCACCGAGATGAAGTCCAGCGGCTCGAGCTCGACCGAGTTCTCGCCATTCTCGCCCCACGAGATGCGGAACCGCCCGTTCAGGCAGAAGAAGTTTTCGACCGTGTGCGAGTGGCTATGCAGCCCCGGGTTGTTGCCCGGTGGGCACTCGGCGATAGTGACGGTCAGCCCGTCCATCCCCTTGACCGGCGCGACCTTGGAGCGTCCTTCCCAGCCCACCGGCGACATGACGGGATAGACCGATTTCGCCGATACGATCTCGACCGCGTCGGACGGAATGCCGGTTCCCTCCATGATCGACTGCTTGTAGGGCTTGAGGTCCTTAAACCGCGCCACGCGGTTGGACATTTCCGGGTTCTTGATATCAACGGCCTTCATGATTTTCCTCCGATCCCGTGTTTCCGAAACTCTAACGCAACCCCCGACGAACACAACCGCGCCGCAATGGAAGCTCAGGCGCCTTTCTCGGATTCGAAAAGCTTTTCGAGCAGCGCCGGCAGACTGTCCGGACGACCACCTTCGGCCTTCAGAATTGAGAGCATAGCCGTGGCCGTATCGCGCAGCGGCGCCTGGTCGGCGACGTTTTGCGCGCACACGAAGATTCGGGCATTCCGGTCGCCATTGGATTCCGCCGCGGAAATCGGGTTGTCGGCGATGTGCCCGAACACACGCAACACGAACACGCATGTCGTCGCGCGGTAGCTGACCGTTGCCGCGCGGGTTCGGGCGTCGATCACGGTAACGTCCGCATCGTCCAGGTCGACGCCGCGCGCGGCGAAGGCGGTATCGAATACGCTTCGAAAGTCGGCGTCGTACATCTGGGATGCGAAGAAATTGTCCGATAGGCGTTCGTAGAAGATCGTGGCGAGCGGTCCGTGCAGCTTGTTGTCCCTGTGGCGCCAGGATTCCTGGACCCTGTCGCGCAGGATATTGCGCAGGATGATGAAATTCTCTGTACCCGGGATTGCCTCGAGCTCGCTCGCAGCCGGGGGAACGGGGTGCCATGCCGGCTGGCCGAGCGCTTCGCCATCGACGGTCCGGTTGTTCTGTGCGTGCGCGCTGGTTGACGCCAGCAGAACCAGGAAAACGGCGGCGGTCCGCCGGATATACCGCAAAAGCGTGGCCGGGGCGGACGCTCGTATGTCTGTCGTTGAGGTTGGTCTCATGGCGTTGCTCAAACATCTGCTCGCACCTCTGGCGATAGCCGAAGCGCTGTGCGGAGGAGGTCAGCGTACGGCGATTGCCTGCGGAGGTGAAATCACGAAAGTCGATCCGAGCAACAGACGGTCTATCGATTGCGCGCGGGCTGTGTCACAAACACGCGTTCGCAACCGATGACGAGTGTTTCCAATGCCCGATTTCTACAGCCCGGACCTTGGTCAGAATCCGGACGACCCGTTTGCCCGCGACGCGGACGGCAAGCTGGTGCGCCGCGGCTTTTGGCTCGACATGAGTGACCGCTCCGTCGTCATGGCCATGACCCAGGGGGTTGGTGCGAATCTCGCAAACGAGCACAAGCGCGCTCACCTCGCCGACATCGGGCGCGGGCACCTGGTCGATCAGGTCTGCGTTCAGGAGATCCTCCCGCCGGAGGACTGAGCCCAGCTACTTCAATGGCGAGAAGTTAGACGGGAACAGCATCGTCGAGTGCATTTCCTCGAGCTCCTCGCGTCCCGCGGCGGCGAACGCCTTCCAGGCCTCCTCCGTGGCGACGCCATTACGCGCCTCCATCCGCTCCTCGAGGCTCGAATAGGCCCACAGGTGGCAAACCTCGTTGGGGTTCGGGCCCTCGGTGATCCACGCGCAGACATTCTTCGAGTAATTCTCGCGCGTCGGCATGACGTCGAGAAACCGTTTCATCCAGCCGGCGGCCTTGCCGGGCTTCAGGCGATAGTTGCGGAACTCGTAAAAATTGCCCTCCGTCGCCGGCGCGACCAGATCCTTCGCCGGGTTCAGGAAGCGGGTTGTCTGGTTGACCAGGAGCGGGCGTAGCGTCGGGACGTATTGCTTGGTCCAGTCGTCGACCTTGGCCAGCTCCGCGCGCAGGCGTGCGCGCTCCTCGAAACTATCGTAACGCCACAGGTGCATGACCTGATTGAGGGGCCCGATCTCGGTGTACCAGTACCCCTCCAGTACGCCGTAATCGTTGCCGCGCGCCTTGCGGCCGATCTCTTCGTTGACCTTCAAGATGTCGGGCACGGCACCTGGCCGCGCTGTATAGGTCCGCAGTTCGTGAAGCATCTGTCTTCCCCCTTCGAAACATGACCGGATTGCCGACCAGCCTGATCGGTGCCAGAGAGTAAAGCAAGGAGGTTCGGCGGATCAGCCGAACCGAGGCAAGATTTGATCAGTCGATGGGCCAAAACGTCGGTGGCAGGGGGCTGTCCTGTGGATGTGATTGGCGCCGGTCTCTTGCTGCCAAAGTTCTTCGGGATGCCCGGGCAGTGCGTTGCCACGGATCGATCTGCCGTGCGGCATGGCACAGCTGAGTTTCGGTGATTCATTCGACGGGCCGCCATCCTATGGCTGTGGCATCACCGTTATTCATGTGAACGGGATCGCCTTCGCGCTGCTTTACGCGATGATCTTCGCCCATCCTTTCGAGCGAGGTCTCTAGAACTGGAACCGGCTTTCCTCCGGGGAGGGTGGCTCCTGCTCTGCCTTGTCGAGCTCGTCGAGATAGTTCTGGTTCACGTACCAGTCCCGGTAATCCAGAAAGCGTACGGGCTTGAACCTGTGGGGGTTGTCCGGGCCGACACAAGTCGGCATCGGGTCTGCGACCGTATCCCATGAGGGGCTGAAGAAGAACGCCAGGGAGTAGCGATCCTTCTTCGGCGGGATCACTCGGTGGGGCGTGGCCATGAAGCGGCCGTTGGTCCAGCGGTTCAGGAACTCGCCGGTGTTGATGATGATCGCGCCCTCGATGGTGTTGGCGGGTAGCCAGCGGCCGGACTGGGTCTGAATCTGCAGGCCCGGCGTGTCGGTGACCGGCAGCAGGGTGATGAACCCGTGGTCGCGATGGGGGGCGATTCCGAACTGGTTGTCCTCGCTCTCTACCGCCGGGTAGTGCTGGTTGCGTGTAGTCCAGAGCGGGTCGTTGAACATTCCATCAAAATAGTCCGCGGGCAGATCGAGCGCTCGGGCATAGAGCGGCAGGAGCTTGTGCCCCAGGCCTTCCATCGCGTCGTAATACTCGAGCATCTCGGCTTTCCAGCCGGGCAGGAGCGTTTCGTCCGGCCACTGGTTCGGACCGAAATAGGGCTTGAGGTTCGCCTTGACCCCGGGATGGTCGGCGGAGCGCTCGCGCACGATCCGCAGCATCTCGTTCAGGTCCGGCTTCGTGTTCTCGTTCACCGTGGACGAGACGTAGATCGTCGAGCCCGGCGGGATGTAGTTCTCGTGCTTGCGCTTTTCAGCGTCTGGCAGGTCGAAGAAGCGAATGAGGTTGTTGTGGGTCCGCTCGATCAATGCACGCGGTACGCCGTGGTTGATGGCGAAGTAGAACCCGACATCCTCCTGGGCGTGACGAAGCTCGGCGGCGAGCGCCTCGAGCGCTCCGTCCTCGCCGGCCATGTAGGGGCCGAAATCGAGGATCGGAATTTCCTCATCCTGAAAATCCTCGGGAATAACGATTTCTGCAGTCGACATCTCGTGCCTCGTTTGTTTCCGTCTACCCATTTTCGCGATGTTAGCGCGGATTCCGGTCCGAACAAGCACGGCGTTTTGCAATCTCGCTATGTGAGCACTGCGTTCCGAGTGCTTATCGCGGGCGTACGCCGCGCGCGGCCTCGGTTGCAAGCGGCGAATAGATCGCCGCGCGCATGCTTTCGGACTTGTCGATGACGACATCGATGACCGCAGGCCTGTCGTGGCCCATGGCGACCTGAATGGCGTCACCAATCTCGGCGGGGTTTTCGACCCGCTCGGCCCACGCACCGCAGGCGCGCGCGATCGCGGCGTAGTCCGTGTCGGGAAAGTCGTTGCCGTGGGACTGGTTTCCCATGCCCTCGGCGGTCATGCCGAGGCGTGAATTGTTCATCACCACATAGACGGGATTGGTTTCGTACTGAACGGCCGATAGCAACACGTGCATCTGCATCGCGAAGCCCCCGTCGCTACACACGCCGACCGCGGGACGGTCGGGCTCGAGAATCTTCGCACACAGTGCGGCGGGCAGCGACCAGCTCACGCCGCCCAGGCCGCCCGAACCGAAGTAGCTGCCGGGTCGGCGGGTCCGGAAGTGGTGGTTCATCCAGTGCCGGTTGCTGCCCGCATCCGTGCAGACGATTGCTTCGGCGGGAACGGTATCGTTGATCTCCCCCACCAGCCGCTGCGGCGCGATCGGCGAAGCTTCCGACGTGCGCATCGGGTCCGCGAAGAAGGCGCGCGCTGCCTTCATCTCGAGGAACGCGTCGCGGCGTGTGTTCCGCACCTCTGAATCGATCCGTCCGTCCAGCCCTGCCAGAAGGAGCTGGAGCGTTTCGTTGGCATCGCCGGCGAGCGCCACGTCGGTAGGGATCGTCCAGGAGGCGTTCCGCGGGTCGACATCAATCTGGATGATCGTCTGGCGGTTCGGATCGAACATGTCCGGATGCTCGAAGCAGGTGTCCTGGGGCTTGAGGCGGCACCCGATCACGAGGATGGTGTCGGCCATGCCAACGATTTCGTTGGCGAAGGGGAGGCCGGTGTAGCCCATCGGTCCGGCCGCCATGTGATGGGTTTCGGGCAGCGCGCTCTTGCCTAGGATCGAGGTGACCACGGGCGCGCCAAGCAGCTCCGCGATCTCCGCCAGCGCGTCGAACGCACCCGATATCCGGACGCCGTTGCCGGCGACGATGACCGGTACCTTTGCCTTCGCGAGCTCTTCCAGCGCCGCGTCGATGGAGGCTTGGGCCGACACCGACTTGCCGACGTTTAGGAGCCGTTTCGTATCGTGGATTTCCGGCAAGCCGTTGGCCGCCACGGGATCGCGCAGCGTGTTGGCCCGGAAAAGGCACGCCGTCGGTCCGGGGCGTCCCGTGATCGCGTGCTTGTAGGCGAGCTGGGTGGTCATGACTGCCTCGCGGGCGGTGTGCGCCACTGCGGTGTACTTGGTGGACGACCGGAAGATGCCCGCAAGGTCGAAGGAGCCGTAGTGTCCCGCGCCCGACTGGATCGGGCCGTGAGTCACGAACTCGTTGTGGTCCGAGAGTTCCGTGAGTACCAGCATGGGTGACGAGGCGAGGAAGGCCTCGATCACGCCGAACATGCCGGTCGAGCCGGTGAAGCCGCCCTGTCCGACGATCACTCCTGGCTTGCCGGTGAGCTTGCCGTACATGTCGGCCATGCAGGAGGCCGTCTGCTCATCGCGGGGCACGATGGCCCGGATCCTGTTCTGCCGGTCGTGGAGCGCGCGATAAATGTCCATGGTCGCGCCGCCCGGCAGTCCGAAGAAATGCTCGGTGCCGGCCTCGATCAGGCAGTCGACGATCCACTCCGCCGCTGTCCTGTCTTCCATGCCTCGCTCCCCCGCAGACGCTGTTGGGTTGAGCGTAGCGAAGTTGCCGCGCGGGACAAGAGCAAACGAGACCGACCAATGCTCGAAAAGGCCTATCGAACCGGGTATCAAGAGCGGAGGTAACGTCTATGGGGGAAATGGCTGTGAAGAACTGGGTTCGTTTTAAAGCAAATGGCGAGATGGGCTTCGGCACGCTCGACGGCGATGCCATCGCGGTGCACGGGGGCGACATGTTCGCGGTCGCCAAGCCGACCGGCGACAGGCTCGCCCTCGGCGATGTGACCCTGCTGACGCCGTGTGTGCCCGGCAAGTTCATCGCGCTGTGGAACAACTCGCAGTCGGCGGCGGAGAAACAGGGGCTGGAGCAGCCCGAGTATCCGCTCTTCTTCCTCAAGCCATCCACGACTTATCTCGCGCCGGGCGGCGTCATCCGCAAGCCCGCCGACTATGACGGCCGGGTGATCTACGAGGCAGAACTCGGCATCGTCATCGGAACCCGCATCAGCAACGTTGACTCGGCGGCAGCCGCCGATGCGATCTTCGGATACACCTGCGTCAACGACGTGACCGCGATGCAGTTGCTCGACACAGATTCGTCATTCCCGCAATGGGCGCGCGCCAAGGGGTTCGATACGTTTGGCGCCTTCGGGCCTGTGATCGCGGCTGGGGTCGACGTCTCCGGAAGTACCATCCGCGCCGAGCTCAACGGCCGCGAACGCCAGAACTACCCGGTCGCGGACCTGTTCATGGCGCCGGCGGAGATCGTTGCGCACCTGTCCCGGTCGATGACGCTCCAGCCGGGGGACCTGATCGCCTGCGGCACGGGGCCGGGCGCGCTCCCTATGAAGCCTGGCGCCACAATCGATGTCACCATTGACGGTATCGGCACGCTTTCCAACACCTACGAGGCCTGAGCTGATGCTGGACCGGTTCCCGCCTTTTGACCCCGACAATCTCGATGTCGAGGCGCGCGGGGTTTGCGACCGGATCTTGGCCGAGCGCGGCTATGTGCCGGGGTCTTAACAGTTCTGGCTGGCTTCGCCGACCGTATCGAGCCGGCCGAGGAGTTCCTGCGCCACGGCGTATCCCTCGATGAGCGCCTCGTCGAGATCGCCGTCCTGGTTTTCGCGAAGCACTGACGCGCGCAGTATGTGCGGACGTCCCACGGACCCTCGGCCAAGAAGGCGGGGGTAGCGCCGGCCATCGTCGAGGTGATCCGCGCCGGCGCTGCGCCGGACTTCGACCGTGGCGACGAGGCTACCTGCTATCGCTTCTGCGCGGCGTTGGTGGGCGGGCAGAGGGCGGACGATGCGCTCTGGGCCGAATCGTGTGCCGCATTCAGCGAGAGGGGCGTAAACAAGTTGCTCGGCCTCCACACCTCGGCGTGCCTGACCATGGTGGGATACCAGATGCCAACCAAGAACGGCCAGCCCGACCCGCTGCCCTAACTCGATCAGGCGTCGACGACCGCCGTCACATCGATCTCAACTAGTGCGCCCTCCAGCAGCAACGCCGTCACCCCGACACAGGTGCTTGAGGCGGACTTATCGTCGCCGTAGAAATCGATCATGGCCTTCATGATGGCCGGCCGGTCGCTCGGCTTGAGATCGACGATGAAGACCCGCTGCCGAACGATGTCCGCCGGGGTTGCACCCATCAGTTCAAGGGAACGGCGAATGGTGTCGTAGATGTAGGCCATCTGAGCGCCGAGATCGCCCGGTCCGACGAGTTCCCCCTCAATGGTGCCGGCGACCAGCCCGGAGAGGTGGACCGTCTTGCCACCCTCGCTGGCCACCAGGTTCGTAAAATGCGGCTTGTTCCAAAGGAACTCCGGGCGGATGCGTTCGATCGTGGCGGTCATGTTCTTCTCCGGTGAGTCGGGCGTCAGCCCCAGAGCTGCTCGGACGCCATCGCGGCGCCCTCGGCCATTGCGCGGAACTTGGCCTTGACCACTGACGGCCAAACGCCCTTACGCCCGGCATAGGTGCCGAAGCCGCAGTCGCTGCCGGCAATGACCCGCTCGCGGCCCACGATGTCGGCGTACTGGCGGATCCGCTGGGTGATCAGCTGGGGATGCTCGACGAAGTTGCTCGTGGAATCGATCACCCCGGGAATGAGCACCTTGTCGTCAGGAACGCCGGCGTCGCGGATATCCTCCCACTCGTGAGCGTGGCGCGGGTTGGCACCCTCGAATAGGATGCCCTGGGGGCGTGCTTTCGCCAGCAGGCCGAGCAGTTTCTTGATGGGGATGTCGTGGGTGTGCGGCCCGTGATAGTTCAGCCAGCAGATGTGCATGCGCATCGCCTCGGGCGGGATGTCCGAGGTGGCGGCGTTCAGGGCCTCGATGCTTTTTTCAGCGTCGGCTAGGAACGTCTTCTCGTCCATCTCCTGGTAGTCGGTGTGGCGCGCACCAGCGAGATCAGGACAGTCGACCTGAAGCACGAAACCGGCCGCATGGATTGCGTTGTATTCCGGACGCAGCGCCTCGATCAGCGCTTCGCGATAGGAATCGCGGTCGGCGTAGTAGCGGTTCGGTACATAGGTGGACAGGCAGCCTGGCGAGACCGAGTTCATGAAGATGTCGGTGGGTTTCTCTGTATCCGTGGCCGCCTCGAGGTTGGCGATGTCGCGCTCGAGCGGCGCGTGGTCCGCGTAGGAGACCGGCCCCTCGCAGACGGTCGCCTTCATCAGTT
>JAYPRP010000084.1:0-8605 GCA_038132575.1 Rhodospirillaceae bacterium
CTCCCGGGTCGTTCGGGCGAGCCCGAGATTGGCGCCCGCGCCGTAGCCGACGCCGACCGTGTTTTCGTGAATATGAGCATCCGGAACTAGCTGGCGCGCAAGGTCCGGCGTACCGTCGTCGCTGGCATTGTCGATGACAATAACCTCCGCGGTGGCGCCGATGCTCGCCAGGCAGCTCTCGATCACCGCGCGGCTGTGATGGGTCACGGTCACGACCGACACGCGCGACCACGGGTCGGACTGCATTGAGCTCGTGTTTTCGATGCTGGGGGCCACGCGGGGTACCGGTCGTTTGCGCTTTCGGAGAGTGCGAGATTTTGGCCCTGGCGGCCGCGTCGGGACAAGCGGCCTCGCGTCAGGCGCCGAGCATTTTCCTGGCCTGTTCGAACAGCACGCCATCGGGCGCGTGGAGGGATTCAAGCACGGTGAAGTGGTTTGCTCCCGGGATGCTCTCGATCCGCACCTGCGCGCCATGGGCGCGGCAGTTTGCGGCGAAGGCCTCGGCCTGGCGGTGGAATTCCCGGCCTTCATGGCCCCCGAGCGCGACCAGCAGCTCCGCGCCGGTGCGCGGCGGGGCGAACATCGGGCTCAGCGCCGCGGCACCAGCCGCGTCGAGCCCGAGCGGATCGCCGATCGGCGTGTGCCGGATCGGTTCCAGTTCGAACACGCCGCTGATCGGCATGACGCTCTTGACCGGGTCGCGGGGCAGGGCGGCATCGAAGGCCGGCCAGTCTGTGGTGGCGACGACCCCGGCCAGGTGGCCGCCTGCAGAATGCCCGCTGACCTGGATGCGGTCGCGGTCGTATCCAAGCGCGGCACCGTTCTTCCAGAGATATCCGATGCCGCGCCATACCTGGTCGACCAATCCCGCGAGGGTGACGTCAGGACAGAGTGTGTATTCGAGATTGGCGAAGCCTATGCCGGCCGCAAGGAAAGGCCGGGCCAGGTAGGCGTAGCTCTCCTTGTCGTTCCACTGCCAGTAGCCGCCGTGAATGAAAATGTGAAGCGGCGGGTAGGGCACGTCGGGGAGGAACAGGTCGAAGCGGTCGCGCGGTCCGTCTCCATAGGCGAGGTCGATGCGCCCGTTGGCAGCATCCGCGCGCAGCCGGTCGCTTTGCACCGCGTGGTTCGCGGCGATATCCTGGAATTCAGGGACCTTTCCGCGGTTGTTGTACTCGGCGTAAAGCGTGTCGGCGTCGTAGTCGAGGTAGACGGTCTCGCCCATCGGGATCTCCTGGAAGTCAGTCGCTCTACCGTGTGGTGCCCGAAAGCGTCTCGTAGAGACGGCACATCGCCGCGGTATCGATATCGTACATGCCCATGCCGACCGCCGCCTGATGCATTTGTAGCGCCGCCTGGAACAGGGGCGCAGGATAGAACATCTGCTGGGCGAATTCGCCGATAACCGGCCCGTCCTTGGAAGCCATCCCGAAATTGCCGCGCGAGCTCGTATAGTCCTCGCTGACCATCATCGGGCCGCGAATCTCCCACAATACCGAGTTGGCTGCGCTGTCCTTGACCAGGTCGAAGATGTCCTCGGCTTGGAGCCCGGCCTTGAGGCCCATCGCCATGGCCTCGGCGTTCGCCGCCGTTAGCACGCAGACCAGATGGTTGATCACGAACTTGATCTTGCTGGCGTTGCCGAAGGCGCCGACATGGGTGTGCTTGCGCATGAACGCCGACAGGACGTCCGCGTTGGCATCGTAGGCGTCCTTGTCGCCGCTCATGTAGGCGGTCAGTGTCTTTGCGAGAATCATGTCGCGATTGCCGCTGACGGTCCCGTCGATCAGCGTCATGCCTCTGTCGGCCGCAATTCGCGCGCCTTCTTCCTTCACTGCGATGGGCATGGTGCAGGTGTCGATCAGCACGAGGCCGTCCCGGCCTGCCGAGGTGACGCTCCCCTGGCCCGCAATCACTGCCTGGAAGGCTTCGATCGACGGCAGAGAGAGGATGACGACATCAGCCTTCTCGGCAACGTCGCGCGGGCTGTCGGCCCGGCGGCCGCCATTCTGTTCAAGCTCGTCGAGCGCCGCGTCGCGTAAGTCGAATCCGACCACTTCGAACCCGGCTTTCACCAGCATGATCGCCATGGCGGACCCCATCGCGCCAAGTCCCACGACACCGACTGTTTTGCTCATTGAGTATCTCCCAGCCCCCGACGGGCGAGGGGATTCGCTTTCCGCCGGGGCCAGTTTGCCACGGGTGTACCGGGACCGCAGATTGCGTCGCCGCGAGTCTTAATCGGTGAGACGCGCGATTTTGAAAACTTGTTGGTCCCCGGCGGATCGGAAAAGCTCAGCGACAAACGCGGTCCACGACGGCCACCCACAGGAGCCCAACATGTCTTCGAGCACCAGAAACGAACGCCCCTTCAGAACCGCAACGACGGAAGAGTTTCCGACTATCGATGTCGGCCCCTACCTGGCCGGTGAGAACGGTGCCCTCGAAAGCCTGGCCGACCAGGTGCGCGACGCGTTCGAGCGTGTCGGGTTCATGATGCTCGTGAACCACGATTTGGACTGGGATGTCATCGATGCGGCGTTTGCCGGATCGAAGCAGTTCCACGATCTGCCCCGGGACGAGAAGCTAAAGGTGAAAGTGAACGAGCACCAGATCGGCTATGTGCCTATGGGGCTGTCGCTCAACAAGAACCACTCGGTCGATGGGACGGCGGGGCTCAAGCCCAACGCGATGGAGAATCTCACCTATCACCAGGACCGGTCAGCGGACGATCCAAAGGTTGTCTCCGAAGAGCGATTCCGCTGCCTGAACCAGTGGCCCGACCCCGCGATGGCGCCGGGATTCCGCGAATCGCAGATGGCCTATCACGCCATGCTCTCAGACTTGGGCTACCGCATGTTGCCGGTCTATGCACGCGCGCTCGGGATGCCCGCGCACTTTTTAGACGACTATTTCAAGGATCCTTCGATCGTTGTCCGCATGGTCAAGTATCCGGCCGTGGGTGAGCTGCGCGATGACCTGTTCGGGTCCGCGTCCCACACGGATGCCGGCTTCATCACCATGCTGCCCCAGAGCAATCAGCCGGGCCTGCAGATCAAGACTCCCGAAGGCGAGTGGATCGATCATCCGCCCATGGCGCGGAGCCTGATCGTCAACCCCGGCAACATGATGCGCCGCTGGTCGAACGACCAGTTTCTCGCATCACCCCACCGGGTGACGGCCGCGACGACCGAGGACCGCTACTCGCTGGCCTTCTTCTTCAATCCGGACCTGGACGACATCATCGTGCCGGTCGAGAGTTGCTGCTCGGACGACTATCCGTGCAAGTACGAGCCGCTTCGCTACGGAGATTTCTTCGCGGACTACCTGGCGGGCGCCTACAGCAACCAGAAGGGCCGGGCCGCCGCGGAGTAGTTTCATGAAGTATCCCCGCTGTTCTGCTGGTTTTCGGCGGGGCCGACGGCTAGTCTTCGCGCTTGGATCTGTCCGCAGAATTTCCGTTGGGGAGAAAGACTATGGCGAAGGTGACACTGGAACAGGCAAACACGATCATCGCGGCCGGCCAGGCCAAGGGACGTGAGCTCGACATCGGCCCGTTGACCATCGTGGTGCTTGACGATGGCGGTCATCCCGTTGCCATGCAGCGCGAGGACAAGAGCGGAATCATGCGGTTCGAGATCGCCTTCGGCAAGGCCTGGGGCGGGCTGGCGATCGGCCGATCTTCGCGTGCCAACGAGACGGATTTCCTGACCCGCGAGCATTTCGGCAACGCGGTCGCCGTCGCGTCGGGCGGCCGGGTGATTCCGGTGGCCGGCGGGGTGCTGATCCGCGATGCCGACGGCAATGTCGCCGGCGCGGTGGGTGTCACCGGCGACACGTCCGACAATGACGAGGCCTGTGCGGTCGCAGGGATCGAGGCGGCTGGGCTGACGGCTCAGGTCTAGCCCGGTTTTCGCCGCGCGGATTACCGTCGGCTGACGACCCGGACCACTATCAGGAAAACGGCCAAGCCCAGCATGGTCGTGAACGTTTGTGCTAGTCCCATCTGGAGGGACAGGTCGTGGGGCAGGTTGGCCACGATCAGCGCCATGGTGAATGCCCATCCCATGTGGAGGCACCCGCTCATCGCCGAGGCGGCACCCGCGAAGGACGGCGGAATGGTGTTGAGCGCCTGGGCATAGCAGTTCGCGAGCACGAGCCCGGTGCCGAAGTTAGAGATGAGGACCGCGACGATGATCCATGTCGGTGTCGCGAGACCCGAGATCGCCATGCCGGCCTGAAGAAGTCCGCCGAGCACGCCGAGCCCGCACCCTACACCGACGATGAGATCGACCGATAGGTGGCGGACGAGGCGGCCAGACATGAAGCTACCCGCGATGAAAGCGATCGGAATTACCACCAGGTAGGCGCCGTAGAGCTGCGGGCTGACGCCCATCTGGCTGATGAGCACGATCGGCGAGGCGGTCATGAAGACCTGGAACAACGCGCTCTGGAACGAGATGGTCAGGCTGTAACCCATGAATCCGGTGCGGCGGAACAGTTCCAGGTATCCGCGCGCGAGCTGGAAGATGTCGATCTTCCTGCGCGCCGATGGGGGCAGGGTTTCGCGCAGGACCGGGATGGCGACGATCAGCGATGCGGCGCTGACGGCCGCGGTGGCGAAGAACACGGCCCGCCAGTCAAACAGCGCCGTCAGCTGGGCACCGATCAACGGTGCGACCGCGGGGCCTACGCCCAGAGAAATCGCGACGTAGGACATGGCCTGCGCCGCGGCCTTGCCCTCGCTGGTGTCGCGGACCGTGGCGCGGCCGACCACGATGGAGGCGCATGCGCCCGCGGCCTGGAAGAAGCGGGCTGCAAGCAGTTGCCAGATATCCGTGGACAGTGCGCAGGCGAGGCTCGCGACCATGAATAGCGCGACGCCGCCCATGATCACCGGACGCCGACCGAACCGGTCAGACAGCGGCCCGACCACGAGCTGCATGAACGCGAAGGCGATCAGATAGGCCGGGATGATCAGCTGGGTCCGTCCCAGGCTGGTGCCCAGATCGCGCGCGATGTCCGGCACGGCGGGTAGGAAGATCGTGAGCGCGAGCTGGCTCGAGAACATCATCGCGAACAGGACCGCGAGGGACGACCGCCGCATTGTCAGTTCTGGGTCGCGTAAAGGCCTGCGCGGCGCGCACGGCCTCGCAGGAGGGCGAGCACCGTGTCGATTGTCGGGGTCGGGATGTCCGCGATTGCTCCCAACTCCGCGACGACTGTCACCATTGCATCGATTTCCATCGGCCGGCCGAGTTCGAGATCCTGGAGGATCGAGGGCTTGAACTCGCCCAGCTCTGCGCCGAGATTGATCCGCGCCTCGGCGTCCATGTTCATCGGCAGGCCCAGCGCATCTCCCACATTTGCGGCTTCCCGTATCATCGCGGCCGCAATTGGACGGACGTCGCGATCGCCCGCGAGACCCGCCAGCGTCGCGCCGGTGAGTGCGCAGATGGGGCCCATGCCCATGTTACCGAGGAGCTTCATCCAGATTTCACCATGAATATCGTCGCTCGTGCGCCCGTCGAGCCCGGCGTCGGTTATCGCGTCGGCCAGTTCCGTTGCCGGGGTCGAAACCCGTCGGCGGGCGTCACCGACGATGAACAGGTTTCCGGCGGCGTGATGGACGATCCCCGGTTCGGGGACCGATGCGCCTGCATGGACCACGCAGCCGAGCAGCCTGTCGCGGTTCAGGGTTCCCGCGAGCAAGCCGCCGGGGTCGGTTGCCGTGAGCTCGCGCCCGGCAAGCGGCCCCGTAAGTGAATCACAGAACCACCAAGGTACGCCGTTCATCGCGGTCACGACGGCTGTGTCATCGCACAACAACGGCGCGAGCGTGGGCGCGATGCCGGGCAAGGCGGGTGCCTTCACTGTGATGATGACGAAGTCCTGCGCTTCGAGATCGTCTGCGTTGTCCGACGCCGTAACGTCGGCCGTGAAGGTCTCATTGCCGTCGCGCAGGGTGAGGCCGTTGGTACGAATGGCTTCCAGATGGACGCCCCGGGCGATGGCGGACAGCGTGTGACCGGCGCGTGCGAGGCGCGCAGCGAGGATGCCGCCGATCGCACCGGCGCCGACGACACAGATTTTCAGCGGCTTGTCAGGTCGCGAGGACATGATCGATCCCGCTGGCGATTGCAAAGAGGTCGGCGTCACGGTGGTGATACCCGATCACCTGAAGGCCCAGCGGAAGGTTGTGCGCGGAGAGGGCCGGCAGTGTCAGGGCCGGGGTGCCCATGCAGGACGCCGGCGAACACATGACGGGGTGACCGAGGTTTTCGAGCCCGACAGGTGCGATTTCCGGCGCGGTGAGCCCGATGGCGCCGTCGAACGTCTCTGCCGTGGCCGCGAACCGCCGTCGGAATGCGTCCTTCCAGTCCAGCGCCGCGTGATAGTCGTCGAGGGTGATCTCGCGCGCACGTGCCAGCGCTGCCTCGATGCGGTCGTGAAAACCGTGGCCTTCGTCTGCGTATTCGAGGAACGGCCAGCGCATCTCGAAGGCGGCGATGTCCGCGATGCAGGTGTCGGCGTGGGCATAGTCGGCCTCGAGTGCCCGGAGTTGCTGATCGTCAGCCGGCTCGACGATGTCCACGCCCGCGTCGGAAAGCTTGCCGAGTGCGTCCTCTAATGCCGCGCGGACATCCGGTTCGGCCATCTCCCAGCCCGGCGTGTACATTCGCATCAACCGCCGGGGAAGTCGCCGCTCGGGCAGCGACGCAGGTCCTGTAAGTCCGCGCAAACCTGGAATGGGCCCGGCTTCGGCAGACAGGACGTGCAGCACCTGCCAGGCGTCCTCCAGCGCATCGGCATGGACCCCCACATGCTCGCCCGACGGCGAGAACGGGTGAATCGCGTCCTGCCGGATCACGCCGAAGGTCGGTTTCAAGCCGACATGTGCGCAGTAGCTCGCCGGGCGCATCACCGACGACATCAGCTGGGTGCCGATGGCGGCCGGAAGCATGCCGGCCCCAACGGCCGCCGCAGAACCGCTCGATGAGGTGCCGGGGGTCCGCGCATGGTCATAGGGATTCCGGGTTTCGGCGATCGCCCCATAGGCGAACTCGGTAGTTACCGTTTTCCCGACGATCACGGCGCCTGCACGTTTCAGGGCCGCGGTGACGGGTGCGTCCCGTTCCGGAATCCATCCGTCGAAGATCGGGCTTCCCGAACCGGTCGCCACGCCCGCGGTCTGGATCAGGTCCTTGAGGCCGATGGGCAGCCCGTCGATGGCCGACCGTGGCTTGCCGTCACGATATCGCGTGGAGGCTGCGTCGGCATCCGCGCGCGCGGCGTCGAGGGTCAGGGCCGTAAAGGCCCGCACGTCCGGTTCCGCCGCCTTGATCCGCGCCAGATGGTCTTCCAGGAACGCGCTCGGTGTCTCCCGGCCTTCGCGGAACGCCGCCGTCATTTCGCGAAACGATCGGCGGTGTCCGGGGCCGGCCGCGTACGAGACCGAGCGGGCCGTCGTCATGATAGGCGCGGCTAAAGAATCTCGAGGACGGCTTCGGGAGGGCGGCCGAGCCGCGCCTTACCGTTCGTCACCACGATCGGGCGCTCCATGAGAATCGGAAACTTGAGAATGGCCTCGATGATGTCGTCCTCGGTTTTGGAGGGATCGCCGAGGTTCAGCTGCTTGTAAGGTGCCTCACTCTTGCGCAGCAGGTCGCGGGCCGAGATTCCTAGCAGGTCGAGCAGCTGTCGCAGCTCGATATCGTCCGGCGGTTCCTGCAGATACTCGATCACCGAGACTTCGATGCCGCGAGATTCCAGGAGTTCCAGGGTTGCGCGCGATTTGCTGCACCGCGGGTTGTGATAGATGTCGACGCTACCGCTCATGGTCTCTGTTCCTTCCCCTTTGATCCGCCCCGGGCCGGCATCCCATGGTGTGCGGCGTGTGGACGCCGGAGCGAAATATTTTGTTAACCAAACGAAACTATATTTTACCAACTGTTGGATGATTTATCGCGCATCTGTTCTACGGTTGTGCCAAGCCCCGAGGTGGTACGTTATTCCACCCGGCGACAATGATATGGCGAACCTCGTCGTGATGATCGTGGACGACAACGATCACACGCGGCAGCTTTTACGCAGCATTTTCAAAGCGCTCAAGATCTCGCAGGTGCGCGAGGCGGCCAATGGCATGTTTGCCCTGAAACGACAGCAAGTTTGTGGTGCCGGATGTCATCATTACCGACATGATGATGGAACCGCTGAATGGTCTCGAGTTCATCCGCATGCTACGCGACGACTAGTCCCATCCCGCGACCAGGGTCCCGGTCGTTCTCCAGACCCGACTGGCGGCGCCGTCAGCTTCCCTTAAAAGATGACACACGCCAGTCGGGCGCACTCGCACTGCATCAGATAGTCACACTGCTGCCACAGCTGAGCGGTCCAACGATTACAAGCGCACCGATACAGAAGAACCCGGACTCGAAAAGGCGCGCGCTGCGCTGACCTTCCGGTTCCGGGCCTTCCGCCTGTCTAAAAGACGCCCATTCCCGCCGTCCGCGGCAGCCACAGCACCAACTCGGGGAAGAGGGTGATCAACGCGACCAGGAACAGTGTAAAGATGAAGAACGGGGCGACGCCCTTGAAGATCTTC
>JAYPRP010000085.1:0-8267 GCA_038132575.1 Rhodospirillaceae bacterium
GGAGGGAATCGAACCCCCAACCTGCGGTTTTGGAGACCGCTGCTCTACCAATTGAGCTACTGGCCTACATCAACTGCTGGGCCCTTAGGACCCCTGACAAAAGCGCCCCGGGCCGCAGGGAAGCGATCCCGGGGTGCTGTGGCGTCAAACGACGCGCTTTGGGTCGAGGCTTACTCGATGATCTTCGCGACCACCCCGGCGCCCACGGTCCGGCCACCCTCGCGAATAGCAAAGCGCAGACCTTCGTCCATGGCGATCGGAGCAATCAGATCCACCGCAAGCTTCACGTTATCCCCAGGCATCACCATCTCAACGCCCTCAGGCAGCTCGCAGGTACCCGTCACGTCCGTCGTACGGAAGTAAAACTGAGGACGGTAGCCCTTGAAGAACGGCGTGTGACGACCACCCTCGTCCTTCGACAGCACGTACACCTCAGCCTCAAACTTCGTGTGCGGCGTGATCGAACCCGGCTTCGCCAGCACCTGACCACGCTCCACCTCATCACGCTTCGTACCACGCAGAAGAACACCCACGTTCTCCCCCGCACGGCCTTCGTCCAGAAGCTTCCGGAACATCTCAACGCCGGTCACCGTGGTCTTCGTGGTGTCCTTAATACCCACAATCGCCACTTCGTCACCAACCTTCACAATCCCGCGCTCAACCCGGCCCGTCACCACCGTGCCCCGGCCAGAAATCGAGAACACGTCCTCAATCGGCATAAGGAACGCCTGGTCAATCGCACGCTCCGGCTCCGGAATGTACTCATCCAGCGCCTCAACCAGCTTCACCACCGCCGGCACACCAATGTCAGACTGGTCCCCTTCAAGGGCCTTCAGCGCACTGCCAATCACGATCGGCGTGTCGTCCCCAGGGAACTCATAGGTGTCCAGCAGCTCGCGAACTTCCATCTCCACCAGCTCGAGAAGCTCCTCGTCGTCCACCATGTCCGCTTTGTTCAAAAACACCACAATCCGCGGCACACCCACCTGACGGGACAGCAGAATGTGCTCCCGGGTCTGCGGCATCGGACCGTCCGCCGCCGAGCACACCAGAATCGCACCGTCCATCTGCGCCGCACCGGTGATCATGTTCTTCACATAGTCCGCGTGCCCAGGGCAGTCCACGTGCGCGTAGTGACGGCTCGGGGACTCATACTCCACGTGCGACGTCGCAATCGTGATCCCCCGCGCGCGCTCTTCCGGCGCATTGTCAATCTGGTCAAAGGCGCGCGCCTCACCAGTCTGGTAGGTCTCGTGGCACACCTTCGTGAGCGCCGCCGTCAGCGTCGTCTTACCATGGTCCACGTGACCAATCGTTCCCACGTTTACGTGCGGCTTAGTGCGCTCAAATTTCGCCTTGGACATGGAGAGCGTCTCCTGTGATTTCTTTGACCGGCCACGGCTGTCGGGCCTTAACCATAAAAATAGTGAGCACGCCCCATGCGTACCCACACCCTACACCGCCGACCCGAGGGCCTACGGTGCCGAGACCGCCGACGCCCCTTGGGCGATCGACACGGTCAACTGGTGCTCACAGGCGGATTTGAACCGCCGACCTCTCCCTTACCAAGGGAGTGCTCTACCAACTGAGCTATGTGAGCAAAACCTCCTCCAAATCATGCATTTGGAGCGGGTAGCGGGAATCGAACCCGCATCATCAGCTTGGAAGGCTGAGGTTCTACCATTGAACTATACCCGCTTAGCGTGGTGCTTCATTTCTCGCGCTACGGGCTTTCCGTCTCACTCTTAATATGGTGGAGGGGGAAGGATTCGAACCTTCGAAGGCTGAGCCGCCAGATTTACAGTCTGGTCCCTTTGACCGCTTGGGTACCCCTCCAGAAAGGGCGCCAGATTCTGCCGAGAATGGGGCACCCTGTCAATGCGCGAAGCGCATTTCTCCAAAGGAAATAACTGCCCTTTGCCCGGGCGCCCCTCGGACACTTCGAATCTGGTGCCGCCTCAACGATTCGAACGCTGGACCTTCTCATTACAAGTGAGCTGCTCTACCCCTGAGCTAAGGCGGCGAGGACGGGGAGTGTAGGGAGTCCGGGGAGTGGCCGCAATGGATCTCTCCCAGCGCGCGAAGGCCCTCGAGCACCAGCCCCGGTGCTAGCTTGACCTCATGGGACGGTAGGCGATGCCTCAGCCCCGGCAGCAACGCCTCTCCGTCGCCGCCGGTGAGGACAATCGTTGGCGGACGCTCCCACCGCGTGGCGCCCTGCAGAGCCACCTCCGCAATGAATGCCATGGCCTGCTGAAGTAACCCCTGCGCCACCGCCGAAGCCGTATGGCGCGGTGGCGCCTGGGAGGCATCCCACCACCAGCCCCCTTCCCCTCGAACCCCATCCGTACCCTGGAAAAGGGCCCGCTGAGCCAGGGTGAGCCCAGGCACAATCCAGCCGCCTTCGTGCCGGCCCCCGGGGCTGAGGCAATCGATGGTCAGCGCGCTGCCCGCATCGACGGCAACGGCGGGAAGGAGGCCCCGGGCCCTAAGGGCCACCAGGGCCAGCCAGCGATCTACGCCCAGGCGCGCTGGCTCCAGATAACCAGGGACCAAACCGGGGAAGGCATGGGCACTCGCGGCCCGGTAGGCCAAGGTCCAGCCCTGGGCTTCCATGGCTCGCAGCAGCTCCGATTCCCGCTCCGGGCGTAGGACGGACGAAAGAAAGAGCGCACCGGGGCCCTCGGGCAAGGTCGATGCCGCCCCTAAACTGAGGGCGCCCTCCCCTCCCAGGACAGACCCTTCCCAAAGCTGCCATTTGACTCGGGTGTTTCCTGCGTCGATGAGCAGTTGGCGCTCAGACATAGCGTGCCCGCCCGCCTTCCAGGCGGCGCAGGGAAACTTCCCCGTGGCCCAGAATCTTTGGTCCGGTCGGTGTTTCGAGCACCAACAGCCCCTCCTCGTTGATGCCTTGGTATCGCCCCTCAATCCGGTCCTTACCCATTTCCGCCTGCACGAAGGCGCCCCGGTAGGCGTCCAGCGCCTGATAGCGCTGGCGTAGGGCGGGGGCCAGGCCCTCCCGAAGGAAGGCCCGAAGCTCCGCGAGCAGCGCCGGAAAGAGCGTCTCGAGCAGGACCTCCCGGGACACCTGAAGGCCCAAGGCGCGCAGCCCCAGAGCCTGGTCCGCAGCGACCGGCAAAGGCATCACGTTGAGCCCGAGGCCAAGAATGAGCCAGCGGGCCGAGCCCTGCTGCTGCAGCTCAAGCAAAATGCCGCCCACCTTGCCCTGAGCGTGAACAACATCGTTGGGCCATTTCAGCGCGAGGCCCGGCGCGCCGAGGCGCTGCAGCGTTTCTACGGTCGCCACACCCACAGCCAGGGAGGCCCCCGCCAGAACCGCATCCGGCGCCAGGGGCCAGGCCAGAGACAGGTAGAGCCCGGAGCCAAGGGGGGAACGCCAATGCCGACCTCGCCGCCCGCGCCCCGCCGCTTGCCCTTCCGCGAGCACCAGCTGGGGAGCGCCGCTACGACGCGCCTGCGCCCAAGCCACATCATTGGTCGATCCAAGAAGGCGTGCGTAGTGGATTTCAAGGCGAGGCACAGCCTGCCGAGCCTGCATTCTCAGACCGTCGAGGGACAGCCAGCGCGGGGCGCGCGGCCAGCCCCAGCTGTCGTCCAGCGCGCGATAGCGCAGCCCCAGGGCCTGGAGAGCCTCCCGATCCCCCTGAAGCGCCCCCGCGGGAAGGCTCAAGCGGGCCTCAAGAGCTACGGCACTGGCGGCGCCCGACTCGGCGAGAAGCTCAGCAATGGCCATCAGCTGCTCCGGAGCCATGACTGTTCCTTCCTTACCCCTGGGGGCCGCGATCATAGCAGCCCCGGCGCCTCGCTCGGGTTATACTTGGCGTTTATCAGCGACCTTGAAGCGCCCCATGACCCGGCCCTTCCCCACGGCAAAGATTGGCTTTCTCGGCGGCGGCCAGCTCGTCCGCATGACCCTGCCCGCGGCGGCGCGGCTCGGCTGCGAAATTCACGTCCTGGACCCGGACCCTCAGTGCCCTGCCAGTGCACTGGCGCACCGCTTTAGCTGCGGCGCTCTGGATGATCCCGCTGCGCTTAGAGAGCTGGTAGAGGCCAACGATGTCACCACCTATGAAATTGAGGCCGTGGATACCGCCACGCTCCTGACCCTTGAGGCGGAGGGGCACTGTATTTTGCCGTCACCCCGCACCGTGGCCATCATTCAGGACAAGCTGAAACAGAAAGAAGCCTTCGCCGAGGCAGGCCTGGCCACCGCGCCCTTTGTGCCCTGCGACGAGCCAAGCGTCGATGCTCTCCTCGCCTTCGGAGCACCGCTGGTGCAGAAGGCGCGCCGGGGCGGCTACGACGGCAAGGGGGTCTCCGTGTTCACGGACCTTATTCGCGAGGACGCCATCCTGCCCGTTCCCTCCCTGCTGGAGGCCCACGTCGATTTCTCCCACGAGCTCGCGGTCATGGTCGCCCGCACCCCGCGAGGGGAAACGGTGTGCTATCCCGTGGTGGAAATGGTCTTTGACCCGGCGGCAAACCTGCTGGATACGCTCCTTGCGCCAGCGCGCATTCCCGAGGCCACCGCCGAGGCCGCGCAAGCACTCGCCCTCGCCGCGGTGGAAGCGCTAGGAGGGGTCGGGCTCTTTGGGGTTGAGCTGTTTCTCACCCGGGATGGATCGCTCCTCCTGAATGAAGTTGCCCCGCGAAGCCATAACTCCGGCCACTGGACCGCAGAAGCGTGCCTCACGAGCCAGTTTGAGCAGCACCTCCGGGCCATCCTCGATCTTCCCCTGGGAAGCCCGGAACAGCTCAGGCCTGCGGCCATGCTCAATCTGGTCGCCGGAGCAGCGGCAAAGGGTCCAGCTACGGTAACGGGGCTAGAGGCCGCCCTCGCTGTCCCCGGCTGCACCGTACATCTCTATGGAAAGGCTGAGGCTCGCCCCTTCCGAAAAATGGGCCATGCCACCGTCCTCGCTTCATCCCCCGCGGCGGCCCTGGAGGCTGCGCAACGCCTTCGGAACGCCCTACGCTTTGGAGAGCCTTAATGAGTACGTCCCCTGCAGTGGGCATCATCATGGGCAGCGACTCGGACCTGCCCGTCATGGAAAAGGCGGGTGCGCAGCTCGCGGCCCTCGCCATCCCCTTCGAGATGACCGTGGTTTCTGCCCATCGCACACCCGATCGCATGATGACCTACGCTCGGGAGGCTAAGGCCCGAGGTCTAAAGGTTCTCATTGCCGGGGCCGGAGGGGCCGCCCACTTACCGGGCATGGTGGCTTCCATGACTACGCTTCCGGTGATTGGGGTCCCCGTGAACATCACGGCCCTCGCCGGTCAGGACGCGCTCCTGAGCATCGTGCAGATGCCCGCGGGCATTCCCGTGGCCACCGTCGCCATCGATAACGCGACCAACGCGGCCCTGCTCGCGGCCCGCATGCTGGCCATCGGAGATAGCGCCCTCGCCACGCGCCTAGAGGCGCATCAAGCCGCCATGGTGGAAACGGTGGAAGGCAAGATCGCCGCGGTGGAAGCGCGCAGCGCTGAACTCCAGGAAGCGCCCTAATGCTGGTGCCCGTCATTCTCTCCGGCGGTTCGGGGTCACGCCTTTGGCCCCTTTCCCGAGAAGACGCCCCGAAGCAATTTCTACCCCTTCTGGAACAGCAAAGCCTGCTACAGCGCACCGCCCTCCGGGCTAGCGAGGCCAGCGCAAGCGCGCCCCTCATCGTTTGCAATCAGGCGCACCGATTTCTCGTGGCCCAGCAGTTCGCGGAACTGGGTACGGCACCCCGGGGCATTGTCCTGGAACCGGTGGCCAGAAATACGGCGCCGGCGATTGCGGCCGCGGCCTGCCTTGTGGAGACGTCCGAGGGCCCCGAGGCCCGTATGCTCGTTCTCGCTGCCGACCACGCGATTCCCAACGAAGCCGCCTTTGCCGAAGCCGTCGCCCTAGCGGACGGCCTCGCCCAGGATGGGGAAATCGTCACCTTTGGCATCGTGCCGACCCACGCGGAAACGGGTTACGGATACCTTAAAGCGGGCGCCCCCCGGGGCAGCGGCCGCATCGTTGAGGCCTTTATCGAAAAGCCGAATCAGGACCGCGCCGATGCCTTCCTTGCGGAGGGCGGCTACTACTGGAACTCGGGGATGTTTCTTTTCCCAGTGGGCAGGCTCCTTGAGGCCCTAGAGCGCCACGCCCCCGCTGCCCTTAGCGCTGCCCGCCAGGCAGTGGCTGGGGCAACGAAGGACCTCGACTTCCTTCGCCTCGAAGAAACGGCCTTCGCGACGGCCCCCTCCGAGTCCATCGACTACGCCGTCATGGAGAAACTCGACCGAGCCGTTATGGTGCCTCTCGATGCTGGCTGGAGCGACGTCGGCGCCTGGGACGCGCTCTGGAGCCTGGGCGAACAGGACGAAGCAGGCAATGTGGTCCAGGGAGACGTCCTCGCCGTGGGTACGCACAACAGCTACCTCCGCAGCGATGGCCGGCTACTGGCCACCGTTGGGATCTCCGATCTGTTGGTCGTGGATACGGAGGATGCCACCCTAGTCGCCCACCGCTTCGCGGCCCAGGGGGTGAAGACTTTGGTGGAAAGGCTGAAAAAAGCCGGACGCCGGGAATTACGCGCGCACCCGACGCGCCAGGCGCCCTGGGGCTCAGCGCGCCGCCTCGCGGAAGGGGAGGCCTTCGAAGCACATCTACTGACGCTACAGCCTGGTCGCGCCATGGCCAGCCAGCGCCACCAACGCCGCGCTGAACATTGGATTGTGCTCGAAGGGACGGCGGAAGTGACGCGAAATGGAGAGACGCACCATCTCGGCCCCCACGACGCCATCAGCATCGCCGCCGGGGACCAGCACCGCCTGGCGAACGCCGGAGCCACCCTTCTCAAGGTGCTTGAGGTGGCCTCGGGCACCATCGATCCCGACGATATCGAGCGCCAACCCTAGGCGTCAGCGCCCGCCGTTCTGTCTGCAAAAAAATAAGGGCACAAAGAAAAAGGGGGCTAGCCCTTTGGCTAGCCCCCTTTCGTTTAAAGCCTGACGACGACCTACTCTCACACGGGGAAACCCCGCACTACCATCGGCGCTAGACCGTTTCACTTCTGAGTTCGGGATGGATTCAGGTGGTTCCAGTCTGCAATGATCGTCAGGCGAACCGGCTGGGCTTCCGCCCAATCCCGTCGCGCTGCAACCGCAACGCTGGTGAAGTGAAGTCAATTCGATGCAAAGCCAAAGCTGATCAACAGCCAAGAAAACTTCGGTGTTATATGGTCAAGCCTCACGGGCAATTAGTACGGGTTAGCTCAACGCCTCACAGCGCTTACACACCCCGCCTATCAACGTCCTCGTCTTGGACGGCCCTTCAGGGGGCTCAAGGCCCCAGTGAGGTCTCATCTTGAAGGAGGCTTCCCGCTTAGATGCTTTCAGCGGTTATCCCGTCCGAACATAGCTACCGGGCAATGCCACTGGCGTGACAACCCGAACACCAGAGGTTCGTCCACTCCGGTCCTCTCGTACTAGGAGCAGCTCTTCTCAAACCTCAAACGCCCACGGCAGATAGGGACCGAACTGTCTCACGACGTTCTAAACCCAGCTCGCGTACCACTTTAAATGGCGAACAGCCATACCCTTGGGACCGGCTTCAGCCCCAGGATGTGATGAGCCGACATCGAGGTGCCAAACACCGCCGTCGATGTGAACTCTTGGGCGGTATCAGCCTGTTATCCCCGGAGTACCTTTTATCCGTTGAGCGATGGCCCTTCCATACAGAACCACCGGATCACTAAGACCTACTTTCGTACCTGCTCGACTTGTCAGTCTCGCAGTCAAGCGGGCTTGTGCCTTTACACTCAATGCGCGATTTCCGACCGCGCTGAGCCCACCTTCGTGCTCCTCCGTTACGCTTTGGGAGGAGACCGCCCCAGTCAAACTACCCACCACACACTGTCCTCAACCCGGATAACGGGCCTAAGTTAGAACCCCAACATGACCAGGGTGGTATTTCAAGGTCGACTCCACGCACTCTAGCGAGCACGCTTCAAAGTCTCCCACCTATCCTACACAAGTCAGATCAAAGTCCAGTGTGAAGCTGTAGTAAAGGTTCACGGGGTCTTTCCGTCTAGCCGCGGGTACACGGCATCTTCACCGCGATTTCAATTTCACTGAGTCCCGGGTGGAGACAGTGTGGCCATCGTTACGCCATTCGTGCAGGTCGGAACTTACCCGACAAGGAATTTCGCTACCTTAGGACCGTTATAGTTACGGCCGCCGTTTACCGGGGCTTCGATCAAGAGCTTCGC
>JAYPRP010000086.1:0-827 GCA_038132575.1 Rhodospirillaceae bacterium
CGATAATCCCAGCGCGCGAGCGCTTGCGCGAAGAGTTTCTGCCGGAACTTCTGTTCGACGGGGATGTTGCGCCAGAAAGCGACGAGCGCGCTGTCCCACAGCGGCAGCGACCAGTCGAGGCCGAGGAACTCGTAGTTCCGCTGACCATTGATCACGTACTTCGCCTGACGTTCGTCGAACTCGAACTGCTCGTAGAGAGCGATCGCGTGGTCGCGGTCGAGGGGTTTTACCGGATCGACACCGAGCTGCGCGAACACCCGCTCGCGCAGCGCGCCCAGCCGCGCCGGCGTCTTGAGCGAACGCCACAGGGAGAAATGCTTACCGACGATCGCGGCGAACAGCCCGTCGGGCGTGTGGTCGGTGTCCATCAGCGCGGCGGGAATATGTCCGCCGGAGATGAAGTCGCCGGTCTGGCCGTTGACCAGCAGGGCATCGTCGGGGAGCGCCCCCCGTCGCCGGTACTCGCGCAGCGTGATCAGGTCCTGGAAGTTGGGGACGGCGGCGAGCCCGTCGCAGTAATTCCAGTAGTCCCTGCGCTCGGACCCGGAAAAGAACTTCCGCATCGTGGCCGGGCGGCTGGGTAGAAACGACCAGCGCACACCGAGGCGCTCTGCGATGGTCTTCGCGGCGCGCATCTCGTCATTGCCCCTTGGGCCATAGGTGAACGCGAAGAGATTGTCGTAGCCCTGCTCGACGAATTTAGCGAGGAGGACGCGGGAATCCCGGCCGCCGCTGAGCGGCACCCAGATCGGCCGGCCGTGGGGGGCCCCCCGGGGGGGGGGGGGGGGGGGGGGGGGGGGGGGGGGGGGGGGGGGGGCCCCCCCCCC
>JAYPRP010000086.1:837-8084 GCA_038132575.1 Rhodospirillaceae bacterium
CACCCAGATCGGCCGGCCGTCCGCCGCCGCGATTGTGCGGGCGGCGGCGGCGTCGAGGATGGAGAGGAAGGCTTCCACCAGCTCGTCTTCCGGGCGGTCGTCGAGCTTCGAGGGCATGTAGTCTCGGTAGCGTGCGATTTTCGGTACGCCATCTCCGTGCCAGACGGCCAGGCTTCCGGCCATGAGCTGGCCAAGCCCGTCGAACAGGGTGTGGCTGCCGGTCACGAAGCCGGCCATGGCCGCGTCGGCGACCCCGGCATCGTCCGGTGTCTCAAGGCTTCGCGCGCAGCGCAGCAGGTGCGCATCGTTCGACACAGCATCGTCGGTGAAGAAGATGGGCGATGAGCGGCAGTGATCGACGATCGCGCAGCTGGTTTGGTGATTTTGCGCAATAACCGCGAAGTGGCCGGAGACCTCGCCTATAGCCCCTGCCAGGTCGGCGGTACCGACGACCCCGCGCGCCAGAGCACGGCGGATCGCAGTTTCTGCTGCGGGATCTCCGGTCGCGAGAGTATCGACCCCGTTGCCGGCCGCGCGTCGCCAGCCAAACCTATTCGCCGCGAGGATTTCTGCTGGCATGGGCCCGAGATCAGCCGATGGGCGCGAGGACCACGGTGCGCAGGCCGCCCGTCCGGCAGATGAAGTCGATGGCATCCTCGTTGGAGATGTCTTCGAAGATGACGCGCTCCACCCCGTCCGTGGGGATCGGGTCCGAACCCGAGTAGCCGCGCGCCTCGACGCGGGCAGTTCCATCCTGCCATGACGAGGCGGCACGCGGTACCCCGTAGCCGCAGGCGAACAGGTCCCGTAGCACCGCTGCCATGTCGTGTTCTTCAGAGTAGCGCGAGAGATGGGTTTCGAAGATGATGAACGGTCGCATGACGCCCGACCGGATCGCGTCGAGCATCCCGCGAATGACCTCGACCTCGTGGCCTTCGACGTCCATGCGGACAAGATCGGGGGCACCGTGTTCCGCGGCCAGCTCAGGCATCGTATACGTGCGGACGGAGATTTTCTCGCCACTGAGCATTTGCGCGGCGCTGCCGTCGGCGTGGAAGGTCCCCAAGTTAGAGTGTGCGGACAGATGGAAGGAAGCCGTGCCGGGCTTGTCGGAGACAGCACCTTCGAGGACAGTGATGCGGTCGCCCTCCCCGTTGAGAGCGAGATTGCAATGCAGGAGCGCGATGTTGGACGGGGATGGCTCGATGGCTAGCATCCGTCCCTCTGGCCCAATCAGGCCCAGCTCCATCAGCGCGTAGTAACCGATGTTGGCACCGATATCGAAGACCATCATACCGGGTTTCGCGATCTGCTCCAGAAGGACCTTGTGATCTACCTCACGAGTCCCGAATAGCAGGAGAGAGCGGCTGATTCCCTGGTCCTCAAGGTCGATCAGCATTCGGTAGTCATGGATCGGTTTCTCAAGGAAACGGCGGCGCAGGATCTTACTGTGAACACCGGCCACAACCTGGTTTCCGATGGCACGGATCAGCGTGGGGGCGCCTCGGTCACGTAGCGTCTCGTAAATGCTCGACAACATTACCTGTCACCCACCAGCGGGTTGTAGGACATACTCGTCCAGTTGAAAGGTCTCGACGGGATTTCCGCTAATATCGGATACCGTGTAGCCGGAGGCCGCCGCAAGTGCGTGCAGCTCGTTCGCGTCGCGGCCGAGTGCCACCAGATGCTGGGGATGCACGCTGACAACGATTAGTGGTTGTGCTTCGGCGATAATATCGCGTGCCCCTTCGAGTACCGCGAACTCCGCGCCCTCGACGTCTATCTTGATGACGTTGGGCCGAATTCCGCGCTCTCGGCAGAACGCATTGAGGGAGCACTGGTCATGGCGGGTTTCGCGGTAGGTGTTTCCGTCCTTCACGGGCGCCCGGGTGTTCATGCCGCTCACCCCGTCATACTCATACAAGAGAGTATCAGATACATCTGTGTCGCCCACGAGCCGGTCTATCACCTCTACGTTTTCGATGCCGTTAATCTCCAGGTGACGCAATAGGGTTCTACGGTTTGCCTGGGCCGGTTCGAATGCGAACACCTGGCCGTCGGGGGCGACAACTTGGCTGAGCGGTAGCGTTACAAGTCCGATATGCGCGCCGATATCAAGCACGCATTTCCTGCCACGGCTGGCTTCGATGCAGAATTCAAAGCCGCTGTTATGCGTCCCGCCCCAGTTTCCGAAGTCGCTGAAGGCAAACTCGCCCGACAGTCGGAATGGACCGTAGGGGCCGATTTGGTGGTTGACGGTATACGAAGATCCGCTGCGCGCGAGGCATCCGCGGTAGAGGTTTCCGAGCGGTATGAAGACCGGGGAGAGGAAGCGTAACGGACCGTGACGTAGGCGACGAAGTGCGGCGAAAACGCTCATTTATTTAGGAGTGTCCGTTGCATAGTGTGAAGTTCGCCTTCGCGGTCCCTTATAAAGAGCATTTTGATGTTTCGTAATTCCCTAATTCTTCTCGGGCTGATCGGCCTGGCCGTCTCCGGGCAGGGCAGGGCACAGGAGGTTGGCGTTCCCAGGTCGGAGACGGTCGTGGTCACCGGATCGAGGCTGCCCTCGACGAGCGCAACCACGCCCGTCAGTGTCACCATCGTAACGCGCGATGAAATTGACGCGTTTCAGCCCGCCGATACGGTCGATTTGCTGCGGCGTATCTCCGGCGTTCATATCGATCAGCCAAGCGGCCTCGGTGGGGTCAGTTCGATCTATGTGCGAGGCGCAGAACCGAACTACACGCAGATCCTTATCGACGGCGTCCAGGTCAACGATCCGACCAACAGTCGCGGCGGCTCCTTCGATGTGTCGTCGATCGACATGCAGGCGCTCGAGCGGGTCGAGATTATCCGTGGATCCGGCTCGGCCGTTCGCGGGGCGGACGCCATCGCCGGTACGATCAACTTCATCACCCGCGGCCCTGGAACGGAATTGCAGTATTCGCTCGCCGTTTCCGGAGGTGCCGACGGGTACGCACGGACCAGCGTTGGCTCCCGCGGGCCGTTGTCCCCAGCTGCCGATCTGGCAATCACCGCGGCGTATGTAGACGATGGCGACGCGACCGAAGGCAGCCGGTTTCACAACCGTCTGCTCAACGCGAAGTCGAGTATCTTTCCGTCCGACGACACCTCGCTGAAACTGGTTGCGCGCCTGTCCGACAGCGACAGCTCGAATTTTCCCGACGACAGCGGCGGTCCCGTCTTCGCCGTGCGCCGCACGAGCGACACGCGCGACGCCACCGAATTCTCGCTGGGAGCGGTGTTCGAGGGGGGAGTGTCTGCCCGCTGGGGTTATACGATCGATGGAAGCTATTACCGGCGGCGTGAGCTTTTTACCTCGCCCGGTGTCGCCCCCGGTGCGCGCAGCGCATTCGGCGTTCCGGTTAACAGTAGCGAAAGCTTCTCTGAGCGCATCGATCTGCAGGCCAGCGCAAGCGTCGAGATGGCGGAGAACTTCGAACTCGTTGTCGGCGCGGCCGCGCTCGAGGAGGCGGGCGTGAGCGACAGCCGCTTGATCCAGGGCGGTGCACCCTCGGATTCACGGTTCTCGCTGCGCCGTACAACACTCAGCAACTTTGTCGAGGCACGGTGGCGGGCCCTCCCGGAATGGTCGCTGCAGGCGGGCGCGCGGATCGACAACCCCGACGGTTTTTCAACTCGGACCAGCTTGTCTGTCGGCTCGATCTTCAATTTCAGGCCATGGGATACGCAGTGGACGGTGAACTGGGGTGAGGGCTTCAAGCTCCCCAGCTTCTATGCCTTAGGCAACGCGATAGTCGGCGATCCGACCCTCCGGCTGGAATCGAGTTCGAGTGTTGAGACGTCGCTGCGCCAATCGGTTCTCGATGGCCGCGGCGAGGTCGGCCTCACCCTGTTCCGGACTTACTTCTATGACAGCATCGATTTCGATGATGCGCTCAACCGCCTCGTCAATCGCGACGAGGTCGTGACCTGGGGCAGCGAGTTGACCATGTCCTGGGCGCTCTACGGCGATGTGTCGTTGGGGGCACATGCCACGTTCGTCGACACGGATATCCGCGATGACAACGAGGAGCTGCGCAACCGGCCCAAGTGGCGCGCGGGCGCAGATGTGAGCTGGGCGGGGATCGACGACGTCACGATCACGGGCCGGGCACTTTACGTGGGCCGCGTCCTCGATTCTTCCATACCCACCGGCAATCTCGCGTTGGGCGACTACACCCGCTTCGACGTTGCCGCAAACTGGCGTCTTGCGCCTGGGTGGAATGCGGCACTCGCCGTCGACAACATCTTCGACAACAAGTACGAGGAATTTGTGGGCTTCAGGGCACCGGGCATTCTGCCGCGCTTTACGCTACGGGTTGTATTCTGACCCGGCTCATCGAAGCCTGAACTCGACTGGTACGTCGATTCGCCCTGACGTGGGGCGGCCGTCGCGGGTGGCCGGTTGGAACTGCCAGCGTGCCACTGCCTCGCGTGCCGCGTTGTCTAGGATATCGAACCCGCTGCTTTTGACGACTTCGGCGGCATTGACCTGCCCCGTGCCTGACACCTTAACGCGGACGATTGCTTTGCCCTCGTACCCGCGCTTGCGGGCTGCCAGCGGATAGTGGGGCTGCGCATTGCCTGGCTTGACCGCAATAAGGGTCTCGATCCGTGGGATGGCCCGGCCACTTTGCAGTTCCGACGGCGTGTGCGTCAGGCTTGCAGTCTCGGTTCTCGGTGTGGCCGGGCTCTGCTCCCGTGTCTGCGCCGCGGGCTTGACGCGCGGGGCCGCGCTCAGGGCCGGGACCGCTTTGTCTGTCGTGACGATCGAGAGTGCCGGCAACGGTGGCCCGGCCGGCTTGCTGCGCAACGTGATCCGAGCTTTCGCCGGGGATTCCGGCACATATGTCAATGGCGTCTCGACCGGAGCTGCAGCGACTTCAGGCACATCGCCCGGTTTGCCGGTCGGAGCGTTTGCAGACGCTGGCGCAAGCGTGGCCTGGACGACCGGGACGATCTGTACACGCTTTGTTGGCATCTCCTCAGGGTCGAGCAGCAGCACGCCGACGACGATCACGTGAGCGCCCAGCGAGAGTGTTGCTGCCTTAAAGGCCGGGGGGTTCAGCGCAGGTGATAACATCACGCGAAATATAGAATGTTCGAGCAAGTCGTAAAGTCAGAGGGCAGGACCCCCGTTTCATGCTCCCAGGGTGAGGGCGTTCACCCGCGGCGAACGTATTGTGACGAGACCGAGACCAAGCCGCGTGTTCATAATATGATCAGTAGGCTTGCAGTCTCGCCTAGTCAATTTTCGGCGCGGCAGATTTTGCCTGAGCCTTCCGCATCGTCAGCCAAAGTAATCCGCCTGGGATGCCGCCAACGAGTAACAGGATACCGAATAGGATCGATACGCTGACGGCATGGGCAGCATCGATCCCGAACGCGCCGAGCAGAACAACCATGATCTGTTCACGCACGCCCCACCCCGCGATCGAAATGGGAATGCTGATCAGCAGGATGGTCGGCGTCATGGCGATGACATAGATAAGGATGCTTCCCGCGCCACCGAGCGCACGATCTAGGCACCAGACGATCGCGATCGTCGTGCCGTGGATCGCGACAGAGATCAGGAGCGCGGGCGCGATGATAGCGCGCTGCCGGCAGATTTCGACGGCACCGCGGGATAGAGTAACCGCGAGTTGGATCAACCGTAGATACTGAAAGCGACGGGTGTAGGGGTTGTCAAAAAGGAACAGTATGATGATCGCGGTCCAGCTACTCGCGAGAATTAGAAAAAGGCCCTTTACGGCGAGCGGGCTTTCAAGGTTTACGAGCAGCGTTGGTGTCACCAGCGTGGCCACGGTCACGAGAATTGATAGTCCCAGGATGCGGTCCAGCAGGACGCTATTCAGGGCAGTTTGTGCATCGGTTCCCGCGCGCCAGAGATAGAAAACGCGGGTCGCGTCGCCACCGATGCTGGATGGCAGGGTCTGGTTGAAAAACATACCAACCAGGAAAAGGCGCAGTGTTATGCCGATTCCGAGGGGTACGCCGAGGCCGTAAAGCACCAGTCGCCACCGCGCGGTTCCCAGGATCATCGCAATAACGAAGAATGCCATTGCGAGCGCGAACCATGTCCACTGTACCTGGGAGAGTTTTGCCGTCACCTCCGCGGCGTCGATACTGTTCAGAACCCATGCGATCAGGGCGAACGACACGGTCAGTTTTGCGAGCATCTGGAGGTGTTTCTGCATCGACCGGAAACGAAATCAGAATGTCGGGGCGAGCGGCGCAGGGAATTGCGGCGGTTCGGAATTATAACTCAAGCGCTGCATACAGCATGTCTTGCAGCGATTATAAAGCTTTCTTAACCCAACCCGCGTGCATTAGGACCGCGCGAAAACTCGGGAGTTTTGCGCAAATGAATGCGAAATCTGATACGGCATCGTTTAAGATTCCAGGTCGCAATTTTAGCGCGGATGTACCGGCCTGCCTGATCCCCGAGGTGGCGTAGGCCCACTACGGATCGTTGGGTTCGGCCCATGCATTATTCGCTGTCGCGCCCGATGCGGGCGAAGACTCGGTCAAGTTAAAGATCCATATCGCGCGCGCCGAATGGTCGTGCGGCAGACCGTTTTGCGTGGCCTTTAGCGAGCAGGACGAACCCCGCCCTACTACTGGCGCCGCATGGGGTTCAGCGACGCCGCGTTGGCGGTGCTAGTCGACTATGCCCGGCGGAACTCGCGAGCGATACCGCAACGTTCTATGATACGAGGCCTTATGAGTGGCTGCTGCGGAGGAGCATTACGGGCCACGGTTTGGCATCTCCATTTTGCTGGAGCCGATGAGCTCCCTGCGCCAGCAGTCGGACCTGCTGGTTTTCGAAATCGCCTGACCGGTCAGCCGGCCGGTGTTAGCGCCGTCATTGGCAGCTTGACCCGGACCTGGCGGCCCAGCAGATCAAGCAGCAGGAACACGCGCTGTTGGTCCGAGGGCGCATCAAAGATTCCGATTTGGTCGGACAGTGATCCCTCGGTGATTCGAACGCGGTCGCCCTTCTGAAGGCCAGCATATTCTCCGAGGATCACGTGGCCACTCTCGTCTTCGTGGCGTCGGATGTCGTCTATGATATCGCCGGGCACCGGCGCGGGCTGGCCGCTGTAGCAGATTAGTTCGCTCACCCCGACGGTCGAGTTGAGCGCGCCCCCCCCCGCCCCCCCCCCGGGCAACAACCACCACACGAAAGACGGGCAAAACCCGGTATGAACAATAAGAAA
>JAYPRP010000087.1:0-7796 GCA_038132575.1 Rhodospirillaceae bacterium
AGCCCCGCCCAGAGGTCATGGGTCATACAGCGGCTCGTGCGGCGGATACACCCCGTGGCTGCACCCGGCATGCAGCCGGTGGTGCGGATCGCCTCGTCCACGGCGGCAATCACGTCGGAGACACGGATGTCCTCGGCCGGATGGGCGAGCCGGTAGCCGCCGCCGGGACCGCGGACGCTGGTGACCAGCCCCGCCCGGCGCAGCTTCGCAAACAGCTGCTCCAGGTAGGACAGCGAGATCTCCTGACGTTCCGCGACCTCCGCCAGCGCGACGGGCCCGGATTCCGCGAATTGCGCCAGGTCCACCATCGCCATGACGGCGTAGCGCCCCTTCGTGCTGAGTTTCAACGTCTTTCTCCCTTACCGATTCCCTGGACCCCGCCGCTCAGAGGGTCGTCGAGGGTTCGTCGGACTCGGTGTCGTCGGCGCCCGACGCGCGCCGCAGCTGGATGCGTTCTTCCACTTCGCGCTCGAGTTCCTGGACCCGCATGCGCAGCGTGCTGATCTCGTTCAGCATCGCGCCCATGGCCTTTGCGTCGGGATCGGGAAACTCGTCAGTCGGCGTGCCGTAGGCCGAAAACTGCTCCGGCGAAAAGGACGACGTGGCGACCGGCTGTGCCGGGATTCCCACGACCGTGCAGTTCTCCGGCACGTCCCTGACCACGACCGCGTTCGCGCCCACGCGGGCGTTCCGACCGACCGTCACCGGGCCCAGAACCTGCGCGCCCGATCCGATAATCGCACCCGACAGCACCGTCGGGTGGCGCTTCACGTCGATCTGCGCCTCGCTCTCCACCGCCGGCGCGATCCCGCCGAGCGTGACGTTGTGATAGAGGGTCACATCGTCCTCGAGCTCGGCTGTCTCACCGATGACGACACCGATGGCATGATCGATCACGAGCCGGCGGCCAATCTGCGCGCCGGGGTGAATATCGACACCGGTGAGAAGCCGCCCAACGTTCCCGACGAACCGGGCCAGCGTCTTCAGCCGCAGGCTCCAGAGCCAGTGCGCGAGGCGAAACCAAACCACCGCGTGAAAGCCCGGATAGCTGGTCAACACCATAATTCGAGAGCTCGCCGCCGGATCGCGCTCCATGTACGCGTCCAGATCGTCAATCAGATGCTTGAATACCATGTCGACCTTTATGATATAGAGCGCTCTGCATCGCTCTTCCCGCCGAATGAAACACGCGCTGGCGTGTTCGGATGCGGGATATAAGATGTCCGAGTAAACTGGTCAAGTATTTGACTGAAGTCGTTGGAACCCCGGGAACAAGCGCCCGATTCCATTGCCACGTCATTTGCCGCGCCACGGCGGCGGAACGGGAACAGGAAATGCCTGAAGTCATCATCAACGGCCCCGAAGGTCGCCTCGAAGGCCGTTACTACCCGGCAAAGGTTCCGAATTCCCCGATCGCGCTGTTGCTGCACCCGCATCCGCAGCATGGCGGGACGATGAACAACAAGGTCGTCTATCAACTCTACCAGATTTTCGTGCGGCGCGGCTTCGCGACGCTGCGCTTCAACTTCCGCGGCGTCGGCCGCAGCCAGGGAAGCTTCGACCGCGGCGAGGGAGAGCTGTCCGACGCAGCCTCCGCACTTGACTGGCTGCAGACCCAGAACCAGGACGCGCCGATGTGCTGGATCGGCGGCTTTTCCTTCGGGGCCTGGATCGGCATGCAGCTCCTGATGCGTCGCCCCGAGATCACCGGCTTCCTGTCGGTGTCACCACCGGCCAACATGTATGACTTCTCGTTCCTCGCACCCTGCCCCGCCTCGGGCCTGATCACCCATGGCGACAAGGACGACATCGTCCCGCAGGAATCCGTGACCGAACTGATCGCCAAGCTGGCGAAGCAGAAGGACGTGATCATCGACTTCCAGGTGCTGAAGGGGGCGACCCACTTCTACAACGAGCATCTTGAAGAACTCGAGCAGACCGTCACCGACTATCTCGACCGGCGAACGGCAGAGATAGAGGCGGCGCTCGCCGCCGAGATCGAGGAACTTGAGGACGTCGAGGAAAAGAACGACGAGGACGACGAGGACTAGAACGCGCGGAACAGCCGCCCGCCAAGGGTCGGCTCGGGTACGCCCGTCGTCGTCGGCCCGCTGAGCGGCAGCCCGCGCAGGCTGCGGACGGCGAGGTAAGCGAACGCCTGCGCCTCAAGGATATCACCGTCGATACCGATCGCCTCCGTCGGCACCACATCCGTCCCCAGCGCGCGTTCCAGCCGGCCCATGAGCGCGGCGTTCCTGCGCCCGCCGCCGGTCACGATCCAGCGGCCCGGCGGCCCGGGCAGGAATTCAGCGGCGCGCGCGATGGCCGCCACGGTGAAGGCCGCTAGCGTTGCCGCCCCGTCTTCGAGCGAAAGACCGTGCACGGGTGACACGTCGAACGCGTCCCGGTCGAGTGACTTCGGCGGGTCGATCCAGAAATAGGGATTGTCCAGCAAGCGTTCGAGAGCCGCGTCGTACACCTGACCGGCCGCCGCGAGCCGCCCGTCGGCATCGAATGGCTGGCCTGTATGTCGCCGCACCCAATCATCTATCAGCGCGCCCCCGGGCCCGGTATCGAAGGCGAGCAGATGCTTGAACACGTCGGTGCGCGATGGGTCCGCGTCCGCACCGATCCAGGTGAGGTTCGCGACCCCGCCGATATTGAGGAAACAGACGGGCCGGTCACCCGGCGCGCATGCGGCGTGGAACAGCGGTGCGAACGGCGCGCCCTCGCCGCCCCTTGCCACATCCGCCGAACGGAAGTCCGCCACAACGTCGATCCCGGTCTCGCATGCAAGCCGGTCGCCATCGCCAATCTGTGAGGTCAACGCGTTCGCCGGATCGTGAAAGACAGTATGGCCGTGAAACCCGACAACCGCGACGTCGCTTGCAGCGACGCCCGCTTCATCCAGGAGCGCGGCGACGATCTCCACATGCCGGGATGTGAGCGCATCGGCGACCGTCTCGTGAGGGCCGGGTTTCCCCACCACGGCACGCAACGCCACGCGGAAATCAGGATCATAGCAGTGGGCGAGATGGGCGACGGGCTCGATCGCGGCGCCACCGTCAGTCCGGACCAGGGCCGCGTCGATGCCGTCCATGGATGTCCCGCTCATCAGGCCGATGGCCAGCCGGCTGGCACTCATGGTGCGAATCTCCTATCCCGTTCGTCTCGAAGATATACACGCACGGGCCGTAGATGTGTTAGTTAGCCGGCGCTCCGCCCGTCAGGCTGGTTTGAGAAGACATGTCCGAATACAGATCAGAATTCGTCCAGACGCTGATGGCCCGCGGCTACCTGCATCAATGCACCGACATCAAGGGTCTCGATGCACGCGCCGCCGCAGGGCCTATCACCGCCTATGTGGGTTTCGACGCGACCGCGGACAGCCTTCACATCGGTAACCTGGTATCGATCATGATGCTGCACTGGCTGCAGAAGACCGGCCACCGGCCGATCGTTCTCATGGGCGGCGGCACGACCAAGGTCGGCGATCCGTCGGGCAAGGACGAGACCCGGCAGATGCTGACCGACGAGAAGATCGCCGCGAACATCGCCTCGATCCGCACGACATTCAACAACTTCGTCCGGTTCGGCGATGGCGCGACCGACGCCATTCTCGTGAACAACGCTGACTGGCTCGATGCGCTCGCCTATATCCCGATGCTGCGCGACATCGGACGCCACTTCACGATCAACCGGATGCTGACGTTCGATTCCGTGAAGCTGCGCCTCGAGCGCGAGCAGCCGCTTACCTTCCTCGAATTCAACTACATGATCCTGCAGGCCTACGACTTCGTCGAACTGGCGCGGCGCCACGACTGCGCACTCCAGATGGGCGGGTCGGACCAGTGGGGCAACATCGTCAACGGCATCGATCTCGGCCGCCGCGTCGCCGAGAAGGAACTTTTCGGCCTGACGACCCCGCTGATCACGACGGCGTCCGGCGCAAAGATGGGCAAGACCGCCGACGGTGCGGTCTGGCTCAAGGCGGACCGGTTCGCGCCCTACGACTACTGGCAATTCTGGCGCAACACCGAGGACGCCGATGTGGGCCGCTTCCTGCGCCTATTCACGGACCTACCGCTCGACCAGATCGCCCGGCTGGAAGCGCTCGAGGGATCGGAGATCAACGACGCCAAGAAGATACTCGCCAACGCGGCCACGCGGATGCTGCATGGCGCCGATGCCGCCGAGCAGGCGGCAGAGACCGCCGCTCAGACCTTCGAGGCCGGCGTGACGGCCGAGGGGCTGCCAACTACCGAGATGCCGCGCGACGAACTCGATGCCGGCATCGCCCTCTTCGCGCTCATGGCGCGCGCCGGACTCGCGACATCGAACAGCGAGGCGCGGCGGCTGATCAAGAGCGGTGGCGCGCGTGTCAACGACGAGCCGGTACGTGAAGAAACCCACGAGGTGGGCGCCGACGCGATCAATGCGGACGGCGTGATCAAGCTCTCCGCAGGCAAGAAGCGCCACGCGTTGATCAAGCCGGTCTAGCGCGCCTACTCGCCCTCCTCGGGAGGCGCGGGCAACTTGACCTCCCCGCCGTCTGCCGGCAGCGTTTCGTCTTCACTCCCGAACCCAGAAAGCAGGCGGCGAATGATCCCCGGCGTCAGCACCGACAGGGGATTGACCGAAACATCCGGATCGTCGATCGGCCCCTGCACATCGAAGGTAGCGGCGAACAAACCGTCCGCACCGCCTGAGAGGACCGTGCCGATCAGCGGGATGTTCGCCAGCAGCGAATTGAGCGTGTAGGCCGGCGCGATCTCGCCGGTCATCTGAATCTCGTCCGTCTCCCGGTCGATCCGGCCCGTCGCCAGCACGCCGATGTTCGCGCCGCGTGCCTTGGCCTCAGTGATCGTGATTTCCCTGTCGGTCAGCGTGAACGGCAGTTCCACGCGCCGGAAGGTAAGCCCTTCGCCGCCGAGGACGTCGGCGATCCCGGAGAATGACGTAAGCGCCAAAATTTGCGCGCCGACCGGCCACTCGGTGAGCAGGAAGTTCTGCATGTCGAGCTGGCCCGTGATGACCTCCGCGTCGCCCGACCCCGTCATAATGCCGATCACACGCATCTCGCCACCGCGGATCGTGTCGACCAAGTCCAGCGCCGCGAGCGCGCCACCGGCATCGTCGGTCTCGAAGGTAAGGTCGCGCGCCCCCTCACCCGGTGCGACGCGCAGAAAGATGCGGCCGCCGTTCGAGAGCCGTCCGCGTAATTCGACATCTTTCCAGCCGTTACCGTTGCTGAACATCGTGCCGTGTGCGCCGAGCAGGCTGGTCTCCTCGCCCAGGCGTATTTCTCCCACCGGCGACTGTTCGCTGACGATCAAATGCATCGGCTCATCAGCCTCGGCGCCGCCTTCGCTCTTCTCGAACATTTCCGCCACGACCGCGCGCAGATCTAGGCGCGCACCGCCAATCGAAATGACCTGCGGGGCTCCCTCGGGTAGCTCGATGTTCACAAAGGCATCCGTCTCGCCGAATACGAGCCGCTCGAGCGTAAGGCGCTGAAGCTCGGGCCCGTCGGGCCCAGGTCGGAACAGGCCGGCACCATCAATCTCGAGATCTTCCGCGCGGACCATCACCTCGGGCATTTCAGTCAGAATATCGTCGCGGACCAGGAAACGGACGAAGGCCCGGCCGGGCACTCCCGCGGGCTTTGACCAGCCAAAGGGATCGAGCTCGATCACCGTCTCGGCAAGGTCGATCTCGGCCACGCCGCTTGCCATCCCGTCCCAGCCAATCGCGTAGGTCAGGCCCACCCCGGCCGGCCCGGAAACGAACGGGATCTCGTCCAGGCCGAGTTCGCGGCGCCCGGACGCATCCAGGTTGGTGCGCACCTTGTAGCGGGTCCGCACCTCGCCATCTTCCTCGAAGCGCTCACTCCAGGTGAGCCCCACGGGCACGCTGCCGATCGCCGCCGTGCCGCGCGCCTCCATGCCATCGCGGTTCACGTTGAGCGTCAGATCGCCCGCGCCGATCGGCAGGCCGAACACGACATCCTCGGCACCGAAGTCGACAATGCGCGATGCGGTTGCCACCGCGATCTGGTCGATCAGCAGGTCGTCGAGCAGCGGAAACGCAAACACCGCATTGGTGCGATGGCTGCCGCTCGTGCGGGCGGGATCGAGACCGAAGTCGGAAATAAACCCAAGCGGCTCGCCGTCGAGGATTTCGAGCGCATCGCGGACGGGGCCAGAGACGGTGAACTCCACCTTGATGCTTTCGCCGCGCGGCGACCCGTCGAGACCCAGAATTTCCACGCGTCCGGACTCCGCCACCAGATCGCGCAACGTCCCGCCCCCGAGATCGATATTGAACTGGCGAGTGTCGAACCGCGCGACCCCGAAGACATCGCGGACCGGCGGCAGGGGGCGCAGATAGTGGACAGCGGTTTCCCGGAAGCTGATCTCACCATCGTAACCGCCGATATCGATGGCGGCCGGGTCATCCTCGGGCATACTCGCGCGCAGGCGAAGAACGGCGCTCTCCACCATACCGTCGCGGAGATTCTTAGTGATCCATTCCCGCGCCGACGGCTCGATCTTGGCCGGCCAGTAGGTCTCGATGGAATTCACGGGCAACCCGCGAACCTCCGCGACCAAGTCGACATTCCACTGGTCGAGAACGTGACGCGCATCGCCGCTCAGCAGCACCTCGGCGGGGCCCATGTCGAGGCTCGCGCTCTCCAGCACGACACTCTCGATTCCGCGCTCGGACCTTACCCGGAAGTCGCCCGCGTCAAATGCCACGGGATCATCAAACAGGGTGTCGAGTATCACGGTGCCGGGACCAGCCCGCATATCGACGCTCATGCCCAACGGTTCGAGATCGGCGTCAAGCGAGAGCGTAAGCGTTCCCTCGAGCCGGGTGTCGAGCATCGCCAGGGGCGCCAGCTCCTCAGCGTAACTCGCAAGGGTCGTCGGCGACACGTCGCTGAACACGAGACCGAGTTCCGTCGCACCCGACTCAACGCGGTAGATTCCCGACAAGTCCGCGCGAATGACACTATCGGACTCCCCGAACACAACCGAACCCTCGGCACTGATCCCCTCGGCATCACGGTGCAGCGCGATGTTGGCCCGGGGCGTGCTGATCCGCATGCCGCGCTTGAAGTCGTCAAACTCGATCAGCGCGCTGCGCACGGCCACCCGGGTCAGGTATCCGCTGGCGAGATCGGGATCGGGCTTGCGCAGCAGTTCCTCGATGAGCCCCGGAGATGCCGCGCTGTTCGATCCGGCGGGGGAGTCGCCCGCAAAGTCCATGCTGACGGTCCCGTCCGCCCGCCGCGCGACGCGAACACGCGGCCCGAACAACTCCAGGCTCGTGGGCGCGACCAGCCCCCGCAGCAATGCACGCCCGCTGAACTTGACCGACATTTCCGGAATGGTCGCCCGGACACCACCACCGGCATCGACAAAGCGCAAACCCACGGCACGGATGTCGAGTTCACGCTCTTCGGCGGCCCAGGTCAGGATCGTATCGTGCAGACGGATACGCGCATTGCCGCGACCGTTATCCAGCGCGCGCTCGATCAGGGGCGTCAGGAAGCTTAGGCTGATCGACCCGCGACTGAGTTGCCAGACGAGAACACCGAAAATCAGCGCCAGCCCCACCAGGGCGGCGGCGAAAAACAGGAGCAACAGTCGCGAGCTTCGAACGATCAAGGGGCGCCCTTTCGCGTAGCACGGTGCGGCGCATGTGGGCGCTTGACCGCCCCCACGCCATACAGCAGTGTGCCCGAAAATCAAGCTGCCCTCATGAGCTTTGCATTTTTACCGGACCTGGAC
>JAYPRP010000088.1:0-7791 GCA_038132575.1 Rhodospirillaceae bacterium
TGTTGCCGGAGCAGCATTCAATAATCGTTCGTCTCGATAACGCACGATATGACCGGAGGTCAGCTTTGACAGCCAAAGGTCACAGATTGAATGCCGCTGTATGACGCCAAGCCGATAGGTTTCGATTTTTGCACCTCGCTTATGAGGGGTCACTTCCGCCTCATAGCGTTTGAGCAGCTGATTGAGGGTGCAGTCTTGGGAGGTAACATTCCCGCCGTCTATCAGATGCTCGGTCTTCGTTGCCTATCGCCGAGCGTCCGATGGCTTGTCGAATGTTTTTGTCTGCGTTGGGTGTCTGCCGCGCCTGACACGCGCCGTATAGCGGCCTTTGCGCATCAAAAACGTCGCCAATTCCATCTCCTGTGGCACAGGATAGGAACAAGGGCGGTTTTGTTGCTGGACACCCGGTCGTGGCTTTGCCGCTTAATTAGCGTTAAGTCGTTGTAACTAAGTCAGGTACGTCGCACTCGAAAATGGTGGGCGCGGCTGGGATTGAACCAGCGACCCCTGCCGTGTGAAGGCAGTGCTCTCCCGCTGAGCTACGCGCCCCTCCGTCGGGGACCGGAGCTATAGGGCGACCGGTTCACGGGTGTCAAGCGATGGGCCACCGTCCCGGTTCGATCCGCATTGTCGCCCCATGCTTGCCTCATTCGCCCCCGACCCTATGATTTGCCCAGTTGCCGTTTCGAAGTGACACATGAAACCCAGTATCCTTGCGATGCTCGCTATGGCCCTGACGGTCCCGCTGCCGGCTGACCTTCGAGCGGATCGCGGGCTTCAAGCCCGACCGCAAGCGGCTGCAGGACCTCGAGGTCGCGATCTGGCTCGCGGATATCGGTGTCGGGCCGGGACAAGTGCCGGTGCGCCTCGAACTCACCACCCCCTGGGGCGATGGCTTCGCGCATCTGGTGTGTGCCCGCACGCGCGACGGCGCGTTGGTCTTCGGCGCGGCGGACGAGCAGCGCCGGCGGGCCTTAGCACTTCGACAGGCTCAGGGTGAGGGCCAGTGTTTGAACCTCACCCTGAGCTCGTCGAAGGAAGAGGGGGGCGACCGCGGCAGCGTCGAAACAATCGGGAACAATTCGTGACTTGGTGCGATTCAGGGCCCTGTGGCAAGTTTTCTCCGATTTCTGCGGATCAGGCGTGCCCGGTCCGGCCCGCCCGCCTTGAAGCGTTCGAACGAAACGATGACCGATACCCCGCTTGCCATAGTGGTGCTTGCCGCCGGGAAAGGAACGCGCATGCGGTCCGACCTGCCGAAGGTGATGCACCCGGTCGCCGGCCGGCCGATGATCGCGCATCTGCTGGCGACTGCGTCAGAGCTGTCGCCCGAGCGGATCGTCGTCGTCATCGGCCCGGACATGGACCGGGTCCGCGACGCGGTCGCGCCCCATCCGACCTGTGTCCAGGCCGAACGCAACGGCACCGGCGGCGCGGTCAAAGCCGCGCGCGGGGCTCTCGAAGGCTTCGAGGGCACGGTGCTGGTGCTCTATGGCGATACGCCGCTCGTCACCGCCGATACCATGCTCCGCGCGGCGACGGCCTGCGCGGACGGCGTCGCGGTGTCCGTCCTCGGCTTCCAGCCGAGCCATTTCCACCAATATGGCCGCCTGATCACCAACGCCGACGGCGGGCTCGAGGCGATCGTCGAGGCCAAGGACGCCTCTCCTGAGGAGCTGGAGGTCAATCTCTGCAACTCAGGCGTGATGGCGTTCGACGGGCGGCACCTGGTCGGGCTGCTCGACCGTCTCGATACGAACAACGCCAAGAACGAGTACTACCTGACCGAGACCGTTGCGCTGGCGCGCGCCGACGGGCACGCCGCCGCGGTAGTCGAGGGCGCGGAGGGGGAACTCCTCGGGGTAAATTCCCGTGCTGATCTCGCGATCGCGGAGGCCGTGGTGCAGGATGCGCTGCGCGCACAAGCGCTCGAGGGCGGCGCGACGCTGATCGACCCGGGCTCGGTCTGGTTCCACCATGACACCGAGCTGGGCCGTGACGTGGTCGTGGAGCCGAACGTCGTCTTTGGCCCGGGCGTGCGTGTCGCCGACGGCGCACGCATCCGCGCATTCAGCCACCTGGAAGGCGCGGTGGTCGCGGCGGAGGCGGTCGTCGGCCCCTATGCGCGGCTCCGGCCGGGCGCGCATATCGGCGCCGGCGCCCGGGTGGGCAACTTCGTCGAGATCAAGAACGCGGACCTGGGCGCGGGCGCGAAGGCTAACCACCTGTCCTACATTGGCGATGCCCATGTCGGCGCAGGAGCGAACATCGGCGCGGGCACCATCACCTGTAACTATGACGGCTTCGGCAAGTACGAGACCAATATCGGCGCGGGGGCGTTCATCGGGTCGAACTCGGCTCTGGTCGCGCCGGTCACCATCGGTGACGGCGCCATCGTCGCGGCGGGCAGCACGATTTCTCACGACGTGGCGGGTGACGCGCTTGCCATCGAGCGGGCCGAACAGGTCACGAAGACCGGCTGGGCAGCCCGGTTCCGCAAGCTCAAGTCGAAGGGCTAGGCGTCCATGTGCGGGATCATCGGCATTCTGGGCTCCGACGACGCTGCGCCGCGGCTGATCGAAGGGCTGAAGCGGCTCGAGTATCGCGGCTACGATTCCGCCGGCATTGCGACGCTGGTGAATGGCTCGATCCATTGCCGCCGGGCCGAGGGCAAGCTCGCCAACCTTGCGGCGATCCTCGAGGACGACCCGCTCGACGGCAACGCCGGCATTGGCCACACCCGCTGGGCGACCCATGGTGTTCCCAACGAGAGCAACGCCCATCCCCATGCGACGTCCCGGGTCGCGGTCGTCCACAACGGCATCATCGAGAATTTCCAGGAACTGCGCGCCGAGCTGTCGGCCGACGGCCACAACTTCGAGAGCGACACCGACACCGAGGCGATCGCCGCGCTCCTAACCCGGCAGCTTGAAGCTGGGGCGTCGCCCAAGCAGGCGGTGGCCGAGACCCTGCCGCGCCTCCAGGGCGCGTTCGCGCTGGCCATCGTGTTTGCCGGCGAGCACGGCCTGATGGTGGGCGCGCGTCGGGGCAGTCCGCTGGCAATCGGCTATGGCGACGGCGAGATGTTCATCGGCTCCGACGCGCTGGCGCTCGCGCCACTCACCAAGCGCATCTGTTATCTCGAAGAGGGTGACTGGGCCGAGATCACCCGCACCGGCGCTCGCGTCTTTGACGAGACGGGCGCGGAGGTGGACCGGCCGGTCCGGGAGACGGAGCTCTCCGGCGCGCTGATCGGTAAGGGCAACTACGACCATTTTATGCAGAAGGAAATCTTCGAGCAGCCGGCCGTCGTCGGGGACACGCTCCAGTCCTTCATCAACGCGACCACGCGCGAAATCAGCCTGCCGGAAATGCCTTTCGACCTCGCCACCGTGCCGCGGATCACCGTCGTAGCCTGCGGCACCGCGTGTTACGCCGGCTGGGTCGCGAAATACTGGCTTGAGAAGGTGGCGCGTATCCCGGTCGAAATTGACATCGCGTCGGAGTTCCGCTACCGCGAGGCGCCGCTGCCCGAGGGCGGGGTGGCGCTGTTCGTCAGCCAGTCGGGCGAGACCGCAGACACGCTCGCCGCGCTACGCCACTGCCGCGACCAGAGCCAGAATATCGTCTCGGTGGTGAACGTGGGCGAGAGCTCGATTGCGCGGGAATCCGACGTGGTCCTGCCGACGCTCGCCGGCCCCGAGATCGGTGTCGCTTCCACAAAGGCGTTCACCACTCAGCTCGCTGTGCTCGCCTGCTTCGCGATCGCCTCCGCCCGGGCACGGGGTGCCATCGACGATGCGGGCGCTGCGTCGCTGGCCGGTGCGCTGACCGAGGTGCCGTCACGGATGACCGAGGTGCTGAACCATGACGAGGCGCTGCGCGAGATCGCCCGTGACGTCGCGAAGGCGCGCGACGTGCTCTATCTCGGGCGCGGGACGGCCTTCCCGATCGCCATGGAAGGCGCACTCAAGCTCAAGGAAATTTCCTACATCCATGCCGAGGGATACGCCGCCGGCGAGATGAAGCACGGCCCCATCGCGCTGATCGACGAGGCCGTGCCCGTGATTGTGCTCGCGCCCAACGATGAATTGTTCGACAAGACACTCTCGAACGTCGAGGAGGTGATCGCGCGCGGCGGCAAGGTAGTGTTCATGTCCGACCGTTCGGGCGTCGCGAAGCTGGCCGACAAGGCCTTCGCCGCGGTCGAGATGCCCGCTGTCGATCCCTTCGTCGCGCCACTCCTGTATGCGATCCCGATCCAGCTCCTCGCCTATCATACGGCGGTGGTGAAGGGCACGGATGTGGACCAGCCGCGCAACCTCGCCAAGAGCGTAACGGTGGAGTAGGGGCTAGCTGCCCCAGATCAGCATCACCGCGAGAATGAACGCCACGTAGCCGGTGAACATCCGGTGCACCAGCAGGTCTGGAATGCGGTGCGAGGCCCGAATCCCGAAAGGCGAGCCCACCAGTGCGCCCGCGGCGAGGCCCGCGGCCGCCGGCAGGTAGAGGAAGCCGAGCGAAAATTCGGGCAGTCCGGTCTCGCCGAACCCTCCATAGACATAGCCGCCCGTCGCCGACAGGCCGAGCAACCCCGCGAGCGCCGAGGCAGTCGCGGCGACCATGGCCATCGAGTAGCGGCGCTTGCGCAGGTAGGGACCGATGATGATCGCCGGACCGGGGCCGAGCAGCGAGCCGGTGATGCCGGTCAGGACGCCGTGCGACCACAGGCCGGGGCCGCGCACATCCTCGATGTCACCGCCGGCCGCGACCGCCTCGTGTCCCTTGTAAAAGGCGCCCCGCACGATGGTCAGTACCAGGAAGCCCATGAAGATCGCCTTCAGGATGTCGCCCGGCAGATAGTCACCGAACAGCGAGCCGCCCACCGCCCCGATCACGATGTAAGGGACGAAGCGAAGCGTCATCGGCATCTGCAGGTCGCCGATCCGATAGCGGAGGATCGCCACATAGGCCGAGGTGGTGAACATCACCGCCAGCGAGGTGCCCACGGAGATATGCATTACGTGGTGATCGGGCACCCCCTGGAGCGGCAGGCCGATGATGAGGATCGGTGCCATGGTGAAGGCGCCGCCGACGCCGAACATGCCGGAGACGAAGCCGGCGAGCGCGCCGGTCGCGAAATAGACGAGGATGATTTCGTAAAGCATGGGAGCCTGGGAAACGCGATCAGGCCGTATGATAGACCATGATTGCGAGCACTGCCGACAGATATCCGATGAACAGCCAGGTCTGGGTGCGGTCACGTACGGCGTGGGAGAAGCGGATGCCGAGGGGCGAGCCCGCGAGTGCGCCCACCGTCAGGGCCGCGAACCCGGGCAGGTAGAGATAGCCCAGCGCGTGCGCCGGCAGCCCCGCCTCGTCGAAGCCGCCGACGATATAGCCGCCGACTGCCATCACGCCGACCAGCCCGGCGAGAAACGCATTGGCTGCCGCGACCGCCGGCATCGCCAGGTCGAGCCGGCGCAGCTGTGGCGCCAGCAGGATCGCCGGGCCGGGGCCCAGCACGCCGCCCGACGCCCCCGACAGGGTCGCTAGAAACCAGACGGCGGGACCGGACACGACCGACGGGTCGCGGCTGGTGCCGGAAACCGTGCGGCGGCTCTGTTGTGCCATAACCCGGAGGATCGACAGTGCGACGAACCCGATGAACATGACCTGGAGCACGATTCCCGGCAGCGCGTCGCCGATAGCCGCGCCGATCACCGCGCCCACGGCGACAAACGGTGCGAGCCGGCCGACGAGCGGCCATAGCAGATCGCCCGCCCGGTGGCGCAGATAGGTCGTGAGGGCCGATGTGAAGACCTGGGTCGCGAGCGAGGTCGCGATCGTCAGGTGCATCACGTATGCCTCGCTCACTTCCTGGATCGTCAGGGTGATGATCAGCGCTGGTGCCAGCGCCAGCGCGCCGCCGACCCCGAATAGGCCCGACACGAAGCCGGACAACACGCCCGCGGCGATGTAGATCGCGATGATTTCGGTCATGTTTCGGGAGTCCGAAGGACAGAAGGAAGGCCGGACGGCCGTCGGGCACGTTAGCCTTTGCGCCCGCGCGCGCAAACTGCTGTGACTGTTGTTCGTTTGCTTTTCCCGCGGTGCGCGCTAAGTAACACGCGATTTCATCGCGAAAGAGAGACGATCCGTGAGCGACTACGATTACGACCTGTTTGTCATCGGTGCCGGTTCCGGCGGCGTGCGCGCGGCCCGGTTTTCCGCCGGTTTCGGCGCGAAAGTGGCCGTCGCGGAAGACCGCCACATGGGCGGCACCTGCGTGAATGTGGGCTGCATTCCCAAGAAGCTGTTCGTCTATGCCGCCCACTATCACGAGGATTTCGAGGACGCGGCCGGCTTCGGCTGGACCGTGGGTCCGCGCGCCCACAACTGGCGCACGCTCGTGGAGAACAAGGACAAGGAGATCTCGCGGCTGAACGGCATCTACCAGCGCCTGCTCGAGAATTCCGGCTGCGACGTCATCGACGGCCGGGCGACGGTCGTCGATGCGCACACGGTTGCGGTCGGCGACAAGACCTACACCGCCGAGCGGATTCTGGTCGCGGCGGGTAGCTGGCCGACCGACCTGTCCTACGAGGGCGGCGAGCATGTCATCACCTCCAACGAGGCCTTCTATCTCGATGAATTCCCGCAGAGCGTCGTGATCGAGGGCGGCGGCTACATCGCCGTCGAGTTCGCGGGCATCTTCAACGGCCTCGGCGCAGACGTGACCCTGGTCTATCGCGGTCCGATGTTCATGCGCGGCTTCGACGACGACATCCGTGCCCACCTCGTGCGCGAGATGGAAAAGCAGGGCATCAACCTGAAGTTCGAGACCACCTTCGAGCGGGTCGAGAAGACGGATGACGGGTATCACGTACATCTGTCCGACGGCAGCACGATCGACACCGACTGCGTGATGTCCGCCATCGGCCGCCGTCCCAAGGTGACCGGCCTCGGGCTCGAGGAGGCCGGCGTCGAGCTCAAGGAGAACGGGGCGGTCGTAGTCGATGACCATTTCCAGACATCCGTGCCGTCGATCTATGCGATCGGGGACATCATCGACCGCTTCCAGCTCACGCCGGTGGCGCTGGCCGAGGGCACGGCACTCGCCAAGACCCTGTACAACGACGCGCCGACGACGGTGGACTATGAAAACATCGCAACCGCGGTCTTCAGCCAGCCGCCGATCGGCACGGTCGGCATGTCCGAGGCGGAGGCGCGCGAGGCGTTTGATGAGGTTCTGATCTTCAAGAGCAGTTTCCGGGCGCTCAAGAACACGATCTCGGGCCGTGAGGAGCAGACGCTCATGAAGATGATCGTGGACAAGAAGACGGACCGGGTCGTCGGCGTGCACATGATCGGGCCCGATGCGGGCGAGATCATCCAGGGCATTGCCATCGCGCTCAAGGCGGGCGCCACCAAGGTCGTGTTCGATTCCACAATCGGCATCCACCCGACGGCGGCCGAGGAGTTCGTAACCATGCGCGAGCCGGTGCCCGAGCCCGTGCCGGAAGCCGCGGAGTAGGCCAGGAGGTTCGGTACCGCGTTGAATTCGCGCGATAATCGCTGGATTTTGCGCGCCTGAGGGCCTATAGCCATGGCCCCGCGCGCATGCGCGACCTGGAAAACGAACAGATGGACGGAACGGACGTCTCGCGACGCCGGTCCGGAGACCGATATGGCGAAGAATTGGCAGCCCGACAGCTGGCGCAGCCGAGACATCCTGCAGGTGCCCGAATATTCGGACGCGGATGCGCTCGCGCGCGTCGAGGACAACCT
>JAYPRP010000089.1:0-7761 GCA_038132575.1 Rhodospirillaceae bacterium
ATCTCCGGCCGGGATACATGCAGGAAGCTCCAGGGCAGGCCCTCGGATAGCGCGGCGGCCTCGTCGAACGAGACGACATCATAGGGCGGCGCGGCCACGTCCGCGGCGGCATTAGCGGCCGGTCGCAGGCCAGGAAACGGGTGGAGCAGACGTTCGGTCATCTCGGTAACTCGCTCTTTTTTGCTTTGCGCCGGATCGGTTACGGCACGCTCTCTTCGCATATTGGCCGCGCGAGTAAAAGCGTCCGTTCCGCGCGACCGGTCCTCTCACAAAAAACGGCGGCACCCTCAAGCGCCGCCGTCGTCACAGACCCGTGTACGAGGTCGATATGCGTCAGGACTTCTTGATTCGAACCGCAACGAAACGGCGGTCGCCATTGCGGTTGATCTTCAGAAGCACCGAGCTGCGATCTGTGTCACGGGCTTCGCGAATCTTTTCCGCGATCTGACCCGGCGTGCTTACCGCTTCCTGGCTAACCTCGACGATCACATCGCCGGGGCGCAGGCTCTTTTCCGCCGCGGCGCTGTCGGCCTCGACACCGGTGATGACCACGCCCTTGAGATCGTCCGGCAGGGTAAACTGCGAACGCATCTGATCGGTGATCGAGGTCACGGTGATGCCGATGTCGTCGATGGCCGCCTCTTCGGGCTCGAGCGCGTTCCCGCTGGGGCCGGTCGAGGCCAGGATCGGAACCTCTTCCTCGAGCTCCCCGATCCTCACACCGATCGTAACCATCTGCTCGTTGCGCCACACCTCGACCGGAACGCGCTTGCCGATGTCGGTCTCCGCGACGATACGCGGCAGCTCACGCATGGTCTCGACCGGCTTACCGTCGAACTTCAGGATGACGTCGCCGGCCTCGATGCCGCTTTCCTCCGCCGGCCCGTCCTCAGTTAAGGACGACACCAGCGCACCACGTGCACCGCCCTCGAGGCCGATGCTTTCGGCGATCTCGTCGGTGACGGACTGGATGCGAACACCCAGCCAGCCGCGCCGTGTCTGCCCGAAGTCGCGGAGCTGGTCGATGACTCGCACCGCGATGGAAGAAGGAATGGCGAAGCCGACGCCGACGCTGCCGCCGGTCGGCGAGAAAATGGCGGTGTTCACACCGATCACTTCACCGTTGATGTTGAACATCGGGCCGCCCGAGTTGCCTCGGTTGATGGACGCGTCGGTCTGCAGGAAGCTGTCATACGGTCCCTGGCGAATATCGCGCTGGCGGGCCGAGATGATGCCGGCCGTCACCGTTCCGCCGAGGCCGAACGGGTTGCCGATCGCCACGACCCAGTCGCCGACCCGCGCGCCCGTTGAATCGCCCCAGGGGACGAACGGCAGATCACGTTCGGTATCGACCTTCAGCAACGCGAGGTCGGTCTTGGGGTCGCGCCCCAGAAGTTCCGCCTTGAGCTGGGTATCATCCGACAGGGTCACCGTGATTTCATCGGCGCCGTCGATCACGTGATTGTTCGTCACCACCAGGCCGCTCGGGTCGATGATGAAGCCGGAGCCCAGCGAGGTCGCGCGGCGCGGCGCACCCTGCTGGTTGCGGTCGAAGAAATCGCGGAACATGTCGCCAAAGGGCGATCCCGGCGGCGCTTGCGGAATATCCGGACCGCGCTCCTGCCCCCGGTTCACCAGCTGGGTGCTTGAAATATTGACCACCGACGGCAGCAGCTTTTCCGCGAGATCCGCGAACGAGTCCGGCGGCGATTTCGCAGCCGCCGGCTGAGCCGAAATGATCAGCGCGATGGCCAGCAGCATCCCGACCAGGAATGCACCGGCGGCATTGACCGGTCCGGCCGTCCAACCGACCAGCGCGCGTGAAGTTTGATGTCGCTGTGAGTTCATCTTCGTCGTTACTCCCGTTCCAGGCATTCGTGTCTTCCACCGAACCCTTGACCACCGGTCTCTCCGATATGTGAAACCCGAGGCAGGGCTTCAAGAGGCAGGCGGACAACACGGCGACTCCCGAGCCGCCGGATACCGATATGCGAGGCAATCATGGTTGGAATTGGGCGCCCGCCCGGCACATTTTGGGCATCGCATTGCCCGGCCATGAGATTCGCGTGAACGGGCCGGAATCGAGGGGGCCTGGACAAGCTTCAACTAGACAAGCTTCAAAAGGAACAGCAGCCCGAACCCGGCGCCGGCGGTCACCACGCCGCCGGACCGCAGGGTGCTCTCCGACATCTCGCCGACCTGCCCGAGCAACCGCTTCATCAGGTTGGGCGCCAGGGCGTAGATCAACCCCTCCACCAGGAGGACCAGGGCAAACCCGATCAGCAGGAAGCTGCCCCAGTGAAGGAGTTGCGCCATGGTTCCCTACCTTGTTCTACCTTGACTGACGGTCGGTCACGCGGTCGCGCCCGCCCTGCAGGTCTCCGAAATACTTGAAGAAGTCGCTGTCGGGCGAAAGGACCATCGTTGTCCCCTCGCGCGCGAACGTTTCCTTGTAGGCCTCGAGCGAACGGAAGAACTCGAAGAATTCCGGGTCCTTTCCGTAGGACTCGCCCAGGATCGCGTTGCGGGTCGCATCGCCGCCGCCGCGCAGCTCCTGTGCCTCGCGCTGGGCCTCGGCGATGATCTCCACCTGCTGGCGATCGGCCTCGGCCTCGATCCGGCGCGCATTCTCCTGGCCCTCGGCCCGGAGGAGGTTCGCCTGGCGCTCACGCTCGGTGCGCATGCGTTCGTAGACGGTCTGCGACACCGCCTCGGGCAACTCCGAGCGCCCGATGCGGATATCGACGACCTCGATGCCGAACCCGTCGCTCTCGTTGGCGACGCCGTCGCGGATCGACTGCATGATGTCGTTGCGCTTGTCCGACAGCAGGTCCTCGAGATTGCGCTGGGCGACGAACTCCTTGACCGTCGAGGTCAGGATGTTGCCGAAACGGTTGTTGAAGATCGCCTCGTCGCGCACCGTCTGGAAGAACTTCAGCGGGTCCGTGATCCGGTAACGCGCAAACGCGTCCACGAGGATACGCTTCTGATCGCTCAGCAGCATTTCCTCCGCCGCGGGATCGACGCTCAGCACCCGCTTGTCGTAGCTGACCACATTCTGGATGAACGGAATTTTCAGATGCAGCCCGGGCTCCTGGACCGTGCGCTTGTGTTCGCCGAGCTGGAGCACGAGGACCTGGTCGGTCTCGCGGACGGTAAACAGGCCGGAGTTCAGGAGGATTCCGATAACGATGATGATGCCGCCGACAATGGCGAGTTTGGCCCGGCTCATTGCGATTCTCCCGAGTTCGCGCTTCGGTTGCGATTGAGTTCGTTCAGTGGCAGGTACGGAACGACACCCTGCCCGCCATCGGCGCCCTCATCGATGATGACCTTGTCCGCCCGCTCGAGGACATCGCGCAGGGTCTCGATATAAAGACGCCGGCGGGTGACCTCCGGCGCCGCGCGATAGGTCTCGAAGATCTGGTCAAAACGTGCCGCCTCACCCTGGGCTTCCTTGATCACCCGCTCGCGATACGCGGCGGCCTCTTCGAGGATACCGGCCGCCTCACCGCGCGCCGTCGGCACGATCCGGTTTCGATAGGCCTCCGCCTGGTTCTGCAGGCGCTCCTGGTCCTGGCGCGCGCGCTGCACGTCGTTGAACGCATCGATGACCGGCGGCGGCGCTTCCGTCTTCTGGAGCTGGACACGCTCGATGTTGATGCCCGCGCCGTAGCTGTCGAGGATCGCCTGCAACAGATCGCGGGTCTCGTCCTGAACATTCTCACGCGCGGTCGTCAGCAGGTCGTCGAGCTTGGTCTGGCCGACGACTTCGCGCATGGCGCTTTCCGCCGCGGCCTTCACCGTCTGCTCGGGATCGAGGATGTTGAACAGATAGTCCGCCGGGTCGGCGATCCGCCACTGGACCGTGAAATCGACGTCGGAAATATTCTGGTCGCTCGTCAGCATCAGGGACTCGCCCTCGATGTCGCGCGGCGACGCGGACCGTCCGCCGAAGTCGTCGGCATCGCGGAACCCGATGTTCAGCCGGTTGATCTGCGTGACCGCCGGCGTCAGGACCTCGCCGATCGGGGTGGGCCAGCGCCAGCGCAGACCCGGCGCCGTGACCTGCTCGTTCCACTTGCCGAAGACCAGCTCGAGGCCGCGCTCGTTTTCCTGGACCCGGTAAAATCCGCTAAGACCCCACAGGACCAACAACACCAACACAACAATCGCGATCCCGCGGCCGCTGCCGAAGCCGCCCGGCATCAGGCGGCGAACCTTGTCCTGGCTGCGGCGTAGCATCTCCTCGATGTTGGGCTGCTGACCACCGCCCGGACCACCGCCGGATGGCGGGCGCTGCCCGCCCCAGGGACCGCCGCCGCCGCCACCGCCGCCGCTGCCGCCCCACGGGCCTCCACCGCCTCCCTGACTGTTCCAAGGCATCACAAATTCCTTCGACTGTTTGCTGACGCCAAAAACCGGATGTCCGCCCTTGCCGGGCAAACGGTCACCGCGCCGGGTTTATAATTCGATCACCGGGGCTTATATCACACAACATGTTGCGAGGTGCGATCACGCCTTGGCGACCAGTCCATGACGATATTGTCTGCACACCCGGAGTTTTCAAGCATGTCGGTGGTTTCCGAAGACGATATTCGCGCAGCCCTTCGCACGATTATCGATCCTGCCAGCGGCGAGGATATCGTCGGCCAAGGCATGGTCTCCGGCCTTGTCATCAAGGACCGGAATATCGGCTTCGCGATCGAGATCGACCCGGCAGACGCCGAGCGCATGGAACCGCTGCGCAAGGCGGCCGAGCGCGCGGTCATATCGCTCGAAGGCGTGTCGTCCGTATCTGCCGTGCTGACCGCGCACAACGACGCGCCGGCATCGCGCCCGGTGCCCCAGGCACGGTCGAATGCCAACACTGCGCCGGCCACGCCCCTGCTCCCCGACGTCGGCGCCATCGTCGCTGTTGCCAGCGGCAAGGGCGGCGTCGGCAAATCCACCACCGCCGTCAACCTCGCGGTCGCCCTCGCGGCGCTCGGCCAGCGGGTCGGAATTCTCGACGCCGATGTCTATGGCCCCTCGTTGCCGCGCATGTTCGGCGTGGACGAGAAGCCCAAGCCGCTCGCGAACAAGAAGATCGTGCCGCTCGAGGCGCACGGGGTGAAAATCATGTCCATGGGCTTCATGGTGCCCGAGGACACGGCCATGGTCTGGCGCGGCCCGATGGTGATGGGCGCGCTCGAACAGATGATGCGCGAGGTCGAGTGGGGCGAACTCGACGTGCTGGTGGTCGATATGCCCCCGGGCACGGGAGACGCGCAGCTGACCATGGCACAGCGCGTGCCGCTGGCCGGCGCGGTAATCGTCTCCACGCCCCAGGACATCGCACTGATCGACGCGCGCAAGGGCATGAGCATGTTCGCGAAGGTCAATGTGCCGGTGCTTGGCATTATCGAGAACATGAGCACCTTCATCTGCCCGAACTGCGGCGAGCGCACCGACATCTTCGGACATGGCGGCGCCCGCGCAGAGGCCGAACGGCTCGGTTCCGACTTCCTCGGCGAGATACCGCTCGACGTCGCCATTCGCGTCACATCGGACGCGGGACAACCGATCACCGCAAGCGAGCCCGACGGCCCCCACGCCGCCGCCTATCGCGATGTGGCGATGGCGGTCCTGGGCAAGATTTCCGCCGCGACAACTCGTCCCGCGCCCACGATCTCGATGGAATAACAGCGCTGCGCGTCGGCCGGTCGCGACTAGTTGATCGTTCGACACATCTTCGTGCATTGCCGAGTGCGCGCTCCGTCACCATCTGAGAACCAGACGCGAGGCCGGTGATGCGGGCCAGCATCGCGATTCCGCCGGGCCGGCGTCAGGCCTTATCCCGCAGGCCGCCGGGCGTCTTTGCCCCAAAAGGCCGGCACCAAATGGGCCCGGACCGGCGGACGTCGCGAACGATTTTTCTGCGGTTATCAGGAATGAATTTCGTCGTCTAAGTGTTTACCGAACGTCCCGCAAACCACTCCCTTGAGTATCAAAGCGCCGTGCAACGCAAGCCACCATTTTTCTGATCGACGGCCTTTTCTTCGCCGCCTCCGCGCACGCTATCGATCCTGTTTACAGTGCGGAGGGCACAGCCATGCACGGCTCCGATCTGTTCGCCTACTTTACTGAAGAAAAGCTGGTGAGGGGCAGCGCCATGCACAGTCCGACCCACGACGGGGCGACGTGGCATTTCGCGACCGCTGAAAACCGTGATCTGTTCGAATTAAACCCGGAGAAGTACGCGTGCCAGTATGGCGGCTACTGCGCCTGAGCTGTCGCGGAGGGTTACACTGCCCCGACCGATCCGGGTGCCTGGTCCATCAAGGATGGCAAGCTCTACCTGAACTACTCGAAGCTCGTGCGAGCGCGATGGGCGATCGACAAGTCTGGCAACAACATCAAGAGCGACCGGAACTGGCCGGGCCTGCGCGACGGCTAGACCGAACCACCCGAGCGATCGAGGGTGACGAAGCTGTAGGCCGGAACATCACCCTCGGCGGGATGGTCCTCACGCGTGATCTCGCGCCAGATGCCACGTTCCAGTACCGGCAGGCTGGTGTCACCTTCGGCGTCCATATGCACTTCGGTCAGGTAGACGCGGTCCGCGCGCGGTAGCGCCAAAGCATAGATTTGCGCCCCGCCGATCACCATCACCTCTTCCACATCGCCTGCAGCCGCGAAAGCGGCGTCCAGGTTCCCCACGACCACCACGTCCTCGGCCGCGAAGGCTGGATCCCGGCTGATCACGATGTTCTTGCGGCCGTGCAGCGCGCGGCCGATCGACTGGTGGGTCTTGCGTCCCATCACGATGGGCCGGCCCATCGTCACTTCCTTGAAGAATTTCAGATCCGCCGGAATGCGCCAGGGCAGATCGCCGTCCCGGCCGATGACACCGTTCCGTGCGGCCGCCACGATCAGGGAAACGCGCATCGCGTCAGACCGCCACCTTCGCGGGGATGTGAGGATGGAACCGGTAGCCGTCGAGGGTAAAATCCTCGTACTCGAACGCGAACAGATCGTCGCTCTCCGGGTTCAGCGTCATCCGCGGCAACGGATAGGGCGCGCGCTCGAGTTGCGCATCGGCCTGTTCGAGATGGTTCAGGTAGAGGTGGGCATCGCCGAACGTGTGGATGAACTCGCCGGGCTCGAGGCCGGTTACCTGGGCGATCATCATCGTCAGTAATGCGTAGGATGCGATGTTGAACGGGACGCCGAGGAAGATATCGGCGCTGCGCTGATAGAGTTGGCAGGAAAGCTTCCCGTTCGCGACGTGGAACTGGAACAAGCAGTGGCAAGGGGGCAGCGCCATGTTGTCCACGTCCGCGACATTCCAGGCGGAGACGAGCAGCCGGCGCGAGTCCGGCCGGGCCCTGATCTGGTCGAGCAGGTTTGCGATCTGGTCGATGCGGCTGCCGTCGGGGGTCGGCCAGGAACGCCACTGATGGCCGTAGACCGGTCCCAGGTCGCCATCGGCGTCGGCCCATTCGTCCCAGATCGAGACCCCGTTCGCGTTCAGGTACCCGATATTCGTGTCGCCCTTGAGGAACCAGAGCAGCTCGTGGATGACAGACTTCGTATGGATCTTCTTGGTCGTCACGAGCGGGAAGCCTTCGCTCAGATCGAACCGCATCTGATAGCCGAAGACCGACAGGGTACCTGTCCCGGTGCGGTCCGTCCGCTCAGTGCCGTTGTCACGCACATGGCGCATCAGATCGAGATATTGCTGCATCGGGTCGCTGACCTCGGGTCGGGCTTCGGAAT
>JAYPRP010000090.1:0-7657 GCA_038132575.1 Rhodospirillaceae bacterium
CGCGCCCGGAACATGATTGCCTCAGACGCCATGCCCGTGAAGACGGCGCTCGGCCTCTCCTACGATTGTGGCGCCTTTACCGAAAACCAGGCCAAGGCGCTGGAGATGGCCGACTATGCCGGCTTCGCGGCGCGGCGCGCCAACGCGGCGGCCCGGGGCAAGCTGCGCGGTATCGGCATCTCGAACCCGATCGAGCGCGCCGGATCGCCGTCGCCCGATTTTGCAGAGGTCCGGTTCAACACCGACGGCAGCGCGACCGTCCTGATGGGCACCAAGAGCCAGGGCCAAGGCCACGAGACGATGTACAAGCAGATCGTCGGCGAGCGGCTGGGCCTCGACCCCGCCGATGTACGGGTGATCGACGGCGACACCGACCGGGTCGCGTTCGGCATCGGTACGATGGGCTCGCGCTCGACGGTGATCGGCGGCTCGGCGCTCTACTATGCGGCCGAGAAGGTCGTCGAGAAGGCTCGCCAGGTGGCGGCTCACCTACTGGAGGCGGACGGCGCCGACCTCGAGTTCGCCGACGGCGTGTTCACCGTCGCGGGCACGGACAAGACGATTACGCTCAAGGAGATCGCGAAGGCGTCCTTCCTGCCAGCCAAGCTACCGGCAGGCGTCGAGCCGGGCCTCTACGAGACCGCGACCTTCTCCCCCGAGGACGACACCTATCCCAACGGAAGCCATGTCTGCGAGGTCGAGATCGATCCCGATACGGGCGTCGTCGAGCCGATCGGATACTGGGTGGTCGATGATGTCGGCGTGATGGTCAATCCGACCATCGTCAAGGGACAGATCCACGGCGGCATCGCCCAGGGCCTGGGCCAGGTATTGATGGAACAGGTCGTGTACGACCCGGACAGTGGACAGCTTCTCAGCGGATCGTTCATGGACTATGCAATGCCGCGGGCCGACAACCTCCCGGACATCAAGATCGTGGGCAACGGCGTACCGACCCAGCGCAACCCGCTGGGGGTCAAGGGCGCCGGTGAGGCCGGCACGGTCGGCGCGCTGCCGGCCATGATGAATGCCATCATGAACGCGCTCGCCGAAGTCGGCGTCGAACATCTCGATATGCCGGCCACCCCGGACCGGGTCTGGCGGGCCATCGCCGCGGCGAAGACAGCCTAGCGGCGGCGCATCCAGACGACGGCGACGCCGATACCGACGGCCAGGACCACGAACAGGTGGTCGATCCCGAACACCGGGTGCCCGGCGCCCGCCGCATGTGCGACACCAGTGAAATGAGCGAGTGCCGGCGTGGTCGCGACGGTGGCAACGAGCGTTGCGGCCGCAGTGACGTACTTCTGCATCTTGATCATCCTGTCGTTTGCTTATGAGGCGACGGCCGGGTGGCTCGCGGCGTCACCAGATGTATCCTCGAAGCCGCCCGCGGTCAAAATGAACCGGGCGACGTCGTCCAGCCCCTGGCTGGACTTGAGGTTCGTGAACAGGAACGGGCGTTCGCCGCGCATCTTGCGGGAATCCCGGTCCATAACATCGAGGTCGGCCCCCACATGAGGCGCCAGGTCGATTTTGTTGATCACCAGCAGGTCGGAGCGGGTGATGCCCGGCCCGCCCTTGCGCGGAATCTTGTCGCCGGCCGAGACATCGATCACGTAGATCGTGATGTCCGCCAGCTCGGGCGAGAAGGTCGCGGCGAGATTGTCCCCACCGGACTCGACCAGCACGATGTCGAGCGTGGGGAAACGCCCCACCATCTCCGCGATCGCGGCCAGGTTGATCGAGGCGTCCTCGCGAATCGCGGTGTGCGGGCAACCGCCGGTTTCCACGCCCATGATCCGCTCCGGCGGCAGCGCGCCCGACCGGGTCAGAAACTGGGCGTCCTCCTCGGTGTAGATATCGTTGGTGATGGCGGCGATGTCGTAGTCGTCGCGCAACGTCTTGCACAGCGCATCCATGAGCGCGGTCTTGCCGGTGCCGACTGGACCGCCGATACCGACGCGAAAGGGCTTGGTCATGAGCGAAACAACCTCGTGTATTGGGTTTCGTGAATGGCGGAGGCCCAGTCGACCATGACGGCCGCCGAGCCGAGATCTTCGAGCGTACGTGTCTGCGCCGACGCGGCCGCCGCGACAATTACAGGTTCGAGCGTGGCCAGCACATGCAGCCCGTCGCTCTGGCCGAGCGGGATCGCGCGCACCCCGGCGGAAACGATGTTCGCGGCGAAGGCGTGCAGATAGGATTCCAGCGCAGGTACTAGCGCGATGTCATGGGCCGCGGCGGCGGCCCCGACCGCGACGGGATAGGCAATTGCGCGGTTTTCGTGCGCCGCCAGCGTGACAAGGTCCGTCAGCGCGGACGCCGGCCAGTGCCGATCGACTGCGGCGATGAACGCGACGCCCTGGCTCGCAGTCTCGATGCCCAGTTCACGCGTGGGACGAAGCGCATCGCCGCGCTCGACCGCCCAGCCGAGCGCGCCTCCGTCGTTCTCGGTCACCGCCTCGTGGGCGGCGCGAAACAGCGCTGCGTCGACCCGGCCCGCCCCTGTCGCGACGATCGTCTCGACCCAGTCGGAAAGGGATGCGCGATCCGTCACCATCCCGGTTTCCACTGCGGCCTCCAAACCATGGGAATAACTGAACGCACCGACGGGAAACGCCGGTGAAAGCCACGTCATCAGCCGTTGCAAACGCACGCCGTCGAGGCTGGTGTCATTCAACTCAGTGGCCATGATGATGTCCGTACTCGCCCGTGTCATAGGCACCGGGCTCGGGATTGAAGGACGCGGTCTTGGCTTCCACGTCGGCGCCGAGCCGAACAAGCATTCCCTCGATCACGTGATCGGCGCGAATACGCAGGGTTCCGTCGGCGAGCACCTGTATCGACAGATGCCGGTTGCCGATATGCCATGCCATTCGGGCCGTGTCGCGCGGATCGGCGCAGCGAATGTCGAGCACCTGCTCGTCGGCCGCCCGCACCGCGATAATCCCGCCACCCTCAAGTTTCAGCCCGTCGCCGTCGGCCAGGCGCATCGCGTCGTCCAGGTCGAGGAGAAACGTCTCGCCCGCGTCGTCGACCAGTCGAACCCGGCGGCGATACCGGTCGTCGAAGTCCAGCGTGACGGTGGCGACGGCATCCGCCGCGGGCCATGTGCCGGCCACGGCGACATCGATGGCGCGACGCAGGCTCAAAACAGGAAGTAGCGCTGGGCCATCGCCAGCTCCTCCGCCGGCTCGCAGGTCAGGAGCTCGCCATCGGCGCGCACCTCATAGGTCTCGGGATCAACCTCCATCTTCGGCGTTGCGTCGTTCAGGATCATGTTCTTCTTGGTCACCGTCCGCGTGCCGGAGATGCCGACGAGCTCGCGCGACAGCCCAAGCGCGGAAGCCATGTCCGAGCCGGCGGCCGCCCCGGATACGAAGGTCACGGCGCTTGCCGTCTGGGACGCGCCGAAGCTGCCGAACATGGGGCGGTAGTGGACCGGCTGGGGGGTCGGAATCGAGGCATTGGGGTCGCCCATGGCGGCGCCGGCAATCGTGCCCGCCTTGACGATCAGGTCCGGCTTCACGCCAAAGAACGCGGGTTTCCACAGCACCAGGTCGGCGAGCTTGCCGGCCTCGATCGACCCCACATGGCCGGCGATGCCGTGACAGAGGGCGGGGTTGATCGTGTATTTCGCGATGTAGCGGCGCACGCGCAGATTGTCGTTGTCGGCGTTGTCGCCTGGCAGGGCCCCGCGCTGGCGCTTCATCTTGTCCGCCGTCTGCCAGGTGCGGATCACCACCTCGCCGACCCGACCCATGGCCTGGCTGTCCGAAGCAATCATCGAGAAGGCCCCGAGGTCGTGGAGGATATCCTCCGCCGCGATGGTCTCGCGCCGGATCCGGCTCTCGGCAAACGCCACATCCTCCGGAATGCGCTGATCTAGATGATGGCAGACCATCAGCATGTCGAGATGTTCGTCGACCGTGTTGATCGTATAGGGCCGCGTCGGGTTGGTTGACGAGGGCAGAACATTCTCCTCGCCGCATAACCGGATGATGTCCGGCGCATGGCCACCGCCCGCGCCCTCGGTGTGGAAGGCATGGATTGTCCGGCCCTTGAAGGCCGCGATGGTGTTCTCGACAAAGCCGGACTCGTTGAGGGTATCCGTGTGGATCGCGACCTGCACATCCATGGCGTCCGCGACCGTAAGACAGGTGTCGATCGCCGCCGGCGTCGTACCCCAGTCTTCGTGCAGCTTGAGCCCACATGCGCCGGCCGCCACCTGTTCCTCGAGCGCCGCTGGCAGGGTCGCGTTGCCCTTACCGAAGAAGCCAAGATTGACCGGGAAACCTTCCGCCGCCTGGAGCATACGTGCCGTGTGCCAGGGCCCCGGCGTGCAGGTGGTGGCGTTGGTCCCCTCGGCGGGACCGGTGCCGCCACCCAGCATCGTGGTCACGCCGGAGTAGAGCGCCTCCTCGATCTGCTGAGGACTGATCCAGTGGATATGAGCGTCGATCGCGCCGGCCGTCACGATCCGGCCCTCGGCGGCGATCACCTCGGTGCCGGGCCCGATGACGATTTCGACCCCGGGCTGGACATCCGGGTTGCCGGCCTTGCCGACGCAGGTGATGCGGCCGTCGCGAATGCCGATATCGGCTTTCACGATTCCCCAGTGATCGACGATCAGGGCGTTGGTGATCACCGTGTCGACGGCACCCTCGGCGCGGCTCGACTGGGACTGGCCCATGCCATCGCGGATGACCTTGCCGCCGCCGAACTTCACCTCCTCGCCGTAGATCGTGTGGTCGCGTTCGACCTCGATCACCAGCTCCGTATCGGCCAGCCGTACCCGGTCACCAACGGTCGGGCCGAACATCGAGGCATAGTCGGCGTGATTGATGGAATACGCCATGGCCTAGTCCTCCAGCGCGCCGTTGACGCAGCCATTAAAGCCGAACACCCGGCCCGCCCCGTCATAGCGCACCAGCGCCACCTCGCGGGTCTGGCCTGGCTCGAAACGCACCGCCGTTCCGGCCGGAATGTCGAGCCGGAAACCCCGCACAGACTCTCGGTCGAAGTCGAGCGCCGCGTTGGTCTCATGGAAGTGATAGTGGGAGCCGACCTGCACCGGACGGTCGCCGGTGTTCGCGACCGAAAGGCTCAGTGTTTCGCGGCCTTCGTTAAGCAGTATCTCGCCTTCGGCGGGGAAGAGTTCGCCTGGAATCATGTCCGCCTCACCGGATCGGGTTGTGGACGGTGACCAGCTTGGTCCCGTCCGGGAAGGTCGCTTCGACCTGCACGTCGTGGATCATCTCGGCGATCCCTTCCATCACGTCCTCGCGGGTCAGGATTTCGCCACCGGCACTCATCAGGTCTGCGACGGAGCGACCGTCACGCGCCCCCTCGACCACGAAATCCGAGATCAGCGCGATCGCCTCGGGGTAGTTGAGCTTCACGCCGCGCGCCATGCGCTTGCGGGCCACATCAGCGGCCAGCGCGACGAGCAGCTTGTCCTTCTCGCGGGGGGTCAGTTGCATGTTCGTCTTCCTCTTAGATCGCCCACAGGCGCGGCATCTCAGCCGGCAACGCCGCCAGTCGGTGCCGAAATTCCGACCAGAAACGGCCATAGGCATCACGCAGCCGCCGGGCATCCCGGTCAAGCCAGCGCACTACCGTGACATCACCAACACAGGTCGCGCCGGCGCACAAGCTGCCCGGGTCCGTCCCATCGGGCAGCAGCTCCCGCGCGACGGCAAGCGCGTCGCCGGCGTCGTCACCCACGTAAAGAATGCTCGCGAAGGCGTGCGCGCCGTTGAGCCCGGCGTTCGCTGCCATCGTCACCGGCATGTCGCCATCGAGATGCACCGCGTCCGCCCAGACCAGCCGGTCGTCGCGCCGCACGTCCCAGGCCTCGTGGACGAGGCCGCCGGTGACGCGCTCGCCCATGGCGGTCCGCCCGAGCACGATGATCTCGCCGGCCAGAACGCGCCCGCCCGGCGCCACGTCGATCACGGTCCGGCGCCGCAGTCGCGCGGCATCGAAGATAATAGTTTCCTGGGGCAGCCATTCGAGCCAGCTGTCCGGTGCGGCCTGAAGCGTCATGTCGATCCGCACATCCGCGCCCGCGGAACGATAGATCTTCTCGGCAGCCTGTCCAACGAGGCGCGCCACCGCACCCGCGCCGCATGCGAGCCTGATCGTCAGGTCGTCGCCGCCGACGAGGCCGCCCGACGTGGTCACCAGCGTACCCGTCGCGGGCTCGCCCACGCCGACATTCGGGAACAGCACGCGCAGCGGATCGCTCTGATACAGACGCGCGAGGCGGGTGCCGCCGGCATTCATGAACTCGATCTCCGCCCGCCCCGATGCCATGTCCTGAAGCCCGTATTATTCAGACCGTAAGGTGCCGCCGAATCTCGGATTCGGGCAAATCACCGACCGGTTTATAATTATGATTATTTTATCATCAGTTTCGGGCGAGTTGCTTCGGATGCGCTTGCGGCGCATTGCACGATGCCGGAATTGCGGTCAGTTTCGGCACGAACCAATGGAGCGATGCCATGCGCACCCTCACCGGAAGCTGCCACTGCGGAAACATCACCGTGGCATTCGAAACGGGACTCGACCCCGCCGGGATGGAGCCGCGCGCGTGCCAGTGCTCGTTTTGCCGCAGGCATTCGTCTGCCGCGGTCTCGGATCCCGCGGGCCGCATAATTTTTACGGCCGCCGGCCCGAATGCGTTCAACCGATACACGTTCGGGCTGAACAGCACCGAGTTCCTGATCTGCCGAACCTGTGGTGTCTATGCCGGCGCTTTCATGCCCGACGGCGACACGGCCTACGCCAACGTGATGGTCGGTGTGCTGGATGCGCGCGCCGAGATCACGAAGCCGCCGGTGCCCGTCCGCCGGTCGCAGGAGAATTTCGAAGAGCGGCAGGCCCGGCGCCGCGTCCAGTGGACACCCGCCCGGCTGGATCAGGGGTCGGGGTAGTCGAGCGACGGCACGCCGCTCACAATGCTGCTATCGGCGCAACCGGGCGTGCGAGTCGATCATACGACCCCTTTTTCGCGGAGCGCGGCGATTCGGTCGGCGTCGTAACCGATCTCGACGAGGATCTCGTCGGTCTCACCACCCAGTTCCGGGGCCGGCCGCGTCGGTGTTGCATCGCCCGACATGCGCACCGGCGGCGCCAGCGCGCGGAACGGTGCGCCGGACTGATGCGCAAGCTCCATGATGCCGCCGCGTTCGGCGACGAACGGATTGTCCAGCGCGCCGCCCACATCGTACAGTGGCGCGGCCGGCACCGTGCCCGCAAACAGCGCCATCCATTCCGCTGTCGTGCGGCCCGACAGCGCGTCGTCCAGCACGTCCGTCAGGGTGTCGCGATTTGCCAGCCGGTCGGGGAATTTCAGGAACCGCGGATCCTCGACCAGGTCCGGCCGCTCCAGCTTCTCGCACAGGGCCGGCCAGAACTTCTCCTTGTTGCACATGAGATAGATCCAGCCGTCACCGGTCTTGTAGAGCTGGCAGGGCGCGAGAGAAGGATGCGCCGAGCGCGCCACGCGGGACTGGTTGTCCCCGGCCCCGAGATACCAGGTCGCCAGGTAGTTCAGATTGTAGAGCGCGGTGTCGAACAGGGTGACATCAACATCACGGCCCTCGCCCGTCTCGCGTGCCTGCATGACCGCCGAGACGATGCCGAGCGC
>JAYPRP010000091.1:0-7038 GCA_038132575.1 Rhodospirillaceae bacterium
ACCGAAAGCGTCTCAGTTCCCGTGGTGAAGAGAATAATCGAGATCGACAACTCACGCAGGAAGATGATGAAAAGCAGAATCCACCCGGCAAAGATTCCCGGCTTTAGGAGCGGGATCGTGATCCGCCGCAGCGTCGTGAGCCACGACGCGCCGGCCATGCGCGAGGACTGGTCCAGCTCCTCGGAGATCGCCAGCATGATCGACGAGATGTTGCGCTGTCCGTAGGGGAAGAAGCGGGTGATGTAACCCAGCATCAAAATCCAGAGCGTCGCGTAGATCGGCGTCTGGATGTAAGTGATCAGGACACCCATCGCGAGCACGATGCCCGGAAACCCGATCGGCACCACCGACAGGAAGTCGAGCATCCGCACCCCAAAGCCCTTGGTGCGGTGGATCATGTAGGAGATGACCAGCGCCAAAACCATGGCGATGGAGGCGCCGCCAAAGGACAGGATCAGCGAGTTGCCGATACCGTTCGTAGCCGCCGAAATGGCCTCAGGCCGCCACCAGAACAGCGTCTTCACATAGTTGATCGTGGTGAGCTGGTCCCACTGGATCGCGCCGGTCCAGACAGGATGCAGGCTGACGATCAGCAGGCAGATGATCGGCAGGACCACCGCAACCGCAATGAACAGCAGGTTGTAGGCGAACGCGATCCAGCGCCACGGGCCGAGGTCCAGAACGTTTGGGCGGAAGCCCTTGCCGGTCACCGTGGTAAAGGAGCGCGGCGCGATATAGCGCTGCTGGATGTAGATCAGGATCACTGTGATCAGGCCCAGCGCCATGCTCATGGCCGCACCGAGATTGTGGTTGGCGTCGTCACCGACCGCCTTCGAGAAGATCTGCGTTGTCAGCGTCTCCCAGCCATATGGTGCGGAGAGCTTGAACGGCACACCGAACTCACCAGCGCTGGTCACGAACACGATGATTGCGCCGGACAGGATGCCCGGCATCACCAACGGCAGGGTCACGGTCATGGTTGTGCGCAGGAGCCCGGCACCAGTGGTACGTGCGGAATCTTCCAGAGAGGGGTCCATGCGGCGCAGCGAACCAACCACGAAGAGGTAGACGAGCGGGGCGAAGAAGATGCCGGTCACCCAGATCACGCCCCAGATATTGTCGATATTGATGAGTGCACCTTCAATGCCGAGCAGGTCGCGCGCCCAGTTGTTCAGAAGCCCGGTCTGGGGCTCGCCGAGATTGTGCCAGGCGATGGCGCCGACGAAGGGCGACAGGAAGAACGGAATTAAGTTGTAAGGCTCAAGATAGTCGCGCAGCGGACAGTTGGTGCGCGCGTTGATCCAGGCCAGCGAAACACCCAGCAATGTCGCCAGGATCGTCGAACCCGATGAGATGATGAGCGTGTTCACGAACGCCTTCGGAATGATCCTGTCCGTGAACATGATGACGTAGTTGTCAAAACCCCAAGTGGTGTCCCAGCCAAGCGGGTCGAGAACCTTGAAGGACGAAACAAACAGCACCACCAGCGGTATGATTACGGCTGCGGCGACGATCAGCGAGACGACCGCCGTAATGAGGTTTTCCTGCGTCAGCATGGCGCGCAGGCGGTTCTCCAGCTTGGAGCGTTGCTGGGTCGGAGACAAATATTCCGTGGTCATCGCGAGTTCACTCGATTTTCCGGCCGGGCGGGATACCCAGCTTGCTCAAAACCTTACCGGCACGGCCCAAAGAAAGGGCCTGCCAAGCATCTAGATGTCAAAAAATTTGAAGACGGGGTTTCGCGCAAAAACGAAACCCCGTCTTCCAAACTTATCGGTCTAGCGGAAGTTTTTCTGCCAGACTTCGCGGACGGCCTTGTATTCCTTCACCGCGCTCACCCAGTCGGACATGCCGACCAGCTTGTGCTTGGAAAGGTCCATCAGGTACGGCGCCGCAGCGGCCGGAGCCTGATAACCATCACGGAAGGAGTAAACGGCCTCGCCCTCGACGAAGATGTCCGAACCTTCCTTCGAGAGCATGAACTCGACCAGCAGCTTGCCGGCGTTCGGGTTTTTAGAACCCTTCAGCACAGCCATCTGATTGCCGAGCATCGCCTGGCCTTCCTTGTAAGAGCCTATCTTGATCTTGTTGGCAAGGTCCGGCTGCTTCAGCACGTTCTGATACACGCGGCCCGACAGGTTCCACATATCGAACGGACGCTGGCACGAAATCACCATCTGCATCTTCGGCTCGGTGCGGAACTCGACGATCGGGTCGGTCTTGGCAAGCGCCGGCCAGAACTCGTTGAAGTTCACGGCACCAGACTGCTGCAACGCAATCACCGAGTTCGTGTAGGTGAACGACTTGGTAATATCCGACGAAATGGTCTTGCCCTTCAGCGAAGCCGCAACGGCGTCCTCATAGGAGTCTACGCTGAAGTTCGCCATACCCGGACAGGAGGCGTTCCAGACCGGCTGAAAGGTGTAGGCCAGCGGGGTCACCACGAGCGGGAAGCGCGAATACTGTCCGGCCTGCTTGACGAGTTTCTCGCTCGCGGCCCAGTTCTCGGACTCGAGCTCGACGAACGCGCCACGATCAGCGGCTTGGTCAAAGAACGCGGGCGAGTGAACGGTGATCACATCGACCGTGAACTTGCCGGCCTGAATCTCCTGCCGAACCTGCGCCACCGTGGCGCCCGTGCCCTTGCGGAGGCTGTTGAACTGGAAGCCATCGCCGAGGCCGTAGCGCTTCTTGAACGCAGCGGCCATGCGCTGAGCCGTTCGATCCGAGAACAACGGATGAATGATCGTAACCGAGCCCTCTTTCTTGGCCAGCGGGGCGAGCTTCGCCTCGACCTTGTTGAGATGGCCACCGGCCATCGCGACCGAACTGGCCGCGAGCATCGCCACCGCGGAAGCCGCGCCGACGAGAGTTGCCTTGATTGGGGAATGCATCGATATCCTCTCCCTTAATCCACAAAAGTTAAGAAACACGCACTTTTTTCTTTTTGTGCAATCTGTGTAACGGATTTGTGAGGCCGATGGAAGTGGTTGTTGTCCGGGCCTATCCCCGCAGCTTTTCCAGCATCTCCGCCTGCGCCAGGCGAGCCTCTTCGCTGGTCATGTTCAGCAGCACCTGGTCCTGTTCGAGGGTCGCGGTGTCGGGTCCCGCACCAAGCCGATTCACCGATTCCTTCACCATCTGCTGCGCCACGCGCGGCTTCCCCGCAATCTCCGCCGCCATCGCCCGTGCGGCCGCCAGCGGATCGTCGGCAACATCCTCGCAAAGCCCCCAGTCGAGCGCCGTCGGTGCATCGATACGGCGGCACAGGCCGGCGATCAGCTTTGCGCGCGCCGGTCCCACAAGACGCACCAGGCGCGGCAGCGTGCCCCAGGAATAGGTGATCCCGAGTTCCACCTCCGGCGCACGCAGCCACGCGCCGGTTCCGAGAATCCGGAAATCGCAGGAGAGCGCGAGCGAGATGCCGCCGCCAATTGCGAACCGCTCCACGGCAGCGACCGTCAGCTGCGGCATAGCCTCCCACGCCCGGCACATCTCCAGTCCCAGGCGGATGTGCCGGCGGGCCTCCGCAAGGGGCCGGTCCTGGGCGAAGGAGTCGGGTTCCGAGAGATCGTTGCCCGCACAGAATGCGCCACCTGCTCCCGCCAGAACGACCGCGCCGATATCAGTGCGCTCTGCGAGCGCGCGTGCGGTCGAGGCCAATTCGCGCTTCAGTTCGGACGACAGGGCGTTGCGTTTGTGCGGCCGGTTGAGCCGGACGACCAGCGTGCCCGCGCCGGACTCCTCGACGGTGACGACGGGATCGGTCATCTGGCGGTTCCTCTTTTGGTGCGCACTAGTCGTAGAACACGAAGGCGCGGGTCTCGATGGTCTCGCGCGGCGCCGGATTGTCCGGCGTCTCGGGATCCTCGAAGGCTGAGTGGAGGGCATAGCGCGCCGTCCCGTCGGTCAGCGTATCGTAGTTCTTGAACAGGAGAACCTCGTCGCGGGTCATGCGCGGGAAGTAGAACCAGCGATGGTTCTCATCATAGGTCGCGTGGCGCGTCGAACTCGGCCGGTTGTACTCGAAGGACGGCTCGGCGCGCAGCGGCGCTTCGCGACGCGTGGCGTGGAGTGTCGAATCGTCGATCGTGCGAGCATCGCACACCGTCAGCGGCCACTGCTCGATGATCCCGGTCATGGACCGCCACGCATTCACGATGGCGAACCGGCCCTTGAGACGTTCGTCGGCGTCGGCGCCGAACTTGTCGCGCATCCGCTGCACTGCGGAGGCATCGGTGTAATCGGTATGGGGTGCCGGCACCGGATCGCGCGATGCATATTTCTCGCGATGCGCCAGCTCGGTCGAGCGCCGTGTGTGGTCGAACACGACCGCCTCCAAGGCACCGGCCTTCGCCGCAATCAAGGCCTCGATTTCGGGCGTATAGACTGACTCGAGCTGCGCATCGTCATTGAAGTCGGTGACGCACGTCGCCTGCCCGGCAAACGCAAACCCCTCGACATCGAGCGAAAAGTCGTTGGGGAGCAGACGGGCGTTGCGGATCGGCATCTCACGCGGCTCACGCTTGCCATGCATCCGCATTTTCTCCGCCGCACTTTGCGCCTGGTTGAACACCGGCGCCTCGCCCGTATAGACGAGGTAGTTGATCGACGCTGTGATCCCTGACGCGTCCAGAACGGCATCTTTCCTGTCAACCATGCCCTTGCCCCCACGTCGCGGTCGGTTCAAACGAAGGAGCAGTCTATGGCGCGGATCGGGCGGCTGTCCATGAACCGGGGACACGTGATCGCAGCCGGTCATCGCGGTTCGTCGCCAGAATCGCGTACAATCCCTTTCAAACTTTTCCAACAGGCAAGCATGTGCGCCGCTAGTACGCGCCGATAGAAAAGAGCCTCGTCCACGTCATGCCGCATTCAGGCCAACCAACACGATCCGCCCGCGATGCTCGACAGGATCAATAAAGCGGTTCAGGACCCCGGCCTCGCCTGGGCCTGGGCCTATACGCGCCTACATCCGCGCGGTGCGGCGCGGCGGGGATACGCACTGGCTCGGCGGGCCGGGCTGACGGCCCCCGTCTTCGTGTTGTCATTCGACTGCGACACGGATGCCGATACCGACGTGGCCGAAGCACTGCATGCGCGCCTCCGTTCCGGCGGACTGTCGCCGCTCTACGCGGTGGCCGGCGAGGTCCTTGAGGCCGGCGCGGACAACTATCGCGCGATCGCTCGGGACGGCGCGGTCTTCCTCAACCACGGGTTCCGGCGCCACGCGGCGCTTGACGACGAAACCGGCGCGGTCACGTCGACATATTTCTACGGTGACGGATCACGTCAGAACTGGCAGGCAGACATCCGGCGCGGCCACGAAGCCGTCTGCGACATACTGGGCCAGAAACCGGACTGTTTCCGCACCCCGCATTTCGCCAGCTTCGAAAACCCCACAGAGCTCTCATCCTTGTGGAATCTGCTGAACCAACTCGGCTACCGGCACTCCAGCTCCACCCGTCCCCTGTTCGGCCTGCGCCATGGCCCGTTTTTCACCCGCGGGGGCATCGTCGAGTTTCCCGTTAGCGGCTGCCTCGGCGAGCCGGGCCAGATACTCGACAGCTGGGGTCTCGTGCGAAATGGCGATGGCACGAGCACTCGCCTTCAAGCGGAACTGCGGGCCTATCTCGACCTGATGCGTGCGGGCCAGCCATTGTTGCTCAATATCTATCTCGACCCCGCCGACATCGCAGAAGACGCGGCGGTGGTCGATCTGCTGCTCGCGTTCGCGCCCTTCGGGGTCCGTGACTTTGCCGCGGTTCTCGCGAAGGCCGAACATGTCTGATCGGCCGATGCGAATCCTGTGCATGGGATACTGCTTCCCGCCGGTCGCGAGCCCCGAGGCGTTCGTGACCTCGAAAACGATGGCAGCCATCCCCGATGCGCAGATCGATATCGTGACCGCATCGGCAAGTCTTTATGCCCAGCCACCGGACCACAGCCTCGACGCCTACGTCGCCGCCGGGTTCGGACATATCGAGCGGGTGGACGGCACGCTTCTCCGCATCCTTGGGAAGGTATCCCGGCTCCCGATCCGGCCCGATCGCTACCTGCTCCTGACCCGCGCCGCGCCGGCGCGGGCCGAGGCGCTCGGGCCTGGCGGATACGACTGCCTGGTCAGCCGATCCCAGTACCACTCGGTGCACGCGGCAGCCCGGCGGCTCAAGCAACGGTATCCGGACCTTCCGTGGGTCGCATGCTTCTCAGACCCCTGGTCCGGCGGAACATACGAACGCCACATCCCGCTTATGTCCGCATGGAGCCGGAACCTGGAACGCAAGGTGATGCGAGAGGCGGATGCGCTGGTCTTTCCGACCGACGACATGCGCCTGCATTTCGAATCATTCCACCCCGAGGCGGCAATTGCGGCGAAGAGCCACATAATCCCCCATGGCTTCGATCCGGCGCTCTATCCCGAACCGGCACAAGAGCGGACAGGCGGCACGGTTCGGCTGGGCATCTTTGGCACCTTCTACGGCCCCCGCACACCCCGCCTTCTCCTGGAGGCGATCGACCGGTTGGCCGGGAACCCGTCGCTTCCTGATTTCGCGCTGGAAACATTTGGGCTCGGCGGCGAAGCGTTCAGGCGCGAGCTCGCCCAGTTCGGCGACGCCGGCAACCATGTCTCGCATGGCGGAATTCTGCCGCACACCGCCGCCCTCAATCGCATGGCAGCGTGCGACATACTCGTGATCAGCGACGCGCCTACACCGGACCGTTCGATTTTTCTCACGTCGAAGATCATCGACTATCTGGGGGCCCGGCGTCCCCTCTTCGCGATCACACCGGAAGGCCCGACGAAGGACCTCATCAAGCGTGTAGGAGGCTGGTCGGCCAGCCCGGACGATCCGGAGGCCGTGGTGGCGACGCTCGCGGATGCCATCCGAAGCGTCGCCATGTCGGATGCCGACATCTCCGATACGGTGCTCGACGAGTACAGGATCGACCTGATCGGCCGGCGGTTTCGCGACATCCTCGAGCTAACGATCGCGGCAGGGACCAGCGCGAGATGACTCGCGCGGCGGCGCTTGG
>JAYPRP010000092.1:0-6829 GCA_038132575.1 Rhodospirillaceae bacterium
GATATAGACAAGGCCGTTAATAGAGCTGGAACCGCCGAGGACCTTGCCGCGGGGATTGGGGATGCGCCGGTCCGCTACCGCGGGATCGGGCTCGTTGGAATAGAGCCAGTTCACCTTCGGATTGGAGAAATGCTTGCCGTAGCCCAGCGGGATATGAATCCAGGGGTTGGTGTCACGCCCGCCCGCCTCGAGAAGCAGCACGCTGTGGTGGCCCGATTCCGAAAGCCGGTTTGCCAGCACGCAGCCCGCGCTACCCGCACCGACCACGATGAAGTCGAATGTGTTGGCCTGATCCAAGCGATCCCCCATCTCCGCGCGCGGCAGGCCTTTTGGCCAAAATGACGCTCGTGCCTTCTGGAATGCAGAAAGCAAACCATCGCGCGGTGAACCTGTCCATCTCGCAATCTGTGAGGTGGCGATTCAGTTCCTCTCCACAGCGGATTCGGCGTAGAGTGACTCCACATCAAGGAAAGCAGATCACATGTCTGGAGCAAAGATGCAGGCCGTCGTCGTCGGCGAAAACGGCGTCGAGACCGTCGAGGTAGACGTGCCTGAGATCGACGCCAGCCAGGTGCTGGTCAAGGTCGCGGCGTGCAGTGTCAACCGCTCGGACCTGCTGACGGTCCAGGGGCACAATTACGGCCATATGGGCGGTGCCCAGAAGATCATGGGCGCGTCGTTTACCGGCGAAGTCGTCGCGGTGGGCGACGACGCCGAGGGCATCGCCGTGGGCGACATGGTCTCCGCAACGGGCGCGGCCGGCTGGGCTGAGTATGCGGTATCGGACTGGCAGCGCACGCTTTCGGTGCCGGCAAGCGGCGTCGAGCTGCTCGAGATCGCCGGCCTCACCTCCGGCCTCTGCATCATGCATGACGCGATCGTTACCAACGGCCATTTCGAGCCGGGCCAGACCATGCTGGTCCAGGGTGCAAGCAGCGGCGTAGGCATCATAGCGATGCAGCTCGGCAAGCATCTCGGCGCGAGCCTGGTGATCGGCACATCAACGAACGTGGAACGCCGCCGGCGCCTGTCGGAGTTCGGGGCGGACATGGCGCTGGATTCCCGCGACGAAGGCTGGGTGGACCAGGTGCTCGATGCGACGGACGGCAAGGGTGTCGACCTGACCATCGACCAGGTCTCCGGCGAGACGGCGAACCAGAACATGTCGGCCACACGAGTCCATGGACGGATCATCAACATCGGCCGTCTCGGCGGCGAGGTCGCGGAGTTCGACTTCAATAAGCATGCCGAGCGGCGTCTGACCTACATCGGCACCACCGGCCGCACCCGCTCGCTCGCTGAGCATATCGAGGTCGTGCGGCTCGCGCGCGAGGGTCTCTGGGACGCGCTCGCGCAGGGCGACTTCCGTATGCCGATCGACAGCACCTTCAGCCTCGGCGAGGCGGGCGCCGCGCTCGATCGCATGGCCTCGAACGCGCATTTCGGCCGCATCATCCTGACGGTCGATAACTGAGCCGCGTCGCCCGTTCCGACGGCGCAAAGGGCCCACGTCATTACGCGCTCGAGAGGTGCCCGACGCGCTTTTCCTTCCCGGACAACTCCTGTAGGATTTTTTATACCGTGCCGTATGAAAGCCGCGTCACAAGCGGTGAGCACAGCACCGAGAGGGAAGTCGCATTTCCCGAAAATTTCGTTGGCAGTGGAAACCTCGTCTTCTCCAGGTGTGAGGGGCGCGGGGACTCTTATGTTTTGCAATCTGTGGAGACAGTCATCATGAAGTTTCGATTCTTTTCTACGACCGCTCTGGGCGCTGCCGCGCTCGCCGCGGGCGTCCTTTTCGTTATGTCCCCGTCCCCGGCGAACGCCGCGGACTTCAAACTCACGGCGAGCTCGAGCCATCCGCCGGTGGTGCCCTGGGTGAAGACGATCCAGGATCACGTCGTCCCGGAATCGGTCAAACGCGCCAAGGCACTCGGCCACAACATCGAGTGGACCGAGGCCTATGCGGGTGCGCTTTACAACTTCCAGAACACCTTGGAAGGCATCGGCGACGGCCTGGGTGATGTGGGCTGGGTCGGCACCCTGTGGGAGCCGAACAAGCTGCCGCTGCAGAACGTCACCTTCGTGATGCCGTTCGTGACCGGCAATGTGAAGCTGGCAGCCGACATCCAGAATGCGCTGCATCGCGATGTGCCCGAAATGAAGCAGGCATTCCTAGACAACAACCAGGTTTATCTCGGCCCGCAGACGATCGACGACTATGTCCTCATCCTCAAGGAACCGATCGACTCGGTCGAAGATATGAAGGGCAAGAAAATCTACGCTCCGGGCGCGTCCGCGGCCTGGCTTGAAGGCACCGGCGCCATTGGCGTGAACGGCGGTCTGCCCGTTTACTACAACGGCATCCAGACCGGCGTGACGGAAGGCGCGGTCGTGCCCGTGACGGGTATCGTACCGTTTAAGCTGCACGAAGTGGCGCCGTACATAGTCAACGTTGGCATGGGCGGCGGCATGACCGGCGCGCTGACCATGAACAAGGACACCTTCGACGATCTGCCGCCCGAGCTGCAGAAGATGTTCATGGAACTCGGTCAGGAGTATGGCGAGCTCGTGGCCCAGCGGGTCGCCGGCTTCAACAAGGCCAGCCTGACCAAGCTGCTTCCCGCTGGCGGTGCGACGATCATCGAGCTGCCGATGGAAGAGCGGAAGAAGTGGGCCGACGGCCTGCCCGATCTCGCCGGTGCATGGGCCGAGCGGATGAAGGAAAAGGGCCTGCCGGGTGACAAGGTCATCAAGGCCTACATGGACGGTGTCCGTGCCGGCGGCGAGACCCCGATCCGTAACTGGGACAAGTAGCTTGTCCGCTTCTGACGGATCGTCAGTAAACGAGGAAGGCGGGGCGATCGGTGTATACCGACGCCTCGCCAACCTTTTTGTCCAGCTGACGTCGATCTGCAACAGCGCCGGGACCATCTGGGTCTTTGGTCTGATGTTTCTCATCTGCGCGGACATCATCGCGCGCGCCGGCTTTAGCGCGCCGATCAGAGGTGTGACGGAACTCGTCGGTTACTCCCTTATCGGCGCTGTGTTCCTGCAGCTCGCACACTCGCTGCATGTCGGCCGTTTCTCGCGTGCCGAGATGTATATCGAGCCGCTGACCAAGAAGCGGCCCATCACGGCCCAGCTGTTCCACATGATCTTTTCTGCCGGCGGCGTTTTCGTCTTCGGTCTGATCGCCTTCGGGACGATCTCCAAGTTCGAGGAAGCCTGGCCGGACCTCAAGTTTGGCGTCGAGGGCGACTTTACCATCCTCGTCTGGCCCCTGCGCCTGATCATCCTGATCGGCGCCACCATGGTGGCCGTCAAATATCTCTCGCTTCTCATCGACCATGCGATCGAGCTTCGCCAGGCCATCAAGCGCCGCCAAGCGCAGGACAACAAGGAGCCGCTCGGGCTCTATCACCTGCTGATCATGGTCGGCCTGTTCGCGGGCGGCTGGTATGTCGCGAACGGCGACTTCTCACGCGTCGAGATCGGCCTGTTCTCGCTCGCCGGGATGCTCGTAGTCATCTTCATGGGCATCCATATCGGCATCGGCCTGATCCTGCTCGGCTTTGCCGGCATCTGGATGATGATGGGTACGCCCAAAATCGCCATCAACACCGTCAAGCTGGCCTCCAACGAATTCCTGCGCAGTTTCTTCTTCGGGGTGATCCCGCTCTTCGTCCTGATGGGTCTGGTGATTAATGAATCGGACGTCGGGGGTGATACATTCAAGGTCGCGCGCTGGGCCCTGCGTAAGATCAAGGGCGGCCTGGGCGTCGCGACCGTGCTGGCCAACGCAATCTTCGCGGCCATCACCGGATCATCGATTGCCTCGGCCGCGGTCTTCACGAAGATCGCGGCGCCGCACATGATCAGGCATGGCTACACGCCGACCTTCGCGGTCGGCACTGTCGCCGGAAGCTCGGTGCTGGGCATGCTGATTCCGCCGAGCCTTCTCCTGATCATCTACGGCTTCGTTGCCGAGCAGTCCGTCGGGCTGCTGTTTCTGGCTGCCGTAATCCCTGGAATCATCCTGGCCTTCGCCATGGGTATCTCGATCATCGCCATGGCCTATTTCTGGCCGTCCTATGTGGGGCAACCCGACGATTCCGAAGAAGTCGACCTGAAGGTCGGCGAGGCCCTGCAGATGGTGCTGCCGATCATCATTCTCGTGGCGGCGGTGCTCGGCGGCATCTATGGCGGATTCTTCACGCCGGTCGAGGCGGGAGCAGTAGGCGCCGCCGGCGCCCTGATCATCGCGCTGGTCAAACGCCGTCTCACCTGGCCGAAGCTGTGGAAGGTGCTGCTGGAGACCGGGCACACAACCGTCTCGGTACTGTTCCTGATCCTTGCGGCGAACATCTACGGCAAGATGCTGGCGCTGTCCGGCCTGCCGCAGTTCGCCAGCTCGTCGATCGGCGGGGCGGAAGTGAGTTTCTTCTGGTTTATGGTGTTCTACATCGTGCTGGTGATCATCCTCGGGATGTTCCTGGATTCCGTATCCATCATGCTGATCGTGCTGCCGCTGGTGCTGCCCATTGTCCTCAGCTTCGGTGGGGACTTGATCTGGTTCGGCATCGTGACCGTGATCGCGGTCGAAATGGGGCTCCTGACGCCGCCATTGGGTATCGCCGTTTACGTGGTCAGATCGACGATCACAGACGCTTCGATCACCCTTAACCAAATCTTTCGGGGGGCGTTCCCCTATGTGGTGATCATGCTGGCGGTGACGATTCTCCTGATCGCGTTCCCGCAGCTATCGCTAGCCCTGCTCAACTGACGCCCGACTGTCGGCGCGACAGCATCTGGTGCGATATAGGGCAACCCCGCTTCGGCGAGTTTTGCCCGATCGCGGGCGAGCCGCTCCGGGTCCTGGCAGTTCTACGTCAGCGCCCAGTTCTCGACCGTAAAGTCGGGGCAGGCGGCCAGCAGTTTCTCGCGATTCCCGTGGGCGGCATCCATGTCCCCCATGACGGCGACGAGGATGGCGGCGAGACGGCGTTCCATGGCGGGTACCATATCCGCAGGCTACGGGAACGCCAACGGTCGCGCCCGCCGACGCGGGACATGGACTCCGTTTCCAGCGCGCCATAAAGTCACACGGAGAGCGCGGCACTGTAGTGCGCGCCGGGGGAGGTGCAAATGAACATCACAACCCAGTCCACCGCCAGCCGCGCCGCGCGGGACGTGCCGCACCGCGAACTTCCGGTGATCGACGTCGGCGACGTCATTGCAGGCGACCCCGACGCACCGGTCCGGCTCGCGGATCGGTGGCGCGACGTCTGGGAGACGATCGGCTTCATGTGCATTGTCAACCACGGCGTACCGCAGGCCGACATCGACGGCATGTTCGCCGCGTCCAAGCAGTTCCACGATCTGCCGGAGGACGTGAAGCAGAGCGTCCCCCTGAACACCGAACACCGCGGCTACATGGGTATCCGCGCCGACTATCTCGAAACCGGCGAGATGGAGGACAACCGCAAGCCGTCCATTTCCCAGGCCTTTTTCACCGCCACCGAGTATCCGGCCGACCATCCCCATGTGCGCGTCGGTACCCAGTTCTACGGCCCGAATCAGTGGCTGCCGGAAGACGTCGTGCCCGGTTTCCGCGAAACAACGCTCTCCTACATGAACACGATCACGGAACTCGGTGCAAAGCTGCTGCCCATCTGGGCACTGTCACTCGAACTGCCGGCGGACTATTTTGCCCCCCACTTCGAGACGCCCTACACCTATTTCCGGAACGCGACCTACCCGCCGCTGCCGGAGCACCAGGACGCCGAAATGGGTATCCACGCCCACCGTGACACCGGCTTCATGACCTTCCTGCCGCCCGCCGCGGAAGAAGGCCTACAGATCATGGACGAGGACGGCAACTGGTTCTGGCCGGAGATGCCCGAAGGCGCGATGGTGGTGAACCTGGGGCAGTTCGCGACACGTTGGACCAATGACCGCTTCCGGGCGACGACCCACCGGGTAGTACCACCGCTGGAAAACGACCGCTACGCGATCCCGGTCTTTGTCAATCCCGACTTTGAGGCTCGTAACGAACCGCTCGCGTCATGCTTCGGCCCGGACAACCCGCCAAAATATCCCGTCCAGAGCTATCGGGAATGGTTCGGCTGGTATATGCGCAATACCTTCGGCGTCTATCACGAGAAGAAATAATAGCCGTGGCGCCGATAACGAAGGGGAGACCGCGATCATGAAACTCAGCACGGACCGTATCCTGACGACCCATGTGGGCAGCCTGCCCCGGCCCGACGACCTGCTCGAGCTGCTGCGCCAGGAGGACCGCGGCGAAGCGGTGGACGAAGCCGCACTGCACGCCCGCACCACGACGGCCGTGATGGACGTGGTGCGCGACCAGGTCGCGGCGGGTGTCGATGTCGTTTGCGACGGCGAGATGAGCAAGATCTCCTACCATGTCTATGCGCGCCACCGGCTGGCGGGACTGGCAGCGACGGACGGCACCGGCGTGCCCGACCGTCCCTTTCCACGCGATTTCCATGACTTCCCGGAGATCATGGAAACGCTCGGCAACAATTCAGGCACGGAACTGATGAAGGCGACCGTCTGCGAGGGGCCGGTCTCCTACGCGGACCACGCGCCACTCGAGCGCGACATCGCCAACCTCAAGGCGGCCACGGACACGGAGAAGCCCACCGACATCTTCATGAACTCGGTCTCGCCGGGCTGCCTGTCGACCTATGTGCCGAACCGCTACTACCCCGACCGCGACTCCTATCGCGAGGCGCTGATCGAGGCGCTGCGTCCGGAATACAACGCGATCCACGAAGCCGGGTTCGTGCTCCAGGTGGAC
>JAYPRP010000093.1:0-6746 GCA_038132575.1 Rhodospirillaceae bacterium
GCCCCGGATCCGGGGCCGCGTCCTTATCGAAATATCGCGTTCCGACTAGGCCTTTGTCAGCGCCTGGTCGATGTCGGCGATGATGTCATCGATATGCTCGATGCCGATCGACAGCCGCACATAGCCCGGCTCGACACCGGCCTGCAGCAGCTCGTCGGCGTCGAGCTGGCTGTGCGTGGTCGAGGCCGGGTGAATCGCCAGCGAGCGCGCGTCGCCGATGTTGGCCACGTGGTAAAGCATTTCCAGCGAATCGATGAACTTGCGACCCGCCTCGTCACCGCCCTTGAGGACGATACCGGTCAGCGCGCCGAATCCGCCGTTCAGATACTTGTCGGCCCGCTCGCGCGCATAACCGTCCATCTGGCCCGGGAAGATTACCTTCTCGACCTTGTCGTGGGCCTGCAGATAATCGGTCACCTTGATCGCATTCTCGCAGTGCCGCTCCATGCGCAGCGGGAGTGTCTCGAGGCCCTGGATGAACTGGAACGCGTTCTGCGGTGACATCGCAGCCCCGATGTCGCGCAGGAGCGTGACCCGGGCCTTGATGATGTAGGCGATGGGACCTAGCGGCTTCACCGCCTCGGTCCAGACCGCGCCGTGGTAGCTCGGGTCCGGCTCGTTCAGCAGCGGGAACCGGTCGGCATGCGCCTCCCAGTCGAAGTTGCCACCGTCGATGATCATCCCGCCGATCGACGTACCGTGGCCGCCGATATACTTGGTGGTCGAGTACATGACGACTGCCGCACCGTGATCAAGCGGGCGGCACAGGAGCGGGGCCGCTGTGTTGTCCACGATTAGGGGCACCCCCAGTTCACGGCCGATCGCCGCGACTTCTGAGATCGGAAAGACCTCTAGCTTCGGGTTCGGCAGAGTCTCGGCATAGTAGGCGCGCGTCTTCTCGTCGGTCGCCGCGCGAAACGCCTCAGGATCGGCCGGATCGACGAAACGCGCCTCGACGCCCATGTCACGCATGGTGTTCTTGAACAGGTTCCACGTGCCGCCGTAGATGTCGGTGGAGCAGACGAAGTTGTCGCCGGCCCGTGCGATATTCATGATCGAGAACATCGATGCAGCCTGGCCGGAGGAAAGCCCCAGCCCGGCCACACCGCCCTCGATCGCCGCAAGGCGCTGCTCGAGGACATCGACCGTCGGGTTCATGATCCGCGTGTAGATGTTGCCCAGTTCCTTGAGCGCGAACAGGTTGCCCGCATGCTCGGTATCGCGAAACTGATAGCTGGTTGTCTGGTGGATCGGTACTGCGACCGATCCGGTCATCGGGTCCGCCCGATGTCCCGCATGGAGTGCTAGGGTTTCGGGATTCGTGGAACTGGTCATCGTGATCTCCGGCTCGATTGACATGATCCGAAAACGGATCGCGCATTTTTCACATAAAAATAGTGTTGTTAATAGATTTATACACAAAAATCGTCGCGTTAATACCACGCTGGGCTTCGCGATCAAAGCGCCACATCAGGGAGTCGCGGCGAGAATCTTCACACCCGACGCGGCCTCCGCGATCAGCCGGTCTTGAAACAGCTTGATCTTGGGCCGCACTAGCCACCCAGGCACGCCTGAAGGTAAGACTGCGGCGCAGCGCGGTCTAATGCTTGGGGCCGCACCTTTCGCGCGCCCGGACTTTCGTTATCGTCGTAGAAATGTTCATCGGCTCGATCAATAGACTGGGCCATAATGTCCACGACAACCAGATGCTGTTCGACATGCCGCGCATGTATACGGCGATGTTCGGGTCGGGCGCGCTGGGATACGGGTTCAAACTTCTCTTCATTCTGATCGAGAGACGCCATGCCCTCTGGTTCAAACACTGATCTGACACGCCTTAGCGCCACAGCCCTGCGCGACCAGATCGCCGCGCAGGAAGTCAGCCCTCGAGGTCCTTGACGCGCGCCTAGCCGTCATCGCATGGCTGAACCCTACGCTCAACGCGGTCGTCACCCTCGCCATCGATGACGAAGATCGGTGCCCTTCCTGCGGACCAGCGCCATCTTGGGCCGCACGGATGTCCTGGTACGCCTGACGGTCGAACGCCCGCACTTTTCCTAGTCCTCGGGCGCGCGCACCCAAATACGTGAGCCCAGACTCGTCTATGCCGGGCCGGCGGCTGTCCATTCCGGTGCGACCCCCGCTGCGGCCTCACCCAGCAAACGGCAGCGAATGCCGGTTCCGGCGCCCTCGCACTGAAAGTTGGTGCAGTAGCTGAAGGCGAGGTTGCGTTCGCGGTCGCAGAAGGCCAGCGCACCGCCAGAGCCCAGTTTGCCAAACGCCTTCATGTTCTCGCCCATGGCAATATACGGCGGCGAGTTCTGCTCGAAACCGAGGCCCATGCGCAGCGGCCACTCGGTCATGTAGCAGATTCCTTCCCAGACGAACTGCGCGGCCCGCTCGACCGTCTCGGGCTTGAGAATGCGTACGCCGTCCACTTCGCCATTGCCGGCCAGCATGGCGTAAATCTTCGCTGCCCCGCGGGCGTTTCCATGGCCGCCGAACGCCGGCAACTCACCTTCTCGGATTTCCTCGCAGTTGAGCAGGTCGTCGCGGTCGGGTCGCCCGGACCAGGCGCGGTGCAGGTTGGAGCCGGATTGTGCGCCGGCCGACCAGAACTTGTTCTCTGGGTTGGTGTGCATCGTGGCGCACAGGGCCGCCTCATCGGGCGTCAGGCCGAGATTATATTCGGCACCGAGTGGTTCGGAGATTTCCTCGCGAATAAAGGTACCGATCGTCTCGCCGGTGACTTTGCGCACCACTTCGCCCAGAATGAACCCGATATTAATGGTGTTGTAGGCGCCCTTTGTGCCCGCCGGGAAAGCTGGCGGCTGGGCGGCAATGGCGGCGCATTGTGCCGGATAGTCGAACCAGTCGCCGGGCATGGCCGAGTCCGAAAAGATTGCACCGCATTCATGTGCCTGAACGTGGCGGACAAGAATGCCCTCCTTGCCGTTCTGGCCAAATTCGGGCCAGTAGTCCGCCACCGGCGCATCGAGATCGACCCGCCCCTGATCGGCCAGCACATGCACGGCCAGGGCACAAATCGACTTCACCACCGAGTTCATTAGGACGATCGTGTTCTCCTCCCAAGGCTCGGTCCGCGACGCATCCCTGTGACCACCCCACAAATCGACGACCTTCTCGCCGTCTTTGTAGACGCAGACACCGGCCCCGATTTCGTGCCGGCTGGCAAAATTTTCGCGGAACACTTCTTCAACTGCGGCAAAGACAGGATCGCACGTGCCGCCGATCGGAATATCTGTTTCACCCATGACTAGTCTCCCCCTGTTCCCCTGAGTTCCCGCACTGGCGAGGACGATGGAAGCTAGCACAAAGGAAAGCTACGATAACTGCCGGGAACCAAGTGGGAGGACAACATGGCTAAAACCATCCGTCGCGCGCGCCTGCGCGGCCTCCAGAAGATTCACCGGGACATCATGGGCCAGGCGTATCCGCGGTTCTCCGACACGGAAATGCGCAATCGCCGAAAGCTGATCTACAATTGGATGGACGAGCATTCGCTCGATCACGTGCTGGTCTACGGCGCCTGGATGTCGGGACCCGCGGTCGGTTACTTCACCGGCTGGCCGGTGACCGTCGAAGCCGCGGTGATCTTCACCCGTGGCCACACACCGGCCATGTATATCCAGTTCTACAACCACCTGCCCGAATGCCGGCTCATGGCATGGGAAACCGAGGTCCTATGGGGCGGTGAACGTCGCACGATCCCCGCTGTCATCGAAACCATCGAGGCCCGTGGCCGGCCTAATCCGCGTATCGGCGTGATCGGCGCCATGCCGCTGGGCGCCATCCAGGCCATCGATGCCCGCGCCGAAGCCCTGGTCGACCTGAACGGTGCGTTCTTTGGCGCAAGACTGATCAAGTCCGAAGAAGAGATCGAGTGGCTGCGGATCGGCGCCGCACTGTCCGACGCCGGCTACGAAGGACTGCGAAAGGGCATTCGCTTGGGCCACAATGAGCGGGATCTGGGCAATCTGGTCGAACGCGCCTTCATTCCCCATGGCGGCACCAACCTGATCCACTTCTTCGGAGTCACATCGATGGCGAACCCCGACACCTGCGTTCCCCGCCAATGGCCACTCACCCGAGAGGTCGCGACGGGCGATGTCGTGTTCGCCGAAATCAGTGCAAACTTCTGGGACTATCCGGGCCAAATCCTACGCACTTTCACGGTCGGTGCCGAACCTACGCAGCTTTATCGCGACCTGCACAACACATCCGACGCCGCCATGGATGCCATCGTGGCAAAGCTGAAACCCGGCACCCACGCCGCCGAAATCGTCGAGGCGTCATCCGTGATCGAGGAGAACGGCTTCTCCACGTATGACGATCTGATTCACGGTTTCGGCGGCGGCTACCTGCCGCCGGTGCTGGGCTCTCGGAGCCGGCCCGCAGGTCCGATCCCGGACATTAGCCTGAAGCCGAACATGTGCCTTGTGGTGCAGCCCAACGTAATAACAACGGACGAGAAGGCCGGGGTGCAGACCGGCGACACATTCCAAATCACCGAGACGGGCGCGGTGTCATTGCATAACGTCGATCGTGGTATGCACCGAGTCGACCCTGCCTAAACCCAGTTCCACTTTTCAAAGGAAGTTCAACATGGCCATCGACGTCCGCAAGATCGAAATCAAGTCTGTGTCCGACGCCTCGGGACTGGATGAATGGATCGCCTCGGGCGATGTCGCCGCGGATGAGATTATCGCAGTCATCGGCAAGACGGAGGGCAATGGCGGGGTCAACGACTTCACGCGCATCCTGTCTGACCAGGCCTTTCGCGGCGTCCTGATGAACCATGGCAGCCGCAGCGAGGCCGAGATCAAGGAAATCCCCATGGTGTGGTCCGGCGGCTGCGACGGCGTCATCACACCACACGCGGTCGTCTTCGCACGCGACGACGGGATCGGACCGGCCAACCAGGACCGAATCGTGATGGGCGTCGCCATGAGCGAGGAGCTCTTCCCCGAAGACATCGGCCGCCCGGCCATGGTCGAGAAGGTCGCCGCCGCCGTCCGCCTCGCCATGACCGACGCCGGCATCGATGACCCGGCCGACGTCCACTACGTCCAGACCAAGACGCCGCTGCTGACAGTCGAAGGTGTGCAGGATGCGCATGCCCGCGGCGAGACAGTCGCCTGCGAGGTCCACGATTCCATGGGCGTGTCGAACGGTACGACGGCGCTCGGCATCGGTGTCGCGCTGGGCGAAATCCAAATGCCGAAGCCCGAGGAGATTTGCAGGAATCTCGACATCTATTCCGCCGTCTCCTCCTGCTCGTCGGGCGTCGAGCTCGACCGGGCGCAGATCGTGCTGTTCGGCAACAAGGCGGGCGCCGGCGGGAGCTACCGCATCGGGCACGCCGTGATGAAGGACGCGCTCGACATCGACGGCATCTATGACGCGATTCGTGACGCCGGCCTTGAGTTACCCAAGCGGCCGCGCGCCGACGACCTCGGCGGCAAGGTGGTCAACTGCTTCATGAAGTGCGAGGCCGATCCCCGCGCGCGCCTGCGCGGCCGGCGCCAGATCATGCTCGACGATTCCGACGTGCATCATCACCGCCATTCCAAGGCCGCCGTCGGCGGCGTCGCAGCGACGGCCATCGGCGACCCGGCCGTGTTTGTCTCGGTCGACGCGATGCATCAGGGGCCCCAGGGTGGCGGCCCCGTCATCGCTATTGTCGATTTGGGCGAGTAGCGGCGCCGCGCCGATGCCGCTTCCCTTCGACGACCCGTACGGCGCGTTCTGTACCGACACCGATGCCTTCCTCGAAGGCGCGGCGGGCGGACCGCTGTCGGGCCTGACCCTCGCGGCGAAAGACCTCTACGACGTCGTCGGCCACGTGACCGGCGGCGGCAACCCCGACTGGAAGCGCACCCACGAGGCGGCCACCGGGACCTCGTGGTCCGTCGCAGCGCTGGTCGCCGCCGGCGCGACGATGGTGGGCAAAACCCACACTGACGAGCTGTCGCGCGGCATCTTCGGCGAGAACGCCCACTTCGGCACGCCCGAAAACCCGGCCGCACCTGGCCATGTGCCCGGCGGCTCGTCGAGCGGCTCGGCCGCCGCCGTCGCCGGCGGGCTGGTCGACATCGCGCTGGGCACCGACACGGGCGGCTCGGTGCGCGTGCCCGCGAGCTTCTGCGGGCTTGTGGGCATGCGCACCACCCACGGCCGCATCCCCTTCACCAACGCCATCGACCAGGCGCCGAGCTTCGACACGGTCGGCTGGTTCGCCCGCGACGCCGACACCTTCGCACGCGCCGGTGAGGTTCTCCTCGACACCGAGATCGGCGACCACGCAACGCCGCGCCTGATCGTCGCGAGCGACCTGTTCGCCTACGCCGACGCGGCCGTTCGCGACGCGCTGGCGGGACCGCTCGAACGGGTCCGCGCCGCGACCCGCGACCACACGCACGAAATCGTCGCGGCTGAGGGGATCGAGACCTGGTTCGGGCATCAGGCGACGCTCCAGGGCCGCGAGGCGTGGGAGACCTTCGGCGACTGGATCGACCGGACCGATCCACGGTTTGGCTTCGAGGTGGCGGAGAACTTCCTGATCGGGCGCAACTGGTCGGACGCGGCCCGCGCCGAGGCCGCCGCAGCGCGCCCGCGCTATCGTGCGCGGATCGAGGATCTGCTCGGCGACGACGGGGTGATCGCGCTGCCGACGACGCCCTTCCCGGCCCCGCCCCGCGGCGCGACCCGCACGGCCCACACGG
>JAYPRP010000094.1:0-6613 GCA_038132575.1 Rhodospirillaceae bacterium
CCCTGCTCGGAGGCAAAGGATTCGAGCATGGCCCGGAACACCTGGACCGACAGGTTGCGCGGCAGCAGATCCGTCAGGATGTCTTTCTCGTTCGGTTCGTACTCGTAGGCCGCGTTCCCCGCCGTGTTCGCATTGGCGTCGCCGCCGTCTTCCGCGCTCTCCGGGAGTGCGAAGGGGATGAGCTGCTGCGGGGTCACGTCCTGGGTCAGGGCCGAGACGAACTTGTTGTAGACGATGGTGCAGACATCGCACTCGCCCGCCTCGAACATCGTGCGCACGCGCTGGGCGATCTCGGCGGCCGTCTCGAAGCGGGGCGCCGGACGCGCCGTGTCCTCGAGGGTATCGATGATCATGTCGCCGAACTCGCCGCGCAGAATGCCGCGGCCCTTCCGGCCGACGATCAGGAGTTTGACCTGCTTGCCATTGGCGCGCAGCGACTGGATATGCTGCCGGGTCCAGCGGCCGATACTGCCGTTGAAGCCGCCGCACAGTCCGCGGTCGGTCGTCATGACCACGATCAGGTGCGTGTCGTCCTTGCCGTTGCCGGCGAGCAGGGGCGGGGCGTTGCCCGACGCCGCGGCGCTCTCTGCGAGCGAGCCGAGCATCCGCTCCATGCGCTCCGAGTAGGGCCGTGCCGCGATCGCCTCTTCCTGCGCCCGCCGCAGCTTCGCGGCGGCGACCATCTTCATCGCCGACGTGATGCGCTGCGTCGATTTCACCGACGCGATGCGGACCCGGAAATCCTTGAGACTGGCCATCGTTTCGTCTTTGCGCTATCTGACCGGTGCCTAGGCGAAGGTCTTCGCAAAGGCCGACGCGGCCTCCTCGAGCTTCTTCTCGGTCTCTTCGCTCAGCGCGCCGCTGTCACGGATGTCCGTGAGGATGTCCGCGTGATTGTCGCGCACATGGTCGAGGAACTGGGCCTCGAACCGGCTGACGTCGTTGATCGCGATGCCGTCGAGATGGCCGCGCACACCCGCGAAGATCGCGACGACCTGCTCTTCCACGGCGAGCGGCGCGTACTGCGGCTGCTTAAGAAGTTCGGTCAGGCGTGCACCACGCGCCAGCAGCTGCTGGGTGACGCGGTCGAGGTCGGAGGCGAACTGCGAGAAGGCCTCCATCTCGCGATACTGGGCGAGCTCGAGCTTGATCGTTCCCGCGACGGACTTCATCGCTTTCGTCTGCGCGGCGGAGCCCACACGGCTCACCGACAGACCGACATTAATCGCCGGGCGGACGCCCTTATAGAAAAGGTCCGTCTCGAGGAAGATCTGGCCGTCGGTGATCGAGATCACGTTGGTCGGGATGTAGGCCGACACGTCGTTGGCCTGGGTCTCGATGACCGGCAGCGCCGTCAGCGAGCCCGATCCGCTGTCGGGGCCCATCTTCGCGGCGCGCTCGAGCAGCCGGGAATGGAGATAGAAGACGTCGCCCGGGAAGGCCTCGCGCCCCGGCGGGCGGCGGAGCAGGAGCGACATCTGGCGATACGCCGTCGCCTGCTTCGAAAGATCGTCATAGAAGATGACCGCGTGCTTGCCGCTGTCGCGGAAGAACTCGCCCATGGCGCAACCCGTGTAGGGCGCCAGGAACTGCAGCGGTGCCGGATCGGAGGCCGTGGCCGCGACGACGATGGTGTAGTCCATCGCGCCGTATTCCTGGAGGGTCTTCACCACCTGGGCGACGGTCGAGCGCTTCTGGCCCACAGCGACATAGATGCAGTAGAGCTTCTTGGACTCGTCGCCGCTCTCGTTGATCTTCTTCTGGTTCAGGATCGTGTCGATGATGACGGCGGTCTTGCCGGTCTGGCGGTCGCCGATGATGAGTTCGCGCTGGCCGCGGCCGACCGGGACGAGGGCGTCGAGAGCCTTGAGGCCGGTCTGGACGGGCTCGCTCACGGATTCACGCGGGATGATGCCCGGCGCCTTGACGTCCACAAGCCGGCGCTCGTCGGTTGCGAGGTCGCCGCCGCCGTCGATCGGATTGCCCAGAGCATCGACCACACGGCCCAGCAGGCCCATGCCCACGGGGACGTCGACAATGTCGCCGGTCCGCTTGACCGTATCGCCTTCCTTGATGTCGCGGTCATCGCCGAAGATGACGATGCCGACATTGTCGGTCTCGAGGTTGAGGGCCATGCCCACAATCCCGCCAGGGAACTCCACCATCTCGCCGGCCTGGACGTTGTCGAGGCCATATACGCGGGCGACACCGTCGCCGACAGACAGGACCTGACCAACCTCAGAGACGTCGGCCTCGGCATCGAAATTGGCGATCTGATCCTTCAGGATCGCCGAAATTTCCGCGGCACGAATTTCCATCCTCTACGCTCCCTTCATGGCGTATTGCAGGCGCTGAAGCTTGGTCTTCAGCGATGCATCGATCATCCGCGATCCAACCCGGACCACCAGCCCGCCAATGAGCGAGGGGTCCACTTTGGGATCGACGGCAATTTTTCCACCCAGTTTTGCACGCAGGCTTTCGGTCAGCTGCTGCAGTTGTTCATCGTTCAGCGCGCGGGCAGATGTGACCTCGGCCGTGATCTCGCCGCGTCGGCGCGCGAGCTCGGCCAGATAGGCCGTGATCATTGCATCGAGGGCGAAGAGACGATTATTGCCCGCCACGACCCCCACGAACCGACGGGTCAGTTCGCCCGCGCCGCCCTTCTCCATGATCGCCGTCATCGCGCGGGACTTGTCCTCGCGATCGATCAGGGGGGAACGCAGGAGCTTGGTCAGCTCGTCGCTGTCCGCAATCAGCTGTTTCAGATCGGTCAGATCCGCGGCCACCTCGTCGAGACTCTTGGCCTCGTCGGCGAGCTCGTAAAGCGCGAGCCCGTACCGTTCCGCGATATCGCCGACAACACTTGTATCCGCCGCCACCTGCGACTGCCCCCCCCGGAGCCTGTTTTTGCTTGCGCGATTTATGTGTAACCGATTGATATCAAGAGATATTTTTCGGCTGCCGCCCGAAGGGCCTCGACCCTTGGAAAAGGCAGGCGCTTGGTAGCATACGGCTTTGGGGCTGGCAAGCGTACCGCAGCGCAAAAACTATGGAAAATCGCCGGTTTTTCAGCGCTTCGCGGCGGCGTCGTTTCGTCACATGCGCGGACGGTCGGGATTGACGGCCGACCGACTAGAGGAAGCTGTAGGGGTCGATGTCCACCCGAACACGGGCGTTGGAGGGCACCTTCACCTGCGACAGCCAGTTGCGGACCAGCCCTTGGATCGGGGAATCCAGGGATGCCTTCAGCAGCAGGCGCCGACGGTGTCGGCCACGCAGGAGTGCGAGCGGCGCGGGCGCCGGCCCCAACACCCTTACGCCGTTGGTGTCGGGAGCGCATCGCGCGAGTGCGCGCGAAACCCCTTCGGCCACATCGGGATCGCGGCTCGACACGATGACGGCCGCGAGGCGTCCGAAGGGCGGCCATGCGCCGGCCCGCCGTGCTTCGCTTTCGAGAGCCATGAACCCGTCGCGGTCGCCTGATGCCAGGGCCTTCATGACCGGATGCTCGGGCTGAAAGGTCTGGATCAGCACCCGGCCCGGCCGTTCGGCGCGTCCGGCGCGCCCGGCGACCTGCTGCAGCACCTGGTAGGTGCGCTCGGCGGCACGCAGGTCGCCACCCGCGAGCCCTAGATCCGCATCGATGATCCCCACGAGCGTCAGGTTGGGGAAATGGTGTCCCTTTGCGACCATCTGGGTCCCGATCAGGAGATCGATCTCGTGATTCTCGACCGCCTGGACGAGTCTTTGTGCCGTCTCGGGGCCGCGCATGGTGTCGCTGGTCATGATCTCGACCCGTGCATCGGGAAGCCGAGCGATCACCTCCTCTGCGATACGTTCGACGCCTGGTCCGCACGCGACGAGCGTTTCCATCTTGTCGCACGACGGGCAGTTGACCGGCGTGGGTTCCTCGTATCCGCAGTGATGGCATTGCAGCCGCTTGCGGAACCGGTGTTCGGTCAGCCACGCGCTGCAGCTCGGGCAGGCGAAGCGATGCCCGCAGGTTCGGCACAGGGTGAGGGGGGCATACCCGCGACGGTTCAGGAACAGCAGCGATTGTTCGCCGTCGGCCATGTTCGCCTCGATCGCGGCGACCAGCGGATCCGAGAGGAACCGGTCGGCGCGCAGGTCTGCCGCCCGCATGTCGATTGTCTCGATCGCGGGCAGGGACGCGGGGCCGAAGCGTTGGGGCAGGACGATCGACCGGTAGCGGGCGCGCTCGACATTCACCCGGGTTTCGAGCGATGGGGTGGCGGAGGCGACGATCGCCGGACAGTCCGCGATCCGCGCGCGGACGATGGCCATGTCGCGGCCGTGATAGGCCACACCGTCTTCCTGCTTGAAGGCGGACTCGTGCTCCTCGTCCACGACGATCAGCCCGAGCTCCGGAAACGGGAGGAACAGGGCCGAGCGCGCGCCAACGACGACGCGGGCCGCCCCGTCGGCCACGGCGCGCCACGTCTTTCGCCGGCGCATCTGCCCGAGGTCGGAGTGCCAGACCGCGGGTTCGACCCCGAAGCGCTGTGCGAAGCGGTCGAGCCATTGCGGGGTCAGGGCGATCTCGGGGACCAGCACCAGCACCTGATTGCCGGCGTGGAGCGCGGCGGCAATCGCCTCGAAATACACCTCCGTCTTGCCCGACCCTGTCACCCCGTCGAGGAGGGTGACAGAGAAACAGTCCGCAGCGACGTCGGAACGCAGCTGCGCCGCGGCCCGGGCCTGATCGTCGGAAAGCGGCAGGCCGGGGCGCTCCGGATCCGGGTCGCCGAACAGGGGCGGCGGGGCGAGATCGACCCGCGCCAGGGCGCCTGCGTCGGCGAGCCCCTTGACGACGCCCTGGGACACGCCGGCCTCGGTGGCCAGGTCGCGTGCTGTCATCGGCGGCCCGTCGCGCAGCAGGTCGAGGACGCGCGATCGTGCCGGCGTCATGCGCAGGCCTTCGGGGGGATCGCCGGCGCGGTAGGCGACAACGGGTTTCGGCGGCAGGAGGGCATCGGGTGAGCGCAGGGCCATCCGCAAAACGGCGCCGGGGGCGCTCAGCGTGTAGGCTGCGACCCAGTCGACGAAACGGCGCAGCTCCTCCGGGAACAGCCGGGTCTCGATGCGCCCGGAGACGGGCCGCAGCTTCGACTCGTCAACATCGCCGGCCGCGTCGCCCCAGACGATGCCCACGAGCTCGCGCGATCCGAGCGGTGCGTACACGAAGTTGCCCGGTTCGAGATGCATGCCTTCGGGCACCCGATAATCGTAGGGGCCGGCGACGGGCAGGGGCAGCAACACGCCGACGGTGTCGGCGGCGGCCTTGGCTGCGTCGGCGCATGCGGGTGCGGTGGTGTCGCTCGGGGGCATCGGGTACACTTTAGTCGGCGACTCGCGGACGGCCAACGCATGGCGCAGGCGGCCGCGGGATCAGTTCCTGGCGCATCGCAAACACGACGCGGAAGAAGGAATTCGGGGAATGAAGTTTTTTGTGGACACCGCCGATCTGGCGGAGATACGCGATCTGGCCGACAGCGGCCTGGTGGACGGGGTGACCACCAATCCCTCGCTGATCGCCAAGTCCGGGCGCAATATGCTCGATTGTGATCGCCGAGATCTGCGACGTCGTTCCCGGACCGGTGAGCGCGGAAGTCACCGCGACCGAGCACGAGGACATGATGGCCGAGGCCGATGTGCTTGCAGCGATCGCGCCCAATGTCGCGATCAAGGTTCCGCTCACGCCCGCCGGCCTGAAGTCCTGCAAGGCGCTGCGCGACCGGGACATCATGGTCAATGTCACGCTCTGCTTTTCTGCCGCGCAGGCGGTGCTCGCGGCGAAGGCCGGTGCTACGTTCATCTCGCCCTTCGTCGGACGTCTCGACGACATGGGATTGCGCGGGCTCGACCTGATCGAAGACATCGTCGAGATCTATTCCCAGTATGACGGCTTCGAGACGGAGGTGCTGGTTGCTTCCATCCGTGGCCCGGCCCATGTCGTCGAATCGGCGATGGCCGGGGCGCATGTCGCGACCCTTCCGCCGGCAGTCCTGCGGCAACTCTACCAGCACCCGCTCACCGACAAGGGGCTCGCCGCCTTCCTGAAGGACTGGGAGGCGACGGAGCAGTCAATCCTCGAGCAAGCGAGTGATCGCAAGAATGCCGCGGAGTAGTCGAATGGCGACCCGCACATGGCGCGTGCGCCCGTGAGCAGCAAGGCACCCCGTCCCGACGCAGCGGCGCCGGCCGAGATCGGCGAGGCGCAGGTCGCGGAGTTCCTGGAATCGCATCCGGACTTCCTGAAGCGTCACCCGGAGCTTCTGTCGGTCCTTGAGGCACCCCAGCGCGCGTTCGAGGATGCCGACCCCGCCGGCGGTGAGGTCGTTGATCTGCAGGACGCGATGCTCGCACGGATGCGCGACGATCTTGCAAAACAGCATGCGCAGAGCTCCGACCTGATCGACGCCAGCCGCGCCAACCTGCAGAGCCAGAATCGCATCCACGCAGCGGTCGTCGCGCTGCTCAAGGCGCGGTCGCTTGATCACCTGATCGAGATCCTGACCATCGATCTTGTCGGCCTTTTGCATGTGGATGCCGCGGCGCTTTGCCTGGAGGGCGGCACCGTTGCGCCGACCAG
>JAYPRP010000095.1:0-6390 GCA_038132575.1 Rhodospirillaceae bacterium
GGAGCTGATGGGCGGGGATGCGGGGCTCCTCTACCTGCTGCGGCAAGAGAAGGGCGAAGACCGACTCGAGCGCGCCGCGGCCCTACAAGCCCGCGCCGGACCACGCCCAGGCATGCGAGATCATCCTGCACGGGGACGAGAGAATCGATTCCCGGGGCAATTTCGATCCCCGTCTCGTCGAGGCCTTATCGGACACCCACGCGCAGTTCGACGCGATCTGGCGGGCCTTCCTGGGCTCGGGCACGAACTCCTAGCCCCCCGTTTCAATGCGCAAAACATCCGTCCGTCGCCCGATGGACAGGAACGCCGCACATTCCTAAAACCACCCGTGTCCCCTAGGGTGACACCGGCATGCGAACGTTTGGGGATAAGGCGGCGTGGCACGTAAACCATCAGTAACGAAAATCAACGCCCTGGCCAAACGGCTGCGCGACGCCCAGGACACGGGCACACCATGCCGCCCGGTGCGCGCGGATCTGCCCAAGCGAGACCTCGACGCGGCCTATGCGGTCCAGGACGCGAACACGCGGCACTGGCTCGAACACGGCCGGCGCCTGGTCGGTCGCAAGATCGGGCTGACCTCGGCCGTGGTCCAGACCCAGCTCGGTGTCGACCAGCCGGACTTCGGCATGCTGTTCGCCGACATGGCGATCCCGGACGGCGCGGAAGTGCCCGCCGGCGCCGTGTTACAGCCACGCATCGAGGGCGAAGTCTCCTTCGTCCTCGGCGACGATCTCGACACGGAACTGGCGACGGTCGCCGACGTGACCCGCGCCATCGACTATGCCGTCGCCTCGATCGAGATCGTCGGCAGCAGGATCGCGGACTGGGATATCAAGTCTCCTTCGTCCTCGGCGACGACCTCGACATGGAACTGGCGACGGTCGCCGACGTGACCCGCGCCATCGACTATGCCGTCGCCTCGATCGAGATCGTCGGCAGCCGGATCGCGGACTGGGACATCAACATCGTCGACACGATCGCCGACAATGCCTCGTCGGGCCTCTTCGTCCTGGGCAACGAGCCGCGCGGGCTCGACGACTTCGATCCGCGCCTGTGCGGCATGGTGGTCGAGCATCGCGGGGAACCGGTTTCCGTAGGCGCGGGCGCGGCCTGTCTCGGCAACCCGCTCAACGCAGTGGTCTGGCTGGCCCGCGAGATGGTCACACGCGGCCGCCCGCTCATGGCCGGTGACATCGTCATGTCCGGCGCGCTGGGGCCGATGGTTCCCGTCACCCCGGACGAGGTTTACGAGGTCCGGATCAACGGACTCGGTTCGGTGCGTGCCGCCTTCGGCGCTTCCTGAGGAACAACGGAAAATAGCCAGAAAATCGAAGCGCCGCACCGCGGCCGAGCTCAACACGATCACGAAATCGCTCGACAATGCCCAGCGGTGCGCAAAACCCATTGCGCAGCTTTCGTCGAAGAAAAAAGGCGTGCTCTCGCTCGCCTACGCGTACCGGACCCAGGCGCGGGCGATCGCGCTGCGCGAGAAACGCACGGGAGTGAAGATGGGCCTGACGAGCCGGGCGAAGGCGGCCCAGATGGGCGTCTCCGAGCCGGTCTACGGCCGGCTGACCGACGGCATGCTGTTCCAGGACGGGGGACGATCGAGTATGACGACTACTGCCATCCGCGCGTCGAGCCCGAGATCGCCTATCTTCTGAAGTCACCCATCTCGGGGCTGCTCTCGCCGGCCGAGGCCATGACCCATGTGGCGGCGGTGGCGCCCGCGATCGAGATCATCGACAGCCGGTACATGGACTTCAAGTTCTCGCTGGAAGACGTGGTGGCGGACAACACCTCGGCGTCGGGATACATACTGGGGCAGTGGGCCGCGCACGACATCGACACCGGCAATCTCGGCATGGTCCTCGAGTTCAACGGCCGCGCCGTCGAGATCGGCTCGTCCGCTGCCATCCTCGGACACCCCGAGCGCTCGCTCGCCGAGGCGGCAAGGTTCGCCGCCGAGACCGGCGATACGCTCGAGGCGGGCTATATCGTGCTGGCGGATGCCGCCTCCGCGGCCGTCGCGCTCACACCCGACACCCATGTGAAGCTGACCGTCGAGGCGATCGGCAGCGCCGGCTTCACCGTCGCCTAACCGGCCCGGCCGTTCAGGCGTAAACAGGGTCCGTCGGCGACATGATCGTGCCGACCCGCGGCTTCACGTGTCGCGGCTTGCGGTATATCGCCGAACACCTCAGGACCGGCGCGCCGTCGGCGACGACCGAACCCTCGACGAAGTTCATCGTGCGCGTACTCCTGACCAGGCGCGCGTCGCATTCGATCCACTGGCCGGGAAGGATCGGTGCGAGGAAATCCGCCTCCAGATGAATCGTCGGAGTCAGCCCGACCACCCCAAGCTGGTACATCGCCGACTGCGCCATCGCGACATCGACGAAGCTGGTCATCCAGCCGCCATGCACAACATCGCGCGGGTTGAGATGCCGGTGGTCGGCGCGGAAGCCGAAGACGGCCTTGCGCTTGGTGCACTTCACGAACAGTGGGCCGTTGCGCGTAGTGAAGGGGCTCGTGAATTCAAAAGTCGCGAATCCCCGGGGCACCTTGATCGCCTGTTCCAGGCGATACTCGACATGATCGAGCCGGTCGGCGCCCCAGAATGTCTCGCCGTCGAGCACGGTGAACGGCGCACCGAACATGCCGTCGGCGAGCGCCCGGTCGAACGCATCGCGCAACGCCTTGTGGGCCCGCTTGTCATCGGCGGCGGCCTGAATTTCCTTGAGGGAAAGATCGACGCCGCGCGCCTTGCACGCGCTTGCAAGCTGGCGCGCGGTCCGGACCTCCCGCCCCGTCCCGAAGTAGCGATGATCGACCGCGCGGGCAAAATCCTTGGCCAGCGCAGGGTCCTTCCGGTTCACCCGCCAGAAAACGAGACGATGAAGGGTGGCGCCGTAGGGCGGCACCTCGGGCGGGAAGGACACCGGCAGCCCGTTCATCTCGCACAGGCGCGGAAAGTCCTTCGAGTTGTGCGCGAACTTGGCCGGCTGGTCGCGCGGCGATGTCGCCTCGTGGTGCGCCAGGATGTCCGGCAGGGGCACGCAATGCCACTCGACATCGCGACCCCAACGCGCGCCGAGCGCGTCGATCCGGTTCATCGCAACATAGGAATAGGCCGAAACGAAATCGAAATAGAACTTGATGGGGGCAGGCATAATATCCTCTGAGGTTTGTCGATGTGCGCCCATGTCAGGCGCCGCCGTCTTGCGAATCCCGGTCGATGATGTAGTCGGAGATTTCCGCCGCGGTCGCCGTGACACGGCCGGCCAGCCGGGTCACTCGCGCACGATCCATGCGCGACGCCGGTCCCGAAACCGACACCGCGACAACGGCGCGTCCGATCGAGTTCATGATCGGCGCGGCCACGCAGGTCAGCCCGGGGATCATCTCGCCCTCGTCCATCGCATATCCCTGAACCCGGATCGCGGCCAACTCCTGCAACAGCGCGTCCACGTTGGTGATGGTCCGGCCGGTATGTGCGTGGGGCGGATGCTGACGGTAGAGCTGGCGCACCTCGTCGGGATCCAGCCAGGCGAGCACCGCCTTCCCGACGCCGGTCGCGTGCGCGTCGAGCCGCATCCCCACCGCCGTCGAGACCGGGTGCCCCTCCGGCGGTTCGACCTTGTCGCAGTACACGACCTGAGGTCCCTCGAGCGCCGCCAGATGCACGGTCTCGCCGAGATCCCAGGCGAGCCGGCGGATAAAGGGTTGCGCGTGATGGGTGATGGTTTCGAGCTGGCTCTGCCGCCGGCCGAGCGCGAACACCTTGTAGCCCAGCGTGTAGGTGCCGTCGGCCTCGTCCTTGTGGATCCAGCCCATCCGCGTGAGAACCGCGAGGAGCCGGTACGTCGTCGCCCGGTTGAGCCCCGTCTGACGGGCGACGGCGGCAAGCGGAATCGGGTTCTCCGCGGCGCCCACGCATTCCAGAATCGCAAAGCTCCGCTCGGCCGACTGATTCCGGTACCGCGGCTCGCTCATGTCTCCTCGTCGCCGCGCGCGGCCTCGAGGAGCGGCTCGCGGCGGACCAGCCACCAGCCATAGGGCTCGGGCCACTCGGCAAAATCCGGGTCGGCGCCCAGCGTGTGCGCCGCATGGTGTGGCCAGTTCGGATTGTAGAGCGCCTCCCGGCCGACCGCGACGAGATCGGCTGCGCCCGAGCGGACGATATCGTCCGCAACGTCGGCGTCGAGCACCAACCCCACGACCATGGTCGATACCCCCGCCTCGTCGCGAATCCGCGATGAATAGGGCCGGCGAAAACCCTGTCCGCGCGGACCAAGCGCGGCCGTCCCGAGACCCGCGATCCCGCCCGACGAACAGTCGACCACATCGACCCCGCGCGCCTTGAGCTCGCGCGCAAGCACAACCGAGTCCTCGAGCTGCCAGCCCTCGCCGCCACCGTCGTTGTCGACCGCGGAAATCCGAACAAAGAGCGGCTTGTCTTCGGGCCAGGCCGCCCGGATGGCCTCCGTCGTCTCGAGCGTGAACCGCATCCGGCCGGCAAGGTCGCCGCCGTAGGCGTCGTTGCGGTGGTTGGACAGCGGCGAGAGGAACGAGTGGGCGAGATAACCGTGCGCGGAATGAAACTCGAGCACTTCGAAGCCGACCTCGGCCGCGCGCACCGTGGCGGCCACGAAGCTCGCCTGGATCTCCGCGATCTCGGACACCGTCAGCTCGGCCGGCATCAGCCAGCCATCCTTCACCGGTTCGGCACTGGCGGCAACGACATCCCAGACGTCCTCGCCCCGTGCGCGGTCGCTATCGTCGAGCGGCCCGTTGCCATGCCAGGGACGCTGCATGCTGGCCTTGCGGCCGGCATGGGCGATCTGGATGGCCGGTACCGCGCCTTCACGGCGCAGGAGGTCGGTGATGGGCTCGAACGCGGCGGCATGCGCATCCGACCAGATACCCAGGTCGCCGTGCGTGATCCGGCCGCGCGCCTCGACCGCCGCCGCCTCGGTGAACACGGCGCCCGCCCCGCCCATGGCGAACTTGCCGAGATGCACCAGATGCCAGTCGCTCGCGAGACCGTCGGTGGCGCAATAGGTGCACATGGGGGAGATGACCGTCCGGTTTCGGAATCGGACGCCGCGAATGTCCAGCGGCGAGAAAAGCCCCGTGGACGATGCTTCGGTGGTTGGCATGGAAAGTCGTCCCCCGTGAATGGATGTCTACTTGTCCGACGTGCCAAGCGCCTTGAGGAGCTTCAGCAAGGTCGCATCCCGCTCGCTCGTCAGCTCGCCGATGGAGCGCCCATGCGCCTCGACATCGACACCGTCGATGATCTTCTGCTTGACCGCATCGGTGAGCTCCGGATCGCCCAGCGCCGCCCATCGGCGTTCCTGACTCGGCCCGAGGATATCGAGATACCGCCGGATTCCGCCGTCGCCGCCGCCGAGATGGTACGTCATGTGCGGACCCATGAATGCCCAGCGTAGCCCCGGTCCGCCGGTGACCGCCTTGTCGATGTCCTCGACCGTGGCGTAGCCCTCGGCTACCAGGTACACCGCCTCGCGATAGAGCGCCGCCTGCAGCCGATTGACGAGATGGCCCGGGATTTCCGCCCGCAGCCGGATCGGGGTCTTCCCGATCGCGTCATAGAACGCCATAGCACGATCGACCGCCGCGCTGTCGGTCAGCTTACCGCCGCCGACCTCGACCACGGGCATGAGATGCGGCGGATTAAAGGGGTGCCCCAGCACGATCCGGCCCGGATGAGCCGCGAGGTGCTGGAACTCGGACACCGGCAGCGCGGTCGAGCTGGAGGCGATTACGACATCCGCAGGAATGTCCCGGTCGATCTCGGCCATCAGGCGCGCCTTGATCTCGGGGTCTTCGGGTCCGCTTTCCTGAACAAACTCGACCCCCTCGAGCGCGTCGTCGATGCGGTCGAAACATGTGAGATTGTCGAGCGAGGCGCCTTCCGCCAGCCCCAGATCCTTCATGATCGGCCAGGATCGTGCGACGAATTCGGTCACGTTCTGGGCGAAACCGTCGAGCGGATCCCAACAGCGCACGTGAAGCCCGCGGGCGAGAAAATACGCGGCCCAGGAGGAACCGATGGTGCCGGCACCGATGATGCCGACGGTCGAGACGGTGGACGGGCTCATGTCTTCCTCCGGCCGTTAGGGCCTACGCGGGGGCCGCGTATGCGCGCGTGTTTTGGGACCGTTTCAGTGACTGATACTATGCCGCAACACCGCATCATTAAGGGTGGAAAAATCATGACCACCTATGTCATGGCTGCGCTGACTATCACCGATCCATCCTGGATCGAGACCTACGGCCAGCCGGTCAACGCGCTGGTCGAGAATCATGGCGGGCGGTACCTCGCCCAGACGCCCGATGTACGCGCCATGGAAGGCGACG
>JAYPRP010000096.1:0-3861 GCA_038132575.1 Rhodospirillaceae bacterium
GGCCGGCTGAGAGATAGCGCACGGGGACGTCTGCGAGCTTCTCGATGGAAAACTGGAACAGGGCCGGCTCGATATCCGGGTCGAAGCCGCAGAGACCGGCCCAGAAGGACAGGTTCTCCGCGACCGTCAGGCTTGGCTTCAGCGGATCGGAATGGCCGACATAGGCCACGCGGGTGCGGTGCGCGTCCCGGTCATCCGAGATGTCGACACCTTCCCAGTCGATGCGTCCGTCGGCGGGGGGCAACAAGCCGGCGAGCACCCGCAGGAGGCTCGACTTGCCGCTGCCATTTGGACCCGACAGGAGGAGCGCGCGTCCCGGGTTGAGCGTCAGGTCGAGCCCAGCGAAGACAGCCTGTTCGCCGCGAATGCAGCCCAGCTTATGTGTGGTGAGACCCTGCACGCTTCCTCGTTTCATTACCGCGCGCAAAATTGACGCGTAGCGGTCGTCGCGAACCTAGCAAAGTGTCCGGCATCTGCCGAGCGCGCTTGTCGCGGCGGCCGCGAACAGAAAAAGGCCGCCGGTTGGGGGATCCGGCAGCCTTTAAGGGCCTGGATCAGCGTCGTCCCAAAGGGGATCGGGGCGACGCGTCGGAGGCAGACCGAAGCTTTGATGGGGGACGCTAACAGTTGGGCGTAAAAATCATGCGCCAGTTTGGCGAGAGAAGGGTCGCAATGCGGCGGAAATGTGGTTTCTGATGCCGCGATCAGCGCCATGTCACGCGCCTCGGCGGCGCGGCTGACATTGTCGATTGTTCAGTCCGTCAAGCCGATGTCGCGCAGCAGCCGCGGATCGAGCGTGTGCAGTTCTTCGCGCCAACGGGTGTGGGCGCGCTATGCAAGCCAACGGTCTTGCCGATGTGCGAGGAACCGCATGAAGCGACTCGTGCGCGGCAGGGTCGAACGCGGCGCTGGCTGGTGCCGGCGCAGAAGTTCGTGGGCGTGTGTCCGGTTCATATCCATGTCCCGATCCTTCCTTTCGTGCAGACGAGCGCCGAGGTCTCGGCGCGCGCCGTCGCGCCGGCATGTGGTGCGCGAACGCAACCCGGTGCCGCTCGCTGTTTTCGAACCGGGATGCTCGTTTCGCAAATAGGCGGTCGAAAGCCTGGACTCCATCGGCCGGCCGCACCGGATTGCCTATTCGAGCGAGAGCGTGGCGGGGCTTGTGACGACCGTGGAGGCGGGACTGGCGGTGACCGTTTTGCCCCGCAGCGGCATGCCTGCTGACTTTCGCGAACTCACGCCCGATGAAGGGTTCCCGGTGCTGCCGGTCGTCGATATCGGCCTGATCCCGCCGCGCGACGACGCGGGGCCGGCTGTTCACACGCTGGCTAATCACATCGCCCAGGTTGCGCCGGGCTAGGCCGTCCGTCCAAAGATATTTGACGCTCCGAAGCTTGGAGTCACAGGGTGTTTGACCTATAACCGCCCCCCGAATTGGCGCGGCCCGGGTCACCACCCGTCCGCCAGCATCAGCAATAGTTAGAAGAGTTCCCGATCGGGAAGGAGAGAACGTCTATGAGCGTCACCGGCCAGGATAGCCTGAAGACCCGCCGTACCCTCGATGCCGCGGGCCAGAGCTACGACTATTTCAGCCTCGAAGCGGCATCCGAGAAGCTCGGAGATGTCTCGCGGCTGCCCTATTCGCTGAAGGTGCTGCTAGAGAACATGCTCCGCTACGAAGACGGACGCACGGTAACGACAGATGACGCCAAAGCGCTTGCGGACTGGCTGAAGGAGCAGCGCTCGCCGCGCGAGATCGCCTACCGGCCCGCCCGTGTCCTGATGCAGGACTTCACCGGCGTCCCGGCCGTGGTCGACTTAGCCGCCATGCGCGATGCGGTCGATGGCCTAGACTGCGATCCCCGGCTGATCAACCCGCTCTCGCCGGTCGACCTGGTGATCGATCACTCGGTGATGGTCGATCATTCCGGCGACGAGGCCGCGTTCGCCAAGAACGTCGAGCTCGAGTTCGAGCGCAACGGCGAGCGCTATGAGTTCCTGCGTTGGGGTCAGGGTGCCTTCAACAACTTCCGGGTCGTCCCGCCGGGGACGGGTATCTGCCACCAGGTCAATCTTGAGTATCTCGCCCAGACCGTCTGGACCGACACCGAGGGCGGCAAGACGATCGCCTATCCCGATACGCTCGTGGGTACCGACAGCCACACGACGATGGTCAACGGCCTCGGCGTACTGGGCTGGGGCGTCGGTGGTATCGAGGCCGAGGCCGCGATGCTCGGCCAGCCGATCTCGATGGTCGTGCCGGAGGTGATTGGCTTCCGTCTCGACGGCGAGCTCAACGAAGGCATGACCGCAACGGACCTGGTCCTGACGGTTACGCAGATGCTGCGCGCGAAGGGCGTCGTCGGCAAGTTCGTTGAGTTCTATGGCGACGGGCTTGATCACCTGACTCTCGCGGACCGCGCGACCATCTCGAACATGGCACCGGAATATGGCGCGACCTGCGGCATCTTCCCCGTGGACGAGGAAACGCTGCGTTACATGCGGTTCACGGGCCGCACCGAGGAGCGCGTCGCGCTGGTCGAGGCCTACGCCAAGGCGCAGGGCATGTGGCGCACAAAAGGCGAATGGAACCCGGTCTTTACCGATACGCTTTCCCTCGACCTGTCCACGGTCGAGCCGTCGCTCGCCGGTCCTAAGCGGCCCCAGGATCGCGTGGCGCTGTCAGGCATGGTTGACTCTGCCAAGGCAGCGCTCGACGACATGGGTGCCGGCACGGCGACCCAGGTCGAGGGCGCCGACTATGACATCTCGCCGGCCGACGTGGTGATCGCGGCGATCACGAGTTGCACCAACACCTCGAACCCCTCGGTGCTGGTCGCCGCGGGCCTGTTGGCGAAGAAGGCGTGTGAGCGTGGGCTGAACAGCAAGCCCTGGGTCAAGACGTCCTTTGCCCCGGGCAGCCAGGTCGTGACGGACTATCTCGAGGCCGCCGGCCTGCAGACCTATCTCGACGAGGTCGGTTTCGACCTCGTGGGCTATGGTTGCACCACCTGCATCGGTAACTCCGGCCCGCTACAACCCGAGATACACGAGGCCATCGTCAACGGCGATATCGGCGTTGGCGCAGTTCTGTCCGGCAACCGTAACTTCGAGGGCCGGGTGCATCCGCTGACCAAGCTCAACTACCTGGCCTCGCCGCCACTGGTCGTTGCCTATGCCCTCGCCGGCTCCATGCTGGTGGACATCTACAACGATCCGATCGGGCAGGACCCCGACGGCAACGATGTCTTCCTCAAGGACATCTGGCCGACCAATGGCGAGATACAGGAGATTCTCGACACGGTCCTGACGGCCGAGATGTTCCGCAAGCGCTACGACAATGTCTTCTCCGGCGACAAGGCGTGGCAGGACATCAAGACCTCGACCGGCCTGACCTACGAGTGGAACGATGGCTCGACCTATGTCCGCCATCCCAGCTTTTTCGAGGATATGGCGCCGGAACCGGGCGGCATGTCGGACGTGATCGGCGCGCGGCCGCTGGCTATCCTGGCGGACAGCGTGACGACCGACCACATCTCGCCGGCCGGATCGATCAAGGAAGACGGGCCCGCGGGCGAGTATCTGAAGATGCACCAGGTGCGGCCGATCAACTTCAACTCGTTCGGCTCGCGCCGCGGCAATCACGAAGTGATGATGCGGGGCACCTTCGCGAACATCCGCATTCGCAACGAGATGGCGCCGGGCACCGAAGGTGGCGAGACCGTCCACTATCCGTCGGGCGAGCAGATGTCGATTTACGACGCCGCGGTCCGCTACCAGGCCGAGAATGTGCCGCTGGTCGTCATCGGTGGGCGCGAGTACGGCACGGGTTCGTCACGCGACTGGGCCGCGAAGGGCACG
>JAYPRP010000096.1:4358-6228 GCA_038132575.1 Rhodospirillaceae bacterium
GCCGAACCGCGACTCACGGTCGTCGAACTCTTCACCTCGCAGGGCTGCCCGGCCTGTCCGAAAGCGGATGAACTTCTCGGCAAGTTGGCGGACAATCCCGACATCCTCGCGCTGAGTTTCCATGTCGGGTGCTGGGACTTCATGAGCTGAAGCGACCCGTTCGCGAACGAGGTCCATGCCGAACGCCAGCCGCGCGTATGCGGCCGTTGCGGCGTATATATCCGCCGCCGTGAACTGGGCGGTGCGCGCGATGCAGCCGCCATAGGTGTAACGTCCGCTGCGGAAATGCGCGACGACGTCCTGCCCGTCTCCGAGCGGCGCCGAAATCGTCGGCACCGCGATACCCTGAACGCCGTCTTCGAGGGTGTTACGGTAGCCGTTCTAGTCGGTGATCACGACCGGTAGCCCCGCCGCCATCGCCTCCACCGGGGGCAGGCCGAAGGCCTCCTGGATGTTGTCGGACAGCGAGGAGAACAGGTCCGCCGCCGACCAGGCTCGGCGGCGAATCTCTGCATCGTGTCCGACCACTATATACACCAGGACGTCGGGGCAGGTCTCCCGTGCCAGCGCCTCGATCTGTTTGCGCTTGCCGTCCGTCTCGAACCAGCCGGCGAGGATCAGGGCGACGTCGCGCCGGGGCGCCCTGGATGCCGCCTGCAGGCCCAGGAACATGGGCAGCGGATGGGCCTTTGCGGTCGCGGAGACCCGGCCGAGAGACAGCGCCGTGACCGTGTTCTCCCCGCCATCGTGTATCCGTCCGACTTGTGATAGATCACGACGTCAGCGGCAGCGTTCGCGGCTACGGAGGCATCGCTCGGGCGCTGTTCGAGCGGATATGCAGGCACGTGGACGGGTCTCTTCGACGTTGGGATCGGCCGCGGGGATCGTGGATGCCGGCCGATCCTAGTTGCGCCATGTGACTGGTTGCAATCGGTCGCGCGAGTGAGGATGCTGGGGCCATGTCCGCTTCCGTCCAGCGCCCCGTGAGAGCCATTCTGGGGCCCACCAACACCGGCAAAACCCATCTCGCGATCGACCGGATGCTCGGGCATGCGAGCGGCATGATCGGCTTTCCACTGCGCCTCCTGGCGCGCGAGAACTATGACCGGGTCGTGCGACTCAAGGGGGCGGGCGCGGTCGCGCTCATCACCGGCGAAGAGCGCGTCGTGCCGTCTAACCCGAGCTACTTCCTGTGCACCGTCGAGGCGATGCCGCGCGACCGGGCGGTGGATTTTCTCGCGATCGACGAGGTCCAGCTCTGCGCCGATCCGGAGCGCGGCCATGTCTTCACCGACCGGCTCCTGCGCGCGCGCGGGCGCGAGGAAACGATGCTGCTGGGTGCCGAGACGATTGCGCCGATCATTCGCCGCCTCATTCCCGACGTGCGGATCGAGCGCCGCGAGCGCTTCTCGAAACTCGGTTATGGCGGATTCCGGAAGCTGACCCGCCTGCCGCCACGCAGCGCGGTGGTCGCGTTCTCCGCGGCGAATGTCTATGCGCTGGCGGAGCTGCTGCGCCGGCAGCGCGGCGGGACCGCGGTCGTCCTCGGCGCGCTCAGCCCACGCACCCGGAACGCGCAGGTCGCGATGTACGAGGCCGGTGAGGTGGACTACCTGGTAGCCACGGATGCCATCGGGATGGGCCTGAACATGGGGATCACCCATGTCGGATTTTCCGCCATGGCCAAGTTCGACGGGCACGGGTTTCGCCGCCTGACGCCGAGCGAGGTCGGGCAGATCGCGGGGCGTGCGGGTCGCTACAAGGAAGACGGCACCTTCGGCCCCACGGCGGAGCTCGAGCCGTTCGAGCCGGAGCTCGTCGCGGCCGTCGAGGCGCATGAGTTCGATCCCGTTTCGAGCATCTTCTGGCG
>JAYPRP010000097.1:0-6035 GCA_038132575.1 Rhodospirillaceae bacterium
AGATTGCGATATGCTAAATATCTGTTTCGGTTCGATTAGCGAGGCTCGGCCCGGGCCTCCAATCCTTCGACTGTCTGAAGCGCGTTTGACCGCAACAGCGCGCGAGCTCTCATGACTAAAATCCTGCGCCGACTGGGTTTGCTGGTCCTGGGAATCCTGATCCTCGGCGGCACCATCGAAGTTGCGATCCATCACTATGATCCAACGCGGGTGATCTACCGGCGCCTAAAGGCGCCCGATCCCTACCTCTACGAGGAGATCGATCCGGCGCTGCGGACGGTCGACGCCGCTGCCATGATTCGAGCCGACGCAGTAGAACGTCCGGATGCGGTCCGGGCGCGGCTGTTGGCTATGATCCACGGAACGGCCGAACCGCAAACCTTCGCCGGGCCGGATCGAGTGACGCCGGATAATCGCGAAGGTCTGGGACCGCTTCCGGCCGGGACCCGGGTGACGCGCCTGCATTACGATCTGGGCCTCGGGCTGACATCGAACCCCTACATCATTCACGCCGCGAACGGGAATGGACGCCTCGTCGTCTATCATCACGGTTTCGGCGATCCGATCGAAACGGTCTCACATTTTCTTGGCGCCCTGCTCGACGCCGGGTTCGACATTATCGCGATCGACGCGCTCGGCCATGGCGGTACCCTCGCCTTCGCCGATTCCGACCAGGACGGGATTCTGCCGCACGCACGCAACAACCGAAAATCGAACATCTTCCACGAGATGTCCCATTTCGACCGTCCGCTTCGCCATCATCTCCGCCCGATCATGGGATCAATTGCCTATGCTCGAGGCAAGGCCAGCTACCAATCCATCGACATCGCCGGCTTCTCCATGGGCGGATTCATGGCGATGCTTGCCGTGGCTCTCGAGCCCACCATCGAACGCAGCTATCCGATCGCCGGGGTGTATCCCAACTTCATGCGCCGCGGTCAGGAGGTGATGCCGGACGGGCCGCCCGCCTATCCGCCGCTCATGGAGATCGCGAACCATCTGGAGCTCTTCGTGCTCGGCGCGACAGGTGAGCGCCGCCGTCAGCTGCAGGTCTTCAACCGTTACGACCGTTGCTGTTTCAACGGCATCCGGAGCGAACTCTATCGCGAGGCGGTCCGGGAGGCCGTGGCGCGCAGCCCCCTGCCCGGCACGTTCGAAGTCTTCATTGACGAGAGCCATGCCGATCACCGAATCTCGAAGTTCGTGACGCGGAAAATTGTCCGAGATCTGCTGCTGGACCGATGACGAAAGGCTTACTCCCAGGCAACGCCGATGTCGGAAACTTTTGACTTCGTCATCATTGGCGCCGGCTCGGCCGGGTCGGTCCTCACCAACCGGTTGACCGCTTCCGATGCGACGGTTTGCCTGCTGGAGGCGGGCGGGCCGGACAGGAACCCCTTCATCCATATGCCAGCCGGCTTCATCAAGACGCTGTCGAACCCGCGCCTGAACTGGCTCTACGGAACCGAACCGAGCGAGGGTACCGCGGGCCGCTCGATTGTCACCCCGCGCGGAAAGACGCTTGGCGGATCGAGCTCGATCAACGGCCATATCTATCACCGGGGCAACCGCCTGGATTTCGACAGCTGGGCCCAGATGGGGAATCGCGGCTGGGGCTACGCCGACGTGCTTCCGTATTTCCGACGCAGCGAGAAGCGCATCGGCCCCGGCGAAGACGTCTATCGCGGCCGCGACGGCGAGCTCGCGGTCACCGACGTGGATCGCCGCGATCCGGTCACGGATGCCTTCATCGATGCCGCGGCCGCTCTCGGTATCCCGCGCAGCCACGACTACAACGGCGCGATCCACGAGGGAGTCGGCTACTTCCAGCGCACCATCCATCGCGGCCGTCGCGCCAGCGCCGCGCGGGCATTCCTGCATCCCGTGCGCAGCCGCCCGAACCTCGACATTCGCACCCATACCCAGGTGACGCAGATTCAGTTCGAGGGACGACGCGCCGTCGCAGTCCGGTACCGCCGGGGCGGTCAGGAAGCGGAGGTCCGTGTGCGCCGGGAAATCATCCTCGCCGCCGGCGCGATCGCATCGCCGCAAATCCTGCAGGTGTCCGGCATCGGCGCACCGGAACATCTGAACGACATCGGCGTGACCCCGATCCATGCACTGCCGGGAGTGGGCGAGAACCTGTCGGATCACTACGGCGTCCGTGTGGCGGCACGGCTCGAGGGAGTCCGGACTATCAACGAAGCCACACGCGGGCCCGCGCTGGCCCTCGAAGCGATCAAGTACGGCCTGTTCCGGAAGGGCGTCCTTGCCCAGTCCCCGGGCATCGCGGTCGCGCTTTGCAAGTCGAACCCGGCCCTGGAACAGCCGAACCTGCAGGTCATCTTCGCGCCGGCGAGCTACAAGGAAACGGCGGTTTATGAACTCGACGATTTCCCCGGCATGACGACGGGCGTCTGGCCGATGCGGCCGGAAAGCCGCGGTTATGTCCGCGCGCGAAGTGCGGACACGGGCGACAGGCCCGCGATCCAGCCGAACTATCTCGACGCCGAGGCCGACCGGAGGCTCCTTCTCGACGGTATGCGTCTTGCGCGCCGCATCATGCGGGCGCCGGAGCTGGCACGCTGGTACGTTCGCGAAACATCGCCCGGCGATGCCGCGCAAACCGATGACGAGTTGCTGGACTTCGCGCGCCGGCGGGGCACCACGATCTTTCACCTTATGGGCACCTGCAAGATGGGCCCATCGAACGACACCGGCGCGGTCGTGTCAGATACGCTCAAGGTGCACGGCATCGAAGGGCTGCGCGTCGTCGATACTTCGGTGATTCCGACTGCGCACTCCGCCAACACGAACGCGGCAACGATCATGATCGCGGAAAAGGCTTCCGACATGATCCTGGGCAACCCTCCACCGCCCGCGGCGGAGGTTTAGGCATCTGTGCCGGGATGTGTGCATAATCCGGGAATCACAGCACAGGAACCGGCCATGCACATCATAGATCTCAGCCGTGAAATCCATCACCGCGCACCCGCACACCCCTCGCATCCGCCCGTCATCGTGACCGTGTGGAATGACCATTCGGAGGTGAAACGCGCGGGCAACACGGAATTCACCTCGAAGTCCCTCTCCCTGTCGATGAGCGATCACTCCTGCACCCATGTCGACGCGCCGGTGCACTTCAATCCCGCGCCCGACGCCCCATCCATCGACCAGGTCCCGCTCGAGAATTTCTATACCGAGGCAATCTGCCTGGACTTCGGCGAAGTGCCAAACCGTTACGAGGCGACGATCGACGACATGGAGGCCGCCCTCGCCGCCTCCGGAGAGGAGATCAAGGCCGGCGACACGGTGATGATCCACATGGGCATTCACAACCGCCTGTATGGAAGCCCGGACTACGTGCACGAGTTTCCGGGCCTCTCGGTGCCCGCGGTTCACTGGCTCGCGGACCGTGGAATTGGCATGTTCGGTGTCGAGGCCGTGAGCCCGGCCCCCGAGGGAGAACCGAACTATCTCGCCCACCTGGCCTGCGCGGAACGTGGGATCACTCACATGGAGTGCCTGATGAACCTCGATCAGCTCGTCGGCAAGGGACGCTTCCGGTTTGCCGGCTTCCCGCTCAAGATCAAGGATGGCACCGCCAGCCCGATCCGCGCTGTGGCAATCTTCGAGGACTAGAACGTTGGCAAATTCCCGGACCTACGATCGCGCCGCCGAGGACATCGGCAACATCGTCAGCCTCGAACATGTCAATCTGCTCGTGCCCGATCAGAATCTCGCGACGCTCTTCTACGTCAGCGGTCTTGGCCTGACCCGCGACCCTTACCTGATGACCGGTCCGGACATCATGTGGATCAACGTCGGTCGCAACCAGTTCCACCTGCCGACCCGGGGAACACAGGTGCTGCGCGGACACACGGCGCTGGTGATCAACGATTTCGATCGTCTGGCCGGCCGCCTGGAAAATGTCCGCGCGGACCTGAAGGGGACGAAATTCTCCTTCAAGCGCGAACGCGGCCGTATCGACGCCGTGTGTCCTTGGGGCAATCGGTACCGATGCTTCCCGCCGGGCCCGAAGTTCGGACAGATGAGCCACGGGATCCCACACGTCTGCTTCGACGCGCCCAAGGGATCGGCAGATGCGATCAAGCGGTTCTACATCGAGATCATGAACGCACCCGCGCGAACCGGGCGGTTCGAGGGGGCGCCCGCCGCCTTTGTGTGCGTCGGGCCGGACCAGCAACTGATCTTCCATGAGAAACCGGGCCGCCGCCCGGCGTTCGACGGCCACCATATCCAGGTGTATCTCGCCGACTTTTCGGGCCCGCACGCGCGTCTGCTCGAGCGCGGACTGATCACGGAGGAAAGTGATCAGCACCAGTATCGCTTCGAGACCATCGTCGATCCCGACACCGGCAAACCCGTGTTCGAGATCGAGCACGAGGTCCGCAGCTTGTATCATCCGCTCTATGCCCGGCCCCTGGTAAACCGGAACCCCGGACAGCGGAACATGACCTACCAGCCGGGCGCAGACGCCCTCCCCTTTGCCTAGGCAGGCACCTCAACAGAAAGACACGGATATGGTCGAACTCCGAAATCCCGCCCGCGAACGCCTGGAGGCCGGCGATGTCTCAATCGGCATCGGCATCCGCCTGGCGCGCACGGTGGACATTGCCCCCATGATGAAGACTGCCGGAATGGATTGGCTCTTCATCGACCTGGAACACGGCCCCCTCACACTCGACCAGACCGCGCAGATATCAAATGCGGCCCTGAGCGCCGGAATCGCTCCGCTTGTACGCGTGCCGCGCGGCGAAATGGCGATGGCCACCCGGGCCCTCGACGGCGGCGCACTCGGGATCATCATGCCCCAGTGCGAGAGTGCCGATGAGGCGCGCGAGATCGTCGACCGACTGCACTATGCGCCCGAAGGATCGCGTGGGGTCGTGGGTGGCCTCCCCCAGTTCGGGTTTGCGAACCCGAGCATGACCGAGGCCATGGAAGCAATGAACGCGGCCATGCTGGTCATCGTGATGCTGGAGACCCCAGACGCGATTGCGCGCGCGGACGAAATCGCTGCGGTCGAGGGAATCGACGTGATCCAGATCGGTACCAACGACCTGGCCGCCGCGTCCGGAATTCCCGGTGATGTCGGTCACGAAAAGATCGTCGCAAGCTACGAGACGGTCGCCGCGGCGTGCAGGAAGCACGGCAAATGGCTGGGCATGGGCGGGGTGCCGGTGCCGGAACTGCAGGAAAAATATATCTCGATGGGCGTACGCTTCGTGCTCGCGGGCCAGGACATGAGCTACCTCATCGCCATGGCATCGAATACGGTTAACCGTGTTCGCGGATACGCGACCTGACTGATTTTTGTGCCAGGCACCGGTTTGCAAAATCGATTAACGATTCACCTTTTGCGTATCGAGAAGGTTTTGCTATAACCGCGCGCCTCTGATCCGGTGTAGCTCAGTTGGTAGAGCAAGCGGCTGTTAACCGCTAGGTCGCAGGTTCGAGTCCTGCCGCCGGAGCCAATTCCAAGGACCAGCCTCTCGGGGCTGGTCCTTTTGCTTTGGCGAACAAACCGGCGGCGGTAGAACCTTGCTGTCGAGGTATCATCGTCTTCACCATTTCGTGCGAAAAGAATATTTCAATTTTGTAATATTCGATTTTCCTACAACCAGCGGTCGTACTTGAATGACCACTGAAAACGGGGATCAACACCCGTTCGGAGACGCATGACACTTCATTCAAGCGCGGCAGATCCGCGGCAGACTACGCTTTTTGCACGGGCGCCGCCCAAGATCAGGGGCCGCGTCATAAGTCTTGGCAAAGAGTACTGGCGATCCCTTTACGTTGACGTTCGCCTGTCCGCGCGCGCGGATATAGATCCGCTTGATATCCCGCTGCTGCTACCACAGATCATCCTTATCGATGTCGATCGTGATGTCTGGAACTTCCGGTTCCGGCTGATCGGTACCGCTATCTTTCATCTTCTATCCAAAGACTGAACCGGCACCCGGATATCCGAAATCGGACATATGGCGCCACCCATTACGATCTTTTCCGCC
>JAYPRP010000098.1:0-6016 GCA_038132575.1 Rhodospirillaceae bacterium
CGTCATGCGAGAGACGGGTAATCGACTGGGCGGCAACATCGGTGTCTGGCGGATGGCATTCTGGAAGAGCTTCCAGATCGACGAACCCGAGGACCTGCAGTTCTGCGAGACCCTGATGCGGCACTATCTCCCGAAACAGATGACATACTGACGTGACACGGCCGGAAGGCGAAACCGGGTCATGGCTGATCGGCGGCGCAGGTCGTTCGGGTAAGACGACCCTCGCCAATATTCTCGCAGCGAATTCGCGAACCATCGCCGGTTTTCCGCTCGAAGGCGTGTTTCATGTGTACCTGCAGCGTCGTTTTCCGTTCTTCCGCCATCAGCGGTTGCGCGTTATGCGCGAGTATCTATCCCGGCCGCGTTACATGAACGCAGCCCGCACGGAAGTCGAATATCCAACGGATCACTTTGAGGCCAACGCCGAAAAACTCATCGCCGAACTTCCGGATACGGTCGACAATCCGGTTGCATTGTTCGCGTGGCTGCTCGATCGATATGCCGAATCGCGCGACAAATCGAACTGGGCTGTATTCGACCTTCTACCGGAGTTGCGCTACGAGACCTATCGACGCCTTATTCCGGGGATACGTCTTGCCGTCATGCGGCGCGACCCGCGGGAGGCAATCGCGGAAGGTCTGTTCTGGCGCACTTATCCGGACGCACCGGCAGACCGCGCGCGACGCTTCAAGAGCATGCTGTTCCAATGGTCACTTTCCTACGCGGTCACACAATCCCTCTCGGCGCGGTTCGGCGACGAAATACTCTCCGTCTCGTTCAACAAACTCCTGACCGACGACGCCGAAGAGCAACGACGGATCGCATCGGCCTTTGACATGGACATCGCGGCGGTGCGAGAGGCATTCGCCTTCCAGCCGAGTTTCACGTTTACCGAAGGGCGAGGGTTTTGCGGGCCGGACGGCGCCTGGCATCACCTGCTTGATGATGAAGAACTTGCACAAATCGACGCCGCGGCAAACGGGCACGCGCGGCACCCCGACATGCGCGCGCTCCTGGCGCTGGCGCCCCACGCACCCGTCCTCGCACGAAGCATCGGCGATACTCTGATGTATCCGCGCACAAACCTGATCCGCCGAGCCAATGCACTCCGCCAGGGCCTGCGCGACACCGCGGCGGGTATCCGGCTGGCCCTGCGCGCAGAACCACGAAGCTAGTCGCCATCCCATGACCAGATTCTATGTGATCAGCGGTGCGCACGGCGTGGGCAAGACAACGGTGACAGCTTTGGTGCGCCAACTCATGAACGAGCACGGGCATACGACCACAACGTTCCACCATCGCGCCAACAAGGCCGCGATCAAAGCGAGTTCGCAGAATAAAAACGCGCTTCGGGCAACCTGGAAACGCAAACTCTGGCACCAGCTGCCGGCTGGACTTCGCGCTTGGATCGTTGCAACCGTCGACGAGATCAGATACGCACGAAACGTCGCTTCGCAAATCGCCGTCGCCACGGCCAACGGCGATTCCGCGATCAGCGACCGCTATGTCTATGATCGCCTTGTCGATCTTCGTTTGCATGGCAGGTCGCGCCCGCAGGTCTCGACAGTCGGAATAGCCTGCCGCTTGATGCGAAAGCCCGACATGACCTTCCTTCTTACAGACACCCCTGAACGCATCAACGCGAGGAAGGACGAGCTGTTGCCGGACCAGATCGCGATATACCAGGATGCATTGCGAGCGCTCTTCGTCCGGCTCTGTATCCCGTTCCAGGAAATCGACGTCGACGGGCGTACAGCAGCAGCGGTCGCGAGCGACATCGCGAACGCCATCGAGATCACCGAAGCTGCCCGCGTAACTGCACGCGGGGCACTCCAGTAAGAGAGCCATGAGGCGCCTGCCATGCGACAGCTAAAGGAGCTCGTATTCTACAGCCGGGTTTTTTACCGGTTTGCAGGGTGGCGCGTGCCGATACTTGTGCTTCTGGCACTCGTCAGTGGCCTGCTTGACGTTATCGGTATCGTGTCCCTTTTGCCCCTGCTGCAAGTCGCAATGGGCGAAGCCAACGATAATACTATGACGCGCATTGCAATCCAGGTGATGTCAACACTCGGTGTTTCCGCCGAGTTCAAGTCGATGGCATTGCTGATAGTGGCAATCTTTCTGGCCAAAGGCACCTTCGTTTTCGCTTACTCCTTCTGGACGATCCACACCATCACGAGCGTGCGGAAGAACATCCAGACGCGCCTAGCAAAACGCATCGGCGAGGCGAATTTCACTTTCTATACTGAGCAGAACACGGGTCATATGATTAATGTTCTGACCCACGAGTCTCGGCGGTTCGCCAGCGGCCTCAAGGTGTTCGGCCAAGTCCTCGTGGGCATCATTTATATCATCATCTATGTGCCGACAATCCTCACCCTACAATTCGACTTGGCCCTCACACTGGTCGCGGCCACCCTCGTCGTGTTCGTCGCGGTGAGGCCGCTCATCGAACGCACCCGCCTGCTCTCCATCACGGCTTCCGAACAAAACTCTGCACTGGCCGCGGAACTCATCCAGTTCGTGCACGCCATTCCGTATCTGAAGGCGACGGCAACGCTACCCAACCTGCGGCGGCACGTGCGGGGCCGAGTTAAGGAAGTTGCGAATCTCGATCTGCGCATGGGTCTGCGCACGGCAATTCTCGGTGGCTTCAAAGAGCCGGTCGCGGTGGGCGTACTGATACTCTACATCCTGATCGAGGTCGAGATAGGCGGTGGATCGCTCGCCAGCGTAGCTGTAGTGGCGCTATTGCTATACCGGCTCCTGAACCAGACGCTCGGGCTGCCTGCATCGTTTCAGCGAATCAACCAGCTTTCCGGTTCGATTAACTTCATCGTCGAGTTCACCCGCGATGTAACCGATGCAGCCGAGCGGAACGGCTCCGACAAGATCGAGACCATCGAAGCGGACATCCTGTTCACCGACGTCCGCTTCGACCGCGGCGACCGTAGCATTCTGCGGGATATCAACCTGAAAATCCCGCGTCACCAGACCATCGGAATCGTCGGCGAATCCGGGGCCGGCAAGACAACATTCTTTAACCTACTGACAGGCCTCCTTGACCCGAATGGCGGCACCATCACGGTCGGCGGGCATGACTATCGCGAACTCGACCGACATTCTCTGCGCCGTCTCATCGGCTACGTGCCGCAGGATCCGGTGATCATCAACGACAGCATCGCCAATAACATCAGTCTCTATGCCTGCGACTCCGAGAACCCGGCATGCCGCACGCGTATAGAAGAGGCCGCCGCTGCGGCGAATTGCGAGGCATTCCTGCAGACGACAACGTCCGGAATCAAGACGATCGTCGGAGATCGTGGCATGCGCCTGTCCGGCGGCCAGCGCCAGCGTATTGCAATCGCCCGTGAACTGTTCAAGGACCCGGAACTCCTCATCTTCGACGAAGCGACGAGCTCGCTCGACGGTCAGTCGGAGGCCTATGTCCAAGACAGTATCGACCAATTGCATGGACAGCGTACGATCGTGATCATCGCTCATCGTCTTTCGACCATGCGCCGCTGCGACTGGCTGTATGTGTTCGCCGACGGCCGAGTGATCGAACAGGGGGGATTCAACGAGCTCTACGCAAAAACAGATTCGGCGTTTCGCCGGATGTGTGAGCAGCAAGGGGTCCTACCCCTTGAGCTGGTCTAGAACATGATGCAAAAACCGGTTGCCGGTCCCCTGGGCCGATCGAAACGCGACGACGCCGTGCCATTCGTCCCGGCCTTCGACACGGCCACAATAATAATTCCACGAAACGGCTAGGCGTTGAAAAACGCAAGAACATTGGGTTGAACCATGCTCCGTACCGCAGTGGTGATGGATCTTACAGTCTTGGGCGACACCCCCCCGCATTTAACGCTCGACGAGCTTGTGTGGCCAAGCAACTATGAGACGTATCACGTCCTATCGCGCTCTGTCATAGATACAACTACGACCACACTCCGAAGCCTCTATCTCTCGGAGGATGCGGCAGCAGCGGTGCGGGCAAAGACATATGACATAGTCACGGACTTGGCCTTCATCGCGCGCCTCGCTCTCGACATCGCAAATGCGCGCCGAGCTGGCAGAACATTGCGCTACAATCCTAGTGCCAGCCCCATGCTCGCATTCCTCTTGAAGGGCGGAGATCCGGCAAAGGCACCGGTCCCACGAATATGGCATCACCCCGTCGACCTCAGGGCCCGGGTGCGCGCACGCAGGGCCGTGCGGCGCGTTCGTTCCCGCGTTCTGGCGCAACGCGCTGGGCGTCGCAGGATCGACGTTCACAACCGCAACAATCTCGTCAACTCGTTACTCTCGGAAGATTCGCGGCCAGCGGTTGACTGGCCAGTGACCGACATCGACTGGCGCGACGGCGCCAATTTCAAGGGAGCGCTGCAGGAAAGCTTGGCAGCCCTGTCTAGTAGCTATAATGATGTGATCGCACGACACATTGACGATGCCGACCTCCGGACCTCGCTCGTGGCACTTGGCAGACGCCTGCTAGCCTTCCACTTAGTGAAGGGATGGACCGATTTTGAGACCTTCGCACGTCACATAAGACGACGACCTATGGGCAAAATGCTTGTCAGCGGCACTCCGAAACATCTCGGACGGCTCGCCGGCTGGATATACCGGAGCGAAGGCCATCCGGTCGTACGGTGCGCCCATGGCGGCGAGCGCGTTTTCTTTTCCGATTATGAGTGGGGACTTGCAGAGTTTCCGGACTGTGACATCTACTACGCGCACAGCGTGGGCGAACGCGACGCGCTCGCCGCACGTCTCGCCTCCGGAGAGACTGCGTTGGTCCAGCCTGATATTTCGGTGGACATCCGAACAATTGGCAGCGAGCACCACCAGGCTCTGCATGCCCGAGCGCAACAACGAGGCCCTAAGGAGAAAACGGGCACCGTTGTCTATGTCGCCGGCGGTTATCTTGGCGAACAGTTTGGAGATTTCCCAAACCGGAAACCCCCGGATATTCTGTATCTCGATTGGCAAATAGATCTCGTTCGTGCGTTGCAAGCCCTGGGCTACCGGGTCTTAGTGAAACCGCATCCGGCGGGAATTGCGCACGCACAGCGTTTTCTTGAACACTACGCTGACGAGATGTACGAAGGCATTTTCGACCCGATCGAGATTCACGCAGATGCCTTTGTATTCGACTTCGCCGGCACAGCCTTCTTCGACACATTAGCCACCAACGTCCCGATGATCCTTGCCGATATGGGTGTGCGCCCGCTTGATCCGAATACGCGCGATGATCTGGCGGCGCGATGCGCGCTGGCCCCCGTGACGCGGGACGACCGCGGTCGGTTCCGAGTTGTTCGCGAGCAGCTTGGGGCCGCGCTCGCCGCAGCCATCGAGGACGACACTTGCCCACCCGGTTTCCACGACCGATATTTCGGCGGTTGAGGCCAACTCCGCCGAACAAATTCCATGCGCAACGTTCGACTAATCAATGAGAACCGGACCCCGCGCCTTCGCTCGCGCCTTGCCAACGCCGTCGCGTGTTCGCTGCCGCATTGGGCAGTACGCAAGCTGATGGAGCGCACCTTCATCAACTTCGGTGTGGAAACCACGAACCTGTGCAACGCCAACTGTTCCTTCTGTGGCTACCGTTTTATGCAGCGCCCCAAGGTGGACATGCCAATGGAGGTGTACGCGAAGGCCGTTCGTGAGTATGCGGCAAATGGCGGCGGCAATCTGAACTTCACGCCCACGGTCGGGGATCCGCTGGTCGACAAGCAACTCATCCGGCGTATCGAACTGGCGCGTTCGTACCCGGAGATTCAGGATATCTTCCTCTACACGAACGCCATCCTGCTCGAACGGTTCGGCTACGAGGCGCTGTTGCAGTCTGGACTGTCCCGCCTTGCGATTTCGACCTTCATCGGCAGCCGCGAGGGCTACGAGCGCTACTACGGCAACGACAAATACGGGAAAGTTGTCGAGAACATCATCGAGATCGCGCGCACGAACCGCAAACTGGGAAGCCCGGTCCGGATCACGCTTCATCTCCGCG
>JAYPRP010000099.1:0-5882 GCA_038132575.1 Rhodospirillaceae bacterium
GTCGCGGTGTTCCTGCCGTCCTTCCTGCTGCTCGGCGCGACCCTGCCCTTCTGGGACGCGCTGCGGTCGCGCGACCAAATCCGCGCCGCGCTTTCCGGCGTCAACGCCGCCGTGGTCGGCCTGTTGCTCGCCGTGCTGTTCACCCCGGTCTGGACGTCGAGCGTGCGCGACACGTCGGACTTCGCGACGGTGGTCGTCGCGGTGGTGCTGCTCGCCTTCTGGCGGCTGCCGCCCTGGCTGGTGGTGATACTGGCGGCTATGGCGGGGTTTTTCGGGGTTTAGCCCCCTACAGCGCAAACCGATCCACGAGCTCCCGCAGGGACAGCCCGCTCTTCTCGACCACCAGGTAGAACACCCCGAACACGAGGAGCGTGATCCCGGTCGTGATCAACAGCTTCCGCACCAGCATCGGCCTCGCAGGCGCGCCCTGGTCATGCCCCTCCTCCGGTTTCTCGGTTCGGCGCACGCCCCAGGGCAGGACCGTGAACAGGGTCAGCCACCAGATTATGATGAAGACGACGATGGCGGTGACGGGATTCATTCTGGCTCAGACCTGTTCAAGTTCAACGAGGGTGCCGCAGAAGTCCTTGGGATGCAGGAACAGCACCGGCTTGTCGTGGGCGCCCGGCTTCGGCTCGCCGTCGCCCAGGACGCGCGCGCCCTCGGCCACGAGGCGATCGCGCGCGGCGTGGATGTCGTTCACCTCGTAGCAGACATGGTGCATGCCGCCCGACGGGTTCTTCTCGAGAAACGGCGCGACGGGCGAATCCTTGCCCAGCGGATGCAGCAGCTCAATCTTGGTGTTCGGTAGCTCGACGAAGACTGTGGTCACGCCGTGGAGCGGCAGGTCGACGGGATCGGAGACATTCGCCCCAAGGATGTCGCGGTAAACCGCCGCGGCCGCGCCCAGGTCGGGCACGACGATGGCCACGTGGTTCAAACCTCCGATCATGGGCGTCTCTCCTGCATTCGTCCGTCGTTCCTCTCGTCGGGCCTTTATCGTGTCTCTAGTCGTCCAGCCGGACCAAGTGTATCTCGACCTTCGGGTTCTTGCCGCGCCGGTCGCGGAAACTGCGGCGGACGGTGCGGCGCAGCCGCTCGCTCAGCTTGTCGTCATCGCGCCGCTCGTTCGCCTTTAACTCTGACAGCGCATCGAGCACGTCGTCGATGACGTCGTCCAGCAGATCATAGTCCTCGTCCGTGTCGGCCAAAAGCCCGGGCGCGGAGAGCTGGGGCTCCGACACCGCGTAGCCCTTGCGGTCGACGACCAGCGTGAGCGTCGCCGCGCCGTTCCACAGCATGTGGTTGCGTTCGTGGAGATTTTTGTCGTCGAGCCGGATCAGATCATGCCCATCGACCGCGAGGCGGCCGGCCTGGACCTGGCCGCAGATCTCCGGGCCGTCGGCGTGCAGGCGCAGCACATCCCCATTCTCGATGATCGGGGTGTGGGGCACCTGGCATTCCCGGGCGAGCTCGGAATGGGCGCGCAGATGATGCCCCTCGCCGTGGACAGGGACGGCGATCCGGGGCCGGATCCACTGATACATCTGGCGGAGCTCGTCGCGCGCCGGATGGCCGGACACGTGGACGAAGTGGTCCTTCTCGGTGATCACGCGCACGCCCATGGAGACGAGCTGGTTCTGGAGTCGGCCGATGGGCACCTCGTTGCCCGGAATGATGCGAGAGGAGAAGATCACCGTGTCGCCTTCGTCGAGCGCGATGTTGGGGTGGTCGTCGCGGGCGATCCGCGAGAGCGCGGCGCGGGGCTCGCCCTGGCTGCCGGTGCAGATAAGCCCCACCTTGTCGCGCGGGAGCAGCATCGCCTCGTCCTCGCGGACAAACGGCGGCAGGTCGCGGAGATAACCGGAGGCGCGGGCCGCGTCGGTCATGCGCCAGAGAGACCGCCCAACGAGCCCGACGGCGCGGCCATGGGCGTGGGCGACCTCGGCGACGGTCTGGACCCGGGCGATGTTGCTGGCAAAGCAGGCGAAGGCCACGCGCTCGGGGAAATCGCCCACCAGTTCCATTAGGCTGTCGCGGACTTCGGCTTCGGAGCCGGCCGCGCCCTCGACCGTGGCGTTAGTGGAATCGCCGATCATGGCGAGTACACCGGCCGCGCCGATTTTGCGCAGCGCGGCCTCATCGGTCGTCTCACCCACCAGCGGGACAGGGTCGAGCTTCCAGTCGCCGGTGTGGAAGATGGTGCCCGCGGGGGTGCGGATGACCACGCCGTTGGGCTCGGGGATCGAATGGGTGAGCGTCACGAGTGTCAGGTCGAACGGGCCAATGGAGACGTCGCCGCCCAGCGCCACCTCGTGGACCGGCACCTTGCCGGCGATCCCCGCCTCCTCCAGTTTCCGGCGCAGAACGGCCATGGTGAAGGGGGTCGCATAAACCGGGCAGCGCAGGCGCGGCCACAGATGGGCGACGGCGCCCACATGATCCTCATGGGCGTGGGTGACGAGCAGGCCGGCGAGCCTGTCGCGCCGGTCCTCGATGAAGGTGGGGTCGGCGGTCATCACGTCGACGCCGGGGTACGCCGGATCGCCGAAGGTAACGCCGCAATCGACGATCATCCACGCGCCGTCATGGCCGTAGACGTTGAGATTCATGCCAATCTCGCCCGTGCCACCGAGGGGCACGAAGAGAACTTCGTCGGAACCGGGTATCATGGAAATCCTTCTCGGGACGCGCCGTCAGGCGATCCCGTTGCGCCGGGCGATCTCGCGCAGGCCGGTGAGTGTGAGATCGGGTTCGGTCGTGTCGATCACGTCGGTGACGTTGGCGAAGAGCGGTGCCAATCCGCCTGTGGCGACGACCGTAACATGCTTGCCGTATTCCGCGGCGATGCGCGGCACCATCCCCTCGATCATCGAGACATAGCCCCAGAAGATGCCTGACTGCATGGCCGGCACGGTCGCGCCACCGATGACCTTGTCCGGCTTCTCGATGTTCACGCGCGGCAGGAGCGCGCCGGCATTGTAGAGCGCCTCGACCGAGAGGTTTATGCCCGGCGCGATGACGCCGCCGCGGAAATTGCCGGCATCGTCGATGACGTCGAAAGTGGTTCCGGTGCCGAAGTCAATGACGATCAAATCACCCGGGTGGAGCAGGTGCGCGGCGACCGCCGCGACCAGCCGGTCCGCGCCGACCTGTTCCGGGCGCTCGATCAGCACCTCGATGCCAAGATCGACCTCGGGATCGCGGATGATGAGCGGGGTCACGCGGAAATGGGATTCGAGAAGATTGACGATAGCGCGGCGGGTGCCCGGCACCACGGTGGTGACGATGGCGTGGGTGATGTCCTTGGTGCTCAGATCTTTGAGCCAGATGAGCTGGGTCAGCCAGACCGCGTATTCGTCGGACGTGCGCTGGGCGTTGGTGGCGATCCGCCACTTACCGACCTGCGTGTCGCCGTCATAGACGGCGAAGACAGTGTTGGTGTTGCCGCAATCGATCGCAAGCAGCATCAGTCGGCTCCAAGGTTCCGGGACTTTGTGCTTAGCGGGAAAACGTCCCCGACCGCAATATGTTCGATGGTTCCGCCCGTGCGGAGCATCAGATTTCCGCGTTCGTCGATGCCGGCGAAGGTGCCGGCCCGCTCGCCGCTGGGGAGTTTCACCGACAGCTCGGTGTCGGGCGCCAGCGCGAGCGCGGACCAGATGGCACGCACCAGCATGAAGCCCTCGCGGGCCCATAGATCGAGCATTTCCACCAGGTGTGGCAGGAAGGCCTCGAGCAGCGCCTCGACCGAGACCGCGTGGCCAGCGTCGCGCAGGCTGGTCGCGCCCGGCACGTCGGGCCGGCTTTCAACATTCACGCCGATCCCGGCGATCACCCAGTCGAGCGACCCGTCGGGACGCGCGGCGCTTTCGAGGAGCAGGCCGGAGAGTTTCCCGCCGTCGAGCAGCAGGTCGTTGGGCCATTTGAGCGTGACCTCGCTCCCGTTGTCAGTCCCGTTGTCAGACTGGGCCACCCCACGGATCGCGCGGGCCATGGCAGCGCCGACTACGAAGCCGATCTGGGTCGCGTCCGCGACCGTGCAGTCGGGGCGCAAGAGGATTGAGAGGTAGAGATTGCCTCGCGGCGAGACCCAGCTTCGGCCGTGCCGTCCGCGTCCGGCGGTCTGTTCGCGCGCCCAGACGATCGTCAGGTGCGGCGCGCCCTCACCCGCCAACACCCGCGCATCCTCGCTGGTGCTGCCGACGCTGTCCCTGGCGATGAGATGGCAGCCCGGCGGCACATCCGGGCGGGCGGTCATGTCCCGAACAGGACCGCCGCAGCCGCCTCGGCCGCGTTCAGGACCGGCGCCAGGCCGATGAAGAAAAAGACCGTGACCACGCCCGTGACGGCGACGATCACCGAGATTTCGCGCCCGACCGGCCGCTCGAAGGCCTCGGCGGGCTCGTCGAAATACATGATCTTGACGATCCGCAGATAGTAGTAGGCACCAATCACGCTGGTGAGCAGGCCGACGACCGTCAACACGTAGAGTCCCGCCTCGATCGCGGCGAGGAAGACGTAGAACTTGGCGAAGAAGCCGGCGAGCGGTGGTACACCCGCCATCGAGAACATGAAGACCGCGATGGCGAGCGCCATGTAGGGGTTGGTCTTCGAGAGGCCGGCGAGCGCGTCGATGTCCTCGACCATACGGCCCTGGCGGCGCATCGCGAGGATGCAGGCGAAGGTGCCCATGTTCATGAAGAGATAGATCGTCAGGTAGAGCAGGATGCCCTGGACGCCGATCTCGTTGCCCGCTGCGAGCCCGACGAGCACGAAGCCCATATGGCCGATGGACGAGTATGCCATCAGACGCTTGATGTTCGTCTGCACGATCGCGGCGAACGAACCAAGGATCATGGAGGCGAGCGCGATGAACCAGATGATCTGCTGCCACTCGGCGACGAGATCGCCGAAGGGTTCGAGCATGACGCGGACGAAGAGCGCCATGGCGGCGATCTTGGGCGCGATGGCGAAGAAGGCGGTAACCGGGGTCGGCGCGCCCTCATAGACGTCGGGCGTCCACATGTGGAACGGCACGGCCGAGACCTTGAAGGCGAGACCGGCGGCGATGAAGACCAGGCCGACGATCACGCCGACCGGCGCGTCCTCACCGGCGGCGAAGGTCGCGGCCAGGCCGTCGAAGCCGGTGGTGCCGGCAAAGCCGTAAATCAGCGACATGCCGTAGAGCAGGATGCCCGAGCTGAGCGCGCCGAGGACGAAATACTTGAGGCCCGCCTCCGAGGAACGGAGGTTGTCGCGCCGGATAGCGGCGACCACGTAGAGCGCGAGGCTCTGCAGCTCCAGCCCGACATAGAGGGACAGCAGGTCGTTGGCCGACACCATCATCATCATGCCGAGGACGGCGAAGACCATGAGGATCGGATACTCGAACTGCTTGATGTCCTCGCGCATGTTGTAGGGCTGGGCCAGGATCAGGGCGAGCGCCGCGCCAGCGATCAGCAGTATCTTGGTGAAGACGGCGAAGGCATCGACCATGAACTGGCCGTTGAAGGCCGTGGTCTCGCCCGCCGGGCCGGCGAGGACCAGCAGGCCCGCGACCACCACCACCAGGACGCCGGCCCAGGTCACGAAGCGGGTCGACTCCTCGCCCCGGAACGCGCCGTACATCAGCATCACCATGGCGGCGACGGCGACAAACAGTTCCGGCCAGACGGCGAAAATCTCGATGGCGATGTTCATGTTCCGCGCCCCTTCGCCTATCGGCCCGCGAGATTGAGCGGCTCAGCCGCCGCCAGGGCCGACTGATAGTTCGAGAGCAGGTTCGAGACGCTGGCGTCGAACACGCTCAGGAACGGGTCGGGCCAGATGCCCATCCACAGGACCAGCACCACCAGCGGCGCGAAGATCGCGATCTCGCG
>JAYPRP010000100.1:0-5751 GCA_038132575.1 Rhodospirillaceae bacterium
ACGCTGCAGGACCTCCTGGTGCGCTGGCGGCGTATGCAGGGCTACGACACGCTGTGGCAGCCGGGGACCGACCATGCCGGGATCGCGACCCAGATGGTGGTCGAGCGCCAGCTTGCCGAGGATGGCATCCGGCTCGATCGTGGCCGTGCGCTCGACGACGCTGACGAGAAGCTGATTTCCCGTGAGGACTTCCTCGACAAGGTCTGGGCGTGGAAAGAGGAATCCGGCGGCACGATTATCAACCAGCTCAAGCGCCTCGGCGCGTCCTGCGACTGGTCGCGCGAACGCTTCACGATGGACGAAGGACTGTCGAAGGCTGTCCTTAAGGTCTTCGTCGAGCTGCATCGGCAGGGCCTGATCTTCAAGGACAAGCGCCTTGTGAACTGGGACCCCAAGCTGCACACGGCGATTTCGGACCTCGAGGTGGTGCAGAAGGAGGTGGACAGCCATCTCTGGTATTTCCGCTATCCGATCGAGGGTGAGCCTGACCGCTACGTGACAGTGGCGACGACGCGGCCCGAGACGATGCTCGGTGACACGGGCGTGGCCGTGCATCCGGACGATGAGCGCTTCCAGGACATCATCGGCAAGAACGCGATCCTGCCGATCGCTGGCCGGAAGATACTGATCGTCGCTGACAGCTATGCGGACCCGGAGCAGGGGTCGGGCGCGGTGAAGATCACGCCGGCCCACGACTTCAACGACTTTGAGGTCGGCCGCCGTGCCGGTCTCGAAATGATCAACGTGTTCGATGCATCGGCGTTGGTCGATATCGATACGGAAGAATTCCGCACCGACACCGCGGCCTCGGAATGGGGCGACCCGGACGCGGCGATCGCCGCCTATCACGGGCTCGACAGGTTCGAGGCGCGTGAGAAGATCGTCGCGGAGATGGAGGCGCGGGGCCTGCTCGCCGAGATCGAACCGAACCGTCACACGGTGCCGTTCGGCGACCGCTCCGACGTGGTAATCGAGCCCTGGCTCACCGACCAGTGGTACGTGGACGCCGAGACACTTGCGAAGCCCGCAGTTGCGGCCGTCGAGAAGGGTGACACGCGCTTCGTGCCCGAGAACTGGTCAAAGACCTATTTCGAATGGCTGCGCAACATCCAGCCCTGGTGCATCTCGCGCCAGCTCTGGTGGGGGCACCAGATTCCGGCCTGGTACGGACCCGACGGCGAGGTGTTCGTCGCCGAGAGCGAAGAGGGAGCCGCTGAGGCTGCCGCAGCGCACTATGGGAAAGCTGTCGAACTCGAACGCGACCCAGACGTACTCGACACCTGGTTCTCCTCGGCTCTGTGGCCGTTCTCGACGCTGGGGTGGCCGGACGAAACGCCCGAGCTCAAGCGCTACTACCCGACAAGCGTGCTTATCACCGGGTTTGACATCATCTTCTTCTGGGTCGCCCGAATGATGATGATGGGGCTCCACTTCATGGACGATATCCCGTTCCACGACGTGTACATCCACGCCCTCGTGCGCGACGAGAAGGGCGCGAAGATGTCCAAGTCCAAAGGCAACGTGATGGACCCGCTCGAGGTGATCGACGAGTTCGGGGCGGACGCGCTGCGCTTCACCCTCACGTCCATGGCGGCCATGGGCCGGGATATCAAGCTCGCCACCTCGCGGGTGCAGGGGTACCGGAACTTCGGCACCAAGCTCTGGAACGCTGCGCGCTTCTGCCAGATGAACGAGTGCGGCGCGCCGAGGCCGGACTTCAACCCGGCCTCCGTCGAATTGACCCTCAACAAGTGGATCACGGGCGGCGTCGCCGAGACGACCGCGGCGCTGAACCAGGCGCTGGAGGAGTACAAGTTCGACCAGGCTGCCGGCGCGATCTACCAGTTCACCTGGCACACCTTCTGCGACTGGTATGTGGAGTTCGCCAAGCCGGTGCTCCAGGGCGACGACGATGCAGCCAAGGCCGAGACCCGCGCGGTCGCGGGCTGGACGCTGCAGCAAATTCTGAGGTTGCTTCACCCGTTCATGCCCTTCATCACCGAGGAGCTTTGGCAACATTTCGGGGATGATAAAGGCATGCTGATCCATGCCGCGTGGCCCGCGAATGACATTGCGCCGGTGGACGACGCGGCGAAGGCCGAGCTCGACTGGACCGTCAGCGTGATCACCGAGGTGCGGACGGTACGCAACGAGGTGAACGTGCCCGCCGGCGCGAAGATCCCGGCGATTTTGCGTGGCGCGTCCGATAAGACGAAAGGGCGGCTTGAGCGCCACAGGGACCAGATCCTGCGCCTCGCGCGTCTGGAACAGGTCGATCTCGACGCGGAGCTGCCCCAGGGCGCGGTCCAGATCGTGCTCGGCGAGGCGACGCTTGCGCTACCGCTTGCCGATGTAATCGATCTCGGCCAGGAGCGCGACCGGCTGGCGAAGGAAATAGCCAAGTTGGAGAAGAACATCGCCGGCATCGACAAGAAGCTGGCGAACGAAAAGTTCTTGGCGAACGCACCGGAAGAGGTGGTCGCCGAGCAGCACGAGCGCCGCGCGGACGCGTCCGATGCAAAGGAAAAGCTCAAGGGCGCTCTCGAAAGGCTGAGCGCAGCTTAGACATCATCAATCGTCGTTCCCGCGAGGGCGGGAACCCTTAAACCCCCATCATCTCTAGTTTGGCGTTGGTGTTTATCGACACCCGCCTCCGCGGGTGTGACGAAATTGGGTGTGTCGGCCAAACTGGTCACAAGAGACCGCCGCCTTTATGCTCCCCGGCGAACGAATTCAAACGGGCCAACGCCCGCAATCTGGCGAAGGGAACAGGTCATGGACGGCAACACACCAGGCGGCGAATGGGACAAATCGAAACTGCCGAGCCGCCACGTCTCGGTGGGCAACACCTCGGCGCCGCACCGCGCGTTCTACTATGCGATGGGGATGACGGAGGAGGAGATCAAGCAGCCCTTCGTCGGCGTCGTCACCACCTGGAACGAAGCAGCTCCCTGCAACATCGCGCTGTCGCGCCAGGCCCAGGCGGCCAAGGCGGGCGTCCGCGAAGCGGGCGGCACGCCGCGCGAGTTCACCACGATCACCGTGACTGACGGCATCGCCATGGGCCATGACGGCATGCGCTCGTCGCTGGTCAGCCGCGAGGTGATCGCGGATTCGACCGAACTCACGGTGCGCGGTCATTCCTACGACGCGCTCGTGGGCCTCGCGGGATGCGACAAGTCCCTGCCGGGGCTGATGATGGCGATGCTTCGCCTGAACATCCCGTCGGTCTTCATGTATGGCGGCTCGATCCTGCCCGGCTCCTTCAAGGGCAAGGACGTGACGATCATCGACGTGTTTGAGGGCGTAGGCGCCAACGCGGCCGGGAATATGTCCGACGAAGACCTGAAGACGCTCGAATGCGCGGCCTGCCCGTCGGCCGGCGCTTGCGGCGGCCAGTTCACGGCAAACACCATGGCCTGCGTGTCCGAAGCCATCGGTCTCGCGCTGCCGCATTCGGCCGGCGCGCCGGCGGTTTACGAGAACCGCGACGAGTATGCAGTTGCCAGCGGTCAGGCGGTGATGGAGCTGGTTCGCACCCAGCTCCGCCCGCGCGACATCGCGACCCGCAAGGCATTCGAGAACGCCGCCGCTATCGTCGCGGCGACAGGCGGCTCGACCAATGCGGGCCTGCACCTGCCGGCCATGGCTGCGGAGGCGGGCATCGAGTTCGACCTCATGGATGTCTGCGAAATCTTCCGCAAGACGCCCTACATCGCCGACCTGAAGCCGGGTGGCAAATACGTCGCGAAGGACCTATACGAGGCTGGCGGCGTCGGCATTGTCATCAAGGAGTTGCTCGACGGCGGCTTCATGCACGACGACTGCATGACTGTGACCGGCAAGACCATTGGCGAAAATTACGGTGGTGTCGATTTCCCGACGGGCCAGGACGTGGTGCGCAAGATCGACAATCCGCTCTCCGAGACCGGCGGCGTTGTCGGCCTGATGGGCAACCTCGCGCCCCAGGGCGCGATCGTGAAGATCGCGGGACTGGAGAAGCTCGTGTTCACTGGCCCGGCGCGGGTTTTCGAACGCGAGGAGGACTGCCTGCAGGCGGTACTCAACCGCGAGTATGAGGAAGGCGAAGTGCTGGTGATCCGCAACGAGGGCCCGAAGGGCGGCCCCGGCATGCGCGAGATGCTGTCAACGACAGGAGCGCTCTACGGCCAGGGCATGGGCGACAAGGTCGCGTTGATCACCGATGGGCGCTTCTCCGGAGGCACGCGCGGCTTCTGTATCGGCCATGTGGGACCGGAGGCTGCGGTCGGCGGCCCCATCGGCCTGCTCGAGACGGGCGACATAATTACGATCGACGCTGAGAAGGGTACCCTCGACGTGGACCTGTTGGACGAGGAGCTCAAGAAACGCCGCGCGGCGTGGAAGCCCACCGAGACTAACTACCAGTCGGGTACGCTCTGGAAGTATGCTCAGACGGTGGGCGATGCGCGTTACGGCGCGATCACACATCCGGGAGGCAAGGCCGAAACCCACATGTATGCCGACCTTTAGGTGTTAGGCTCGCACCCGCAACCACGGGAGAGCGGCATGCTGCGGCGTGTTTTCGAAGGACTGGTGATGCTGATCGTCGTCTGGGCGGTCCTGAACCGGGTCGATTCAGGTCCGGCCTCGGTGATCATCCTCGTCGGCGCGGTCTTCGCGTTCACCACCTGGCGCATCCACAACGTCTGGAAGCGCTACCAGCTTCGGGTCGCGATCCAGTCGCGGTCATGCAAAGAGCCCGCGGCCGCCAATTCTGCCATCGAGAACGAGATGCTCGCCCTGCGCGACAAGCAGCACAGCCGGGGTTTTAAGCTGACCTTCTGGACCGGCTTCGTTCTGGGCGGCGCCTTGGCCATGGATGCGCCGAACCTGGCCCAAGCCGGCAACATGCATGAGCTCGACAGCTTCGGCGGCGCCGATAGTGGTGGGGATATCGGCGGCAGCCTGGGCGGTGTTTTCGGCGGGGACATGTAGCCGACGCAACGGTGTTCAGTCGTATATCCAGTATCGCGCTCGCCGCGCTGCTCCTCGCAGCGGGTACTGGCGATGCCTTCGCGACGTCCGAGTTCCCGGCGCTGTCCGGCCGCGTGGTCGAATCGGCTGAGATCCTTTCCGACCACGAGGAGACGCGGCTATCGGCGATGTTGGGAGCGCAAGAACGAGCGCCGGCGGGCGCGTGATAGTCGATACGGTTCCCGATCTCGGCGGGCGTTCCATCGAGGCCTAAGGTGCGGACCTAGCCCATCACTGGAACATCACGATGTATCCCGAGCCCGCGATCTTGATTGTCGCCGGGGCGGAACGGCGGGTGCGCATGGAGTTCGGCCCACCGGTGCGCGGGATGATGATCGATCTGTGATTCAAGCAGATGGTACAGCGGGTGATCCTGCCGGCATTCCGCGCGGGCAAGTTCGCGATCGGGCCCGAGGTGGGGTTCGCGGAACTCTTCCTGATACTGGAGGAGGGTGTCGATCAGGCCTCGGACGAGGCGCGGCACCTGTCCGAGCCCATCGTCGACAAGCGGGTGTGGCTGCCGGTCTTGTTACTACTGCTAGTGATCGCGCTGTGCAGCCAAAGGCGCTGCCGGCGTGCGTAAGTTTGCGCACCGGGCGGGTTGAAAACTCACCCCTAAAACAGAATGAACGCACCAAACACGTAGGGGCGGGTTTGTGACCCGCCCGCGCTTCTACTGAACGTTCGATTTCTTGTTCGGGACGATCCGCTGCACCTGGATATTCTCGCGGTCAA
>JAYPRP010000101.1:0-5483 GCA_038132575.1 Rhodospirillaceae bacterium
AGAAGTTTCGCTTTCATCCTGATACTCCCTGGTTGAGTCCGTTTTCGGATTTCCCCCACTTACGCGGTTTGTTTTGTTTGTTGCTCTTGAATTCTGCGGGTTCGGCGGGCCGACGACAACAGGGTTATCAAAAAAAATGATCGTTGCTCTGCCATGCAGGCACACTTCTGGAATGTTGGTTCTTCAGATGTTTGCGCGCGATCGCCGCGGCGACTTGGTGGGTGTTCTGTTTGCCTGTGTTGTGCTCGACGCCTGCGCCGTGGGCCCGGACAGTCGGTCGGTGTCGTCCGCTCCGCCGCAGGACACCCGTGCGGTCACCGTCGTCGCGTTCGGAGACATGCCCTAATCGCCCGGTCGATTTCGAGGCCTACGAGGCGCTGCTCGACACGATCGGCGCGCTGTTTGATTTGGCACGGACCGAGCGCCCGACGGCTTTGGTGCTCGCGTTCCAGGCGGACCCTTACCTCCTTTACGGATTGGGAGGCGGGTTCCGCCGGACACTCGACGCGATCGAGACCGGTGCCGCGGCCTACGGCGGGCCGGTGCTGGTCGTCCATGGCGACGGCCATGTCTATGCGCGCGACAACCTGTTTTACGGCCCGCTCGGCCAGACGCTGGAGGATGTGCTGCGGGTGGAGGTGCCCGGCGCGCCCGATATCCGGGCCGTTCGGATTCGGATCGACCCGAGGGCACCTGTGATTTTCGACGTCGAGGTATTTTCCGGCTAGTTGACGCGCGGCTTCTTGAGATAGTCCGCGCGCGCAGCGCTCTCGACGGTCACCGAGACGATCTGGCTGTCCCGGTGCAGGGTCAGCGGGACGGTGACCCCGGCGTCGCCAAGCGACCAGATTTTCCGGAAAAGCGTGGACAGGCCCGAGATTTCCTCGCCGTCGACGCCCAGCACCATGTCGCCCGGCTCGACACCCGCGCGCATCGCGGGGCCGCCTTCGGCAATCCCGGCTACGACCAGGTGATTCTCCGCCTCGGCGGTCGTCATGCCAAGCCAGGGTCGGGCCGCGCGACGCCGGCCGCCAAATTCAATGATTTCCTGGAGAATGGGCTTCAGGAGGTCGATGGGAACGATCATGTTCCCGTCGATCTCGTCATCGTCGCCGGCGGCCTGCTGGATATACAGAGAGCCTATGCCGGCGAGCAGACCGCCCTGATCGATCACGGCCGCGCCGCTCCAGCGTGGATGGGCGGGTACCGTGAAGATCGCGCGGTCCAGAACATATTCCCAGGATCCGGCAAATTCGCGGACCGAGATGACCTGCGTATTGATCGCCGCTTCGCGGCCGCCCTGGCCCGCGACGATCAGCGAATCGCCCGGGCTGACGGCGGCGGAATCGCCCAGCGACATCGCCGGCAGGTTGAGGATGCCCAGCGCCTGCACAAGGCCGAAGCCCGTCTCCTGGTCGTAGCCAACGACATGGGCCGCATGTGCGCCGCCATGGTTGTCGATCAGCCAGATGTCCTCGGCTTCGGTCACGAGATAGCCGATTGTCAGAACCAGCCCGTCGTCGCTGATGACCACGCCCTGTCCCTCGCGCTCGGTGCCGAGGATGGGGGCGGTGAATGCGTCATCCGGCACACGCGACTGCAGCGCCACGACGGACGACAGCGTGCGCTCGAGGTCGAATGCGACCTCGTCGGGGCTCGGGTGACGGCCGAGATTCAGGTTCCAGGGGTGCGATTCACTCAACGCCCAGGCACTCCAGTTTCTGTTTCTGGGCCATCATAGCGCATGTATGCACATGGGGATAATGGCCGCCCGGCATTCCGCCCCCCTGGTCATCCGTGACCGCAGCGTATTCGCGGTCCGTGATCGATTCGGAACGGACGGGACGTGGGCGGGCTTTTCTCTGTCGTGCGCCCTATACTCGCGTCCCACCGAAGAAACAGCCGCAAGGGACCGCCGACATGAGCGCCCAGCCCGATCATATTCACGCCCTCGATCTCCCGATTCCCGACGCCGCGGAGCTGGACGAAGACCTTAGGAAGTATTTCGCCGTCTGCCAGGACAAGCTCGGCATGGTGCCCAACGTGCTGCAGAGCTACGCCGTCGTGCCCGAACGCCTGCGCGCCTTCATCGCCATGTACAACGAGCTGATGCTGTCGGACTCGGGCCTCAGCAAGCTCGACCGCGAGATGATCGCCACCGTGGTCTCGTCGGAGAACAAGTGCTTCTACTGTGTCGTCGCTCACGGGGCGGGGGTGCGCGAACTGTCGGGTGATCCGGCGCTCGGCGAGCTGATGGCCATCAACTACCGGGCGGCAGAGATCCCGACGCGCCAGCGCGCGATGCTCGACTTCGCGGTAAAGATGACGAAAGCCCCGGCCGAAGTGGAGGAATCCGACCGCCAGGCGTTGCGGGATGCCGGCTTCGATGAGCGCGATATCCTGGATATTGCCAATATCGCGGCCTTCTTCAACATGACCAACCGGGTCTCGACGGCGCTCGACCGGATGCCCAATCCGGAGTATCACGCCAAGGCCAGATGAGCGGCTTTCTGGCCGTTGACATGGCGGGGCAGGGCGGTTAGTTTCCGCGCGTTTCCGCCCCGTTGGGCGGCGTTTTTTATGACGGGAGCGGTCCCATGAAGGTCGCAAGTTCGCTGAAGACACTCAAGAAGCGTGGTCGTGGCTGCCAGGTCGTGCGCCGGCGCGGACGCGTGTATGTGATCAACAAGCGCAACCCCCGGTTCAAGGCGCGCCAGGGCTGAACCGCGTCTCAAACCGTTTGACGTAAAAACCGCGCTGTCAGCGCGGTTTTTTGTTGCCCGCAGCCCGCTATACTCCGGGCTTCGGATTGGAGACCCTCGATGCAGATGCCCGAACCCGATGCCGGGACCCTGGCACGCCGTGATGAGATCATCGCGGCGATGCGCGCCATCGTCCCGGGCGAGGGGGTGATTGCCGACGACACCGGGATGGCCGTCTATGAATCCGACGGGCTCACGGCCTATCGCCAGCTGCCGCTGATTGTCGTCCTGCCGGAGACGGTCGAACAGGTGTCGGCCGTGATGCGCTACTGCAACGAGAACGCGGTCAAGATCGTGCCGCGCGGCGCGGGCACGTCCCTTTCCGGCGGCGCACTGCCCGCGGCCGATGCGATCACGCTGGGGCTCGGCAAGTTCAACCGGGTGCTCGAGATCGACTACGACAATCGTTGCGCGGTGGTGCAGCCGGGGGTGACGAACCTCGGCATCACCCACGCCGTTGAGGCCGACGGCTTCTACTACGCGCCCGACCCGTCGAGCCAGATCGCCTGCACCATTGGTGGCAACGTCGCGGAGAACTCCGGTGGCGTGCACTGCCTGAAGTACGGCCTCACCACCAACAATATCCTCGGTATCGAGATGGTGCTGCCGGACGGCGAGATCCTGCGGCTCGGCGGCAAGCACATGGATTCGGAGGGCTACGACCTGCTTGGCCTGATGACCGGATCCGAGGGGCTTCTCGGCGTGATCACGGAGGTGACCGTGCGCATTCTGCCCAAGCCGGCGACGGCCCGTGCCCTGATGATCGGGTTCGAGTCGAGCGAGGCGGGCGGGCAGTGCGTTGCCGACATCATCGGTGCCGGCATTATCCCGGGCGGCATGGAAATGATGGACCGTCCGGCGATCAAGGCTGCCGAGGCCTTCGTCCAGGTCGGCTATCCCCTGGATGTCGAGGCGCTCCTGCTCGTCGAACTCGACGGGCCGCCGGTCGAGGTTGACTACCTCATCGGCCGCGTTCGCGAGATCGCCGAGGGGCTGGGCGCCGTCTCGGTCCGCGTCAGCGAGAGCGAGGAGGAACGCAACCAGTTTTGGGCCGGCCGAAAGGCCGCGTTCCCGGCGATCGGACGCCTGACGCCCGATTACTACTGCATGGACGGCACCATACCGCGCCACCGATTGCCGGATGTGCTCGCGCGCATGGGTGAGCTGTCGGAGAAATACGAGCTCGGGGTCGCCAACGTGTTCCATGCCGGCGACGGCAACCTGCACCCGCTGATCATGTATGACGCCAATGAACCGGGTCAGCTCGACCGCGCCGAGCGGTTCGGCGCCGACATCCTGCGCCTGTGCGTCGAGGTGGGCGGTGTTCTCACCGGTGAACACGGGGTCGGGGTCGAGAAACGCGACCTCATGCCCGAGATGTTCTCCGAGGAGGATCTGAACCAGCAGCAGAGGGTCAAGTGCGCGTTCGACCCGAACCAGCTGCTCAACCCGGGCAAGGTCTTCCCGACCCTGCACCGCTGTGCCGAACTGGGCCGGATGCATATCCATCGCGGCCAGATGCCGTTCCCCGACCTGCCGCGCTTCTGAGTTGTCCGATGGTCGAGATCCTCAAGCCGGAAACCACGGAGCAGGTCGTTGAGGCGGTTGCCTGGGCGACGGGCGAGGAGATGCCGCTGGAGATCCTCGGCACCGGGACCAAGCGCGGGTTCGGCCGTCCCATGGGAGACGGCAACCGCACCATCGGCCACGCGCTCGACCTGTCGGGCCTCTCGGGCATCACCCTCTACGAGCCCGAGGAACTGGTCCTGACCGCCTGGGCCGGAACGCCGCTCGCGGAGATCGAGGCGGCGGTTGCGGCGAAGGGTCAGATGCTGGCTTTTGAGCCGCCACACCTGGCGCGTCTTTACGATAATGACGGTGGAACGCTCGGCGGCATGATCGCCTGCAACCTGGCCGGCCCACGCCGGGTCAAGGCAGGTGCGGCGCGCGATCATATCCTCGGGATCGAGGCGGTGACCGGCCGGGGTGAGATCGTGAAGAGCGGTGGCCGGGTTGTGAAGAACGTCACCGGCTATGACCTGTCGAAGCTGCTTACCGGCTCTTTTGGCACTCTGGCGGCGCTGAGCCAGGTCACGATAAAGGTCCTGCCGGCACCGGAGACCGAAGCGACCGTTCTGGTCGCCGGTCTCGACGATGCGGCGGCGGTTCGGGTGATGACCTCGGCCCTGAATTCGAGCAACGAGGTGGCTGGTGCGGCGCACCTCCCGACTCGCGGCGACGGTATCGCGGGGCCGGTCACGGCCCTGCGAATCGAGGGCTTCATCCCGTCGGTGACGGCGCGGGTGGAGGCCCTAGGCGATCTGATCGGCGCAGGCAGCGAGATCACGACCCTCGACAGGGACGCATCCGTGGCGTTCTGGGCGGCGGTGCGCGATGTCGAGGCTGTCGGCCATGGCGCGGGACCTTTGTGGCGCCTTTCGGTCACGCCCGGCCGCGCGGCAGACATCGCCGGCACAATCGAATCTGCTCTGTCGGGCGCGTGGCTCTACGACTGGGGTGGGGGGCTCTTGTGGTATGCGCCCGAAGGGGTTGCCGCTGACGCCGGCGCGGCGATCGTCCGTGGCGCGCTCGCGGCACATGGCGGCGGTCACGCAACGCTGGTGCGCGCGCCCGACGAAATTCGCCGTACGGTCGAGGTGTTCGAACCCCAGCCGGCGCCGCTCGCGGCCTTGTCGATCCGGGTGAAGGAAAGCTTTGACC
>JAYPRP010000102.1:0-5390 GCA_038132575.1 Rhodospirillaceae bacterium
GATGGCGTTGTGAGGCTGGATATTGAACTGGTGCTAGAAGGTTTTCTGGCGCGCATTGATCTGTCGGCTGTCACGGATACCAATGAAACCGAAGCCGGTGCGAGATACGATGAACTGCGGGCGCTTGAGGGACCGGAGCTCAAGGCCGCGTTCGAACGGTTCTGGCCCTCGATGGCCCCGCGGCTTCGATTGTCTTCGGATGGCGTCCCGCTCACACCGGAGCTTGGCCGGACATCCGTGCCGGACGTTGGCAACATAAACCTGCCTCGGCTGTCGCAAATTCGGATTACGGCGGTTCTGCCCGCCGGAGCTCGGAATGTCGATATTGGCTGGGATCGGGAATTCGGCGCGCTTGTTCTTCGTCAGGTAGATGTCGAAAGCCCGTATGAGGCCTACCTTGCAGCGGGGACCAGCAGCGGCCCGATCCCGGTCGCGGGGGGAGGCCAGCTTGGCGCCTGGGAGACGTTGACGCGCTACACGGTTGTTGGCTTCGAGCATATTGTTCCCAAGGGGCTCGACCATATCCTCTTTGTCCTTGCTCTCTTTTTCCTCTCTCCGACCCTTCGTCCGCTGCTCTGGCAGGTTTCGGCTTTCACGCTCGCCCACACGGTGACACTTGCAGCCGGCGTCACGGGCCTTGTTTCCGTGCCCGGCGAGATCGTCGAGCCCATAATCGCCGCATCCATCGTATTTGTTGCCGTGGAAAACACCCTCAGTTCGGGCTTGAGCCGGTGGCGGCCGATTGTCGTGTTCGTGTTCGGGCTGCTGCACGGACTTGGATTTGCCAGCGTCCTCCAGGAGTTCGGACTGCCTGCAGATCGACTGGTTCCTGCGCTGGTCGGCTTCAATGTCGGGGTGGAACTGGGGCAGCTTGCCGTCATCGCTTGCGCGTTCGCACTCCTCGGTTACTGGTTTCGGGGCAAGACCTGGTATCGCCCCGTCATCTCGATCCCCGGTTCGCTGATGATCGCTTTGGTTGGCGCGTATTGGTTCATAGAGCGCGTGGGCATTGTCTGACGCGCGGGCACTGTCTGACAAACCGGGCGTGAACAACGCCCTCGGTATCACGGCGCCGTTGGATGAGATCTCTAATGCGCTAGACTGCGCACGGCCTGACGGGGTTTGGGGAGCGTCGAAGTATGGAAGTGAAATCGAACGGGGTGACCTTCAATTGTGTGGTGGAGGGGCCGGAAGGTGCGCCCTGGATCACCTTTTCGCATGCGCTCGCGAACAACCTGACCCTCTGGGACGATGTCGCCGCGGCGCTGCGCAACGACTTCCGAGTGCTGCGCTACGATCACCGCGGCCACGGGAAAAGCGAGGCCGTTCCGGCTCCCTACACCTTCCCGATGCTGGTCGAAGATGCGGTCGGGATCTGGGACGCGCTTGGCGTGACGGAGAGCCACTGGGTCGGCCTCTCGATCGGCGGCATGATGGGCTACGGCATGGCCATCCACCAGGCCGCGCGCGTGAAAACCCTCGTCACCTGCGACGCCCGGTCCGACGCGCCGCCGGACTATGCGGCCTATTTCCAGTATCGCATCGACACGGCACGCGAGAAGGGCATGGAAGGCCTGGTCGAGCCGAGCATCGAGCGCTGGTTCACCCCCGCCTTTCGGGACAGGAACCCGCCGGCGCTGGACAAGCTCCGCGAGATGATCCGGACCACCGACCCGATGGGTCATGAGGGCAATTGCGAGGCGCTCAAGACCCTCGGTTACGGCCCGGACCTGCACCGAATCACGGCGCCGACACTCGTGCTCGGCGGGGCAGCGGACAAGGGGGCGCCGCCCGATGTGCTCGCGGCGGCGGCGGGAAAGATTCCTGGCGCGGAACACCTCGTCCTGCCCGACGCCGGGCACATCACGCCGCTCGAAGGCCCCGAGGCGTTCCTGGCCGCGCTGCGTGACTGGTTCGACCGTCACGGCTGATCGAACGCTGCCGAAGCCCTACATTGGCGGAGCCGGTGAAGACCTGTTGGCGCCGGCCCGAGCGAGATCATGAGCCTCACAGAAGACGAAACTTCGGATATCCACGCCGCGCTCGCCCGCATGGGCCTGATCGGCGATGGCGAAACGGTGCCGCTGGTCCCGCTGACCGGCGGCATCTCGTCCTTGATTGTTCGCGCCGACCTTCCTGCCTGCAGTGTCTGTGTCAAGCGCGCGCTGCCACAGCTTAAGGTCGATGTCGAATGGAAGGTGCCCGTGGACCGGAACAGCGCCGAGGTCGGCTGGATGCGCATCGCGGAGCGCGTCGCGCCGGGGAGCGTTCCGTCCATCCTCGGGGAAGACGAGGTCGGGAAGGCGTTCGCGATGGCCTGGCTCGATCCGGCGGAGCACCCCGTGTGGAAGTCGCTGCTGCTCGACGGCGTCGCCGATGTATCGACGGCAACGGCCGTCGGCACCGGCCTCTCGGCCGTCCACAATGCCTGCGCCCTCGGCGATGAAATCGCGCGCGAGTTCGCCAACGACAGCAATTTTCATGCAATCCGGCTCGATCCTTACTTCGGTGCAGCGGCCCAGGTGCATCCCGACTGCGCCGAGGCGTTGCATGCGCTGATCGAACGCACGGCGACCACGCGCCGGACCCTCGTTCATGGAGACATAAGTCCTAAGAACATCCTGGTTGGTCCCGATGGTCCGGTTTTCCTCGACGCTGAATGCGCATGGTACGGCGACCCGGCCTTCGACCTGACGTTCTGCATGGCGCACCTGTTCCTCAAGTGCGTTCCAAGGCCTTCGTCCACCGAGGATTACCTCGCCTGCTTCGACGCGTTTGCCGCCGCCAATCTCGATGCGGTCGGCTGGGAGCCGTCGGCGGAGCTGGAGGCGCGCACCTGCGTCATGCTGGCGGGCATGATCCTCGCGCGGATCGACGGGAAGTCACAGGTCGAGTACATCATCGATGAAAGCGAGAAGGACCGGGTGCGAGATTTCGCCCGGCGCTTTCTCCTGACCCCGGCCGAGCGCCTGTCTGAAATGCGCGACGCCTGGCACGCGGAGTGGTTGCCATGAACACAGAAATTTCATCCGTTCGCGGACGCCGGGTCTGGGATTCCCGGGGTCGCCCGACCGTCGAGGTCGATGTCGAGCTGGCGGGCGGCGCCCGGGGGCGCGGCATGGCGCCGGCTGGCGCCTCGCGTGGCCGGTTCGAGGCGATCGATCTTCGCGATGGTGGTGCGCCGCTCGGCGGTTTCGATGTGTCGGGGGCCGTCGCCAACGTGACCGGGCGGATCGCGCCGGCGCTCGCCGGCATGGATGCGCGCGATCAGGATGCCGTGGACGGACGACTCACGGAACTCGACGGGGCGGAGAATTTTTCGGTCCTTGGCGGCAACGCGTCGATCGCGACCTCGATGGCCGTCCTCAACGCGGCGGCGAACGCGGAGGGACTCGATCTCTGGCGTTACCTGGCGGGCGATGCGCCGGTGCGGCTGCCGCTGCCCGAAATACAGATCTTCGGCGGCGGGGCGCATGCCGGGCGGCGCGTCGACGTGCAGGACTTCCTGATCATGCCGGTCGGGGCGACGAGCTTCGACGAGGCCATGGTCATGACGGCGGAGGTGTACCGCGCGGCCGGTGAAATCATGGCGGACCGCGGTGCGCTCGCCGGGGTTGCCGATGAGGGCGGTTGGTGGCCCGATTTCGCTGCCAACGAGGATGCTCTGGACACGCTGGCAAAGGCGATCGAGGCGGCGGGATACCGCAACGGCGAGGTCGTCATCTCGCTCGATATCGCGGCCTCGGAATTCGGCGAGAACGGCCGCTATCGCCTCGGGCTGGAGGATCGCGAGTTCGACACCGGTACATGGATCGACCGGCTCGGGGAGTGGATCGCCCGCTATCCGATCCTCTCGATCGAGGATCCGGTTGGGGAAGATGATCCGGAAGGCATGCGGGCGTTCACGGAAGCCTTCGGGGATCGGATGCAGATCATCGGCGACGACTATCTCGTGACCGACCCGGCTCGTGTAACGGATGCTGTTGCGGACGGGGCCTGCAACGCGGTCCTGCTGAAACCGAACCAGGCGGGAACGATCAGTCGCACACGCGCGGCTATGGAGACGGCGAAGGCGGCCGGCTGGGGCATGGTGATTTCAGCGCGGTCCGGGGAGACCGAAGATACGATAATCGTCCATCTCGCGACCGGCTGGAACACAGGTCAGCTCAAGGTTGGCTCCTTTGCGCGCTCGGAGCGGATGGCCAAGTGGAATGAAGCGCTGCGGATCGAGGAAGCGCTCGGCGGCGCGGCGGTCTACGCGGGTGCGGACGCGTTGCCCGCGGCGGTGCGCGAGAATCTCTGATGAAGACCGTCCTACACTATCGTGCCGGGCCAGGCTTCCAGACGCAGATCGCCGCAAATGCTACAGCGGACATTGACGTCGTTATTGTTGATGAGGGCGACGCGACAGCGTTTGCGCGCGAAATGAGCGATGCCGACGCATTGCTGCATGTGCTGAAGCCGGTGACGGCCGATGTCATCGCGGCGGCGCCCGGGCTGAAGCTTATCCAGAAGGCCGGCGTCGGGGTGAACACGATCGATCTCGGTGCGGCCCAAGAACATGGGGTCGCCGTCGCAAACATGCCCGGGACCAACAGCCAGGCGGTCGCCGAGATGACGCTGGCACTGATGCTTGCAACCCTGCGCCGGGTTCCGCTGCTCGACAGCGCCATGCGCGACGGCAGAGCGTCGCAAACAGGAGGGCACGACCCTGTCTGGCGGCGAGCAGCAGATGCTTGCCATCGGACGGACCCTCGCGCGAGACGTGAAGCTCCTGCTCCTCGACGAACCTTATGAAGGCCTCGCGCCGGTGATTGTCCAGGAAATCGAGCGGACGCTCGAGCAGATCAAGACGCTCGGCATGACCACGATCATCGTCGAACAGAACGCGATTGCCGCGCTTCATCTCGCCGACCGCGCGATCATCCTGGACACGGGCCAGGTCGTCTTCGACGGCACCGCCCAGGACGTTCTCGACAACGCCGACTTGCGTCAGCAATACCTCGCGATCTGACGCCGGTTGGGTGTCCTCAGCCGCGCGGCTTGCGCAGCAGGTAAAGGCCGCTCGCGACCAGGATTGCCCCGCCGATGAGTGTGGCGCCGTCCGGCACATCGCCAAACGCCGCGAACCCGATTGCCGACGCCCAGACGATCTCGCTATAGGCAAAGGGCGCGACCAGCGATGCGGGTGCCGCATGGTAGGCCCGGATCAGCAGGAAATGGGCGGCTGCGCCGAGGCATGCCGCGATCGCCAGAAACCCGGTTTGCGCCAGGCTCGGAGTATCCCACGTCAGCGGGAGTGCCAGCGATGAAACGGCCAGCCCGACCAGCGTCGCGGTGTACAGCATCGATGTCGGTGTCACGACCTGGCTGATCGGCCGGGTCAGGGT
>JAYPRP010000103.1:0-5291 GCA_038132575.1 Rhodospirillaceae bacterium
ATTCGTTTGACCGACGCGAAACGGCGTTGATACCTGTCGAATATTGATCTGCCTGGATGCGGGGCCCGGTAACAGATGCCTGAGAAAAGACCCGGTGCGTAAGCGCCGGGTCTTTTTTTGTGACTGTTGCGGAAGCAAGCGGGCCGGAGAAAATGAAGAAGGCGCCAGGTGCATGGACGCGGAGCCCGTGACGCCTGACGCCTTCCTCGGATCACAGATTCCGGAGTTGCCTCCCGAACTTCGGATCCTTTGGATTTGGGCTTGCGCGGATTGCACCCCGCCTGCCCGATCCATGCCCGCACCGGCACCAGCTTCGAACCGCTCCGCGCGTGGGACGCACCCCTGGCCGATACGTCATCCACAGCGCCTCGCATTCCGAGTGCCGTTCGCTGTGACGCGTTCGACACCTACCCCGCAGGGGAACCGAAGCCCGAGGCCATGTCCCGTTCCGAAGCCCGACCGTTCGGTCCTCGCCACCCCGAAGGACAACGGTTTTCGTCCGGCCCTCGTTTCGAATTCCTGGCCGGCGAGAGCCTGGATTTACGAAACGCTGCGTCCTCTCCGCTGCCCCTGCACGCCGGAGCGCACCTGGGGCGCCGCGCGTCCCCCGAAGGTTCGACGCGCATGGAAAGGCCGCTGGCTGACACAACGGAACCTTCCTCCCGAGCACCCCGCGACCGCTGCCTTCCGGAGAAGCGCGTGTTCGCAAAGCCCTCGGTCGTGCCCGCGACCCGACGTCGGTTTCCCGAAGCCCGGCCGAGGCACTGGAGCGGACATTCTCCGAGGCGATCGACCCCGAAGGGCCACGTCCACTCGCCGGCTGTCATCCGCACCGCGCTCCGCCTTACGGCGTCATCGCGGACACAGAACTCGACACTCATCGGCTCCCGCGATCCCTCGTGACCGCTCGCGAGCCTGGTCCGATCCCTTCGCAAAGCGACTGGCCGAACTTGACGACTGTCCGCCGGCACGCCAATGCGTGCTCGAGCATGTTCCGACGACGCCCCCGAAGCAGCAATCGGCAATTGCCCAGCAGCGGCAGAATTCTGTGCAAAACTCGGCGGGAAGATCACAACTCCTCCACAGGTTTTCCACATCGCCAAGCCACGCCGGCCGCTGTGCCCGGAAATCCCATCTCTAGAGAAACGCGGTAACATTGACGAAACGGTGGGCGGGGGTCTAAATCTCCCATCACAAATCCATTTGCGTGATGCCGGCAGCGACATTCGTCGAACCGTTTTCTGCGCGTAAATATTTCGTCGGAAAACCAGCATCTTCCGACAGTGCTGCAACAACGGGGGCCTCATGGCGACCGACAACCGACCACTATCGCCGCACCTTCAGGTCTATCGGCCTCAACTTACGTCCGTCCTGTCCATCCTTCACCGCATCACCGGAGTCGGTCTCGCCGTCGGGACCCTCCTTCTGGTCTGGTGGCTGGTCGCAGCGGCGACGGGCCCGACGGCATTCGACACCGTGCAGAGCTTAATCGGGTCCATCGTGGGCCGGCTCCTGCTGTTGGCGTGGAGCTTTGCGCTCTACTACCACCTGTGCAACGGCATCCGTCACCTGGTCTGGGATGCGGGCAAGGGCTTCGAGCTGGGGACAGCCTACGCATCCGGCTGGCTCGTTGTCATCGCTGCAGCCGTGTTGACGGCGATCAGCTGGGTCGGCGGTTACGCCTCCCTTGGAGGAATCTGATCATGAACATGCGCTCCCCTCTGAGCCGCGCCCGCGGGCTCGGTTCAGCTAAGACTGGCACCGACCACTGGTGGGCCCAGCGACTGACCGCGCTTGCGCTCATTCCTCTGGTCATCTGGTTCGTCGTCTCAATGATCATCGTGACCAGCGCGGACCACGCCGCGGCCGTTGAATTCATCAGCAGCCCGATCAATGCGGTCCTGCTGATTCTCCTGATCGCCGCCACCTTCCACCACGGCCAGCTAGGCCTGCAGGTGGTGATCGAGGACTACATCCATACCAAGTGGCTCGAAGTGGGCCTGATCATCGCGGTCAAGGGCGCGGCCGTGTTCCTCGGCGTCGTGTCCGTTTACGCCGTGATCGCAATCGCACTGAAGTGAGGACGTAACGATGGCGACCAATGGCGACTACGAGATCATCGACCACGACTATGACGTTATCGTCGTAGGGGCGGGTGGCGCGGGCCTCCGTGCCACGTTCGGAATGGCCAACCAGGGCCTGAAGACGGCCTGCATCTCCAAGGTATTCCCGACCCGTTCACACACGGTGGCAGCGCAGGGTGGCATTTCGGCGGCCCTCGGCAACATGGGCCAGGACGACTGGCGCTGGCACATGTACGACACGGTCAAGGGGTCGGACTGGCTCGGAGACCAGGACGCGATCGAGTACATGGTGCGCGAAGCGATCCCGGCGATTATCGAGCTCGAGCATCAGGGCGTGCCGTTCAGCCGCACCGAGGAGGGCAAGATCTATCAGCGCCCGTTCGGCGGCATGACCACGAACTATGGCGAGGGCACGGCCCAGCGCACCTGCGCCGCGGCCGACCGCACAGGCCACGCTATCCTGCATACGCTCTACCAGCAGTCGCTGCGCTACAACGCCGAGTTCTTCATCGAGTATTTCGCCCTCGACCTCATCATGGAGGACGGGCGCTGCCGCGGCGTCATGGCCTGGAACCTCGCCGACGGCACCATTCACCGCTTCCGCGGACATCTCGTCTGCATGGCGACCGGAGGATACGGCCGGGCATATTTCTCGGCGACCTCCGCCCACACATGCACCGGTGACGGCAATGCCATGGTCGCGCGCGCAGGCCTGCCACTCGAGGACATGGAATTCGTCCAGTTCCACCCGACCGGCATCTACGGAGCCGGCGCGCTCATCACCGAGGGTTCGCGCGGCGAAGGCGGTTACCTAACCAACTCCGAGGGCGAGCGTTTCATGGAACGCTATGCACCGTCGGCCAAGGACTTAGCCAGCCGCGACGTCGTCAGCCGCTCGATGACCATCGAGATGCGCGAAGGCCGCGGCGTCGGCGACGAGAAGGACCACATCCACCTGCATCTCGAGCATCTCGATCCCGCCGTTCTGGCCCAGCGCCTGCCCGGCATTTCCGAGACGGCGCGCATCTTCGCCGGCGTCGATGTGACCAAGGAGCCGATCCCAGTGCTGCCAACCTGCCACTACAACATGGGCGGCATCCCCACGACCTATAAGGGCCAGGTCCGGACCTGGACCGAAGACGATCCCGAGGCGGTCACGCCCGGCCTGATGGCCATCGGCGAGGCGGCCAGCGTGTCGGTCCACGGCGCCAACCGCCTGGGCTCGAACTCGCTGCTTGATCTGGTCGTGTTTGGGCGCGCGGCAGCGTTGCGCGCGGCGGAGCTGGTAACGCCCGGTGCAGACCACGAGCCGCTTCCGGCGGACGCGGGCGACGAGGCGCTGGCACGGCTCGACAAGCTGCGCCACGCCAAGGGCGGCACGCCGACCGCGAAGCTGCGTCTAGAGATGCAGCGCACGATGCAGAACAACTGCGCGGTGTTCCGCACCGGCGAGGTCCTGCAGGAAGGCGCCGACAAGCTCGACGAGCTTTGGGGCGCGCGCGACGACCTGGACGTGTCCGACAGCTCGATGATCTGGAACTCGGACCTCGTGGAGACCCTCGAGCTCGAGAATCTCATGCTCCAGGCTGTGGTCACGATGAACGGCGCCAAGGAGCGCGAGGAAAGCCGCGGCGCCCACGCGCGCGAGGATTTCCCTGACCGCAACGACGACGACTGGATGAAGCACACGCTGGCCTGGATCGACGAGAAGGGCAAGGTGGACCTGAAGTACCGTCCAGTTCACCTCCAGACCCTGACCAACGAGGTCCAGACCTTCCCGCCGAAGGAGCGGTCCTACTAGGACCCGCCCGGCGCCGAGGAGATTTGAAGTATGGTTGAGTTTTCGCTTCCGAAGAATTCGAAGGTCACGGAGGGCAAGGAATGGCCCAAGCCCGCGGGTGGCAAGAATCTGAAGGCGTTCAAGATTTACCGGTGGTCGCCCGACAGCGGCGAGACCCCGCGAGTCGACACCTATCATCTCGATCTCGACGATTGCGGACCGATGGTCCTCGACGCGCTGATCAAGATCAAGAACGAGGTCGATCCGACCCTCACCTTCCGGCGCTCGTGCCGTGAGGGCGTGTGCGGCTCGTGCGCGATGAACATCGACGGCACGAACACGCTGGCCTGCACGAAGTATATCGCCGATGCCAAGGGCGACGTGCGGATCTACCCGCTGCCCCATCAGTCGGTGATCAAGGACCTTGTCCCCGACCAGACCCACTTCTTCGCCCAGTACCGGCAGATCGAGCCCTGGCTCAAGACCGACAGCCAGGCGCCCGAGCGCGAGCGGCTGCAGAGCCCCGAAGACCGCGCGAAGCTCGACGGCATGTGGGAATGCGTCCTGTGCGCCTGCTGCTCGACTTCCTGTCCGAGCTACTGGTGGAACGAGGATCGCTATCTCGGCCCGGCCATCCTGCTGCAGGCCTATCGCTGGCTGGCCGACAGCCGCGACGAGGCAACGGGCGAGCGGCTCGATCAGCTGGAAGACCCGTTCCGGCTCTACCGCTGCCACACGATCATGAACTGCACGCGCACTTGCCCGAAGAGCCTGAACCCGGCGAAGGCGATCGCGGAGATCAAGAAGATGATGGTGGAACGCCGGGTTTGATCTCCCGGCGACATACACGTCGTCCGGGCCGGCCTGCACGCGCGGTCGCCCGAAAACTGTCGAATTTCGTGACCGCCGCACTCCTGGGTGCGGCGGTTGCCGTTTCAGCGGCCGCAGCCGCAGCCGCGCAGAGCGAACGCCATCCGGCCGGGCCGGCCAACATGTTCCGACCGGGCGCCGTGTTCCTCCACTATGGCGGCACGACCGACCCGGCCCGGATCGAGGGCCTGAACGCGGCCATCAACACCATGACAGTCCAGAGCGCGGCGGCAGCGGCCACCATCTCGGCAGTTCGTACGGGTATCGAGGAAGGTGTCGCGGAGAACGGGCGTGACACGCTCGCACAAACGGTCGTCACGAGTATCGAGGGCACGTTTTCGATCGTGGTCCAGGCGGGATTCCTGCGCGCGCTGGCCCGAACCGACCCGGCCTTCGGCCAGATGCTCCAGACCGCGCAGATGAACCTGCATCTGCCGAATGGCGACACCGTCGAGATGCCGGTCCTGATGGCCGCCGGCGCGCACTCGCTCACGGTCGTGGCGGCAGGTAACAAGATGCGCCCCGGCGCACCGGCCCGCGATCTCGCGGGGACCGAA
>JAYPRP010000104.1:0-5279 GCA_038132575.1 Rhodospirillaceae bacterium
CGCTGGGTTTTGCGGTCGAAACCGAGGCGGGGCCTGTCCTGACCTTCGAGGCCACGGTCTTCGTGCGCAGCCGCGCCAGCGCGACGGCGGCATAGTCGCGCGCGTGCTAGACTTGGGTCGTTTCTGACCCGATGCCAGCCGGAACCGCGTGATCTGCAATCTTGTCGGACTAGACCCCACGCAGCTTGGGATGTGGCTGACCTTCGCGGCGATTCATGGCGGGATGGTGACGCTGATCGGGTCGAGCACGAACCTGCTAGTGTCGGGCATGCTCATCGAGCTCGGTGATGAAGGATTTTCCTTCTTCCAGTTCGCGGTTCCGGGCGAGGCGCTCGCGCTCGTCGGCACGCCCCTGGTGATCATCGTGTGGCTGATCTTCAGCCTGGTAGCTTCCTGGTATTACGGACTGTCCTGACGTCCGCTCCGTGCGACATCTCGGCGCTTGACCCGCAGCCAAATACGACTAGGGTCTGGAGCGGGCCACGCCTCCCCAACGAGGTGCGGCGTTCTGCAAGGAGCGCGTACATGACGCAAGTAACGACGAAGCCGGACGTCCGTCCGGCGTCCCCACTATTTTCATCAGGTCCCTGTGCCAAGCGCCCCGGCTGGTCGCTGGATGCGCTCGCTGACGCCAGCATTGGCCGGTCGCATCGCGCCAAGGGCCCCAAGGCCAAGCTCCAGCGGGTCATAGAGGACAGCCGCGAGATCCTGGGAATTCCCGAGGATTTCCGCATCGGCATCGTGCCGGCCTCGGACACCGGCGCTTTCGAGATGGCCATGTGGTCGGTTCTCGGCGCCCGCCCGGTCGATATCCTCGCCTGGGAGAGCTTCGGGCAGGGCTGGGCCACGGACGTGGTCAAGCAGCTCAAGCTCGATGGTGTGCGCGTCCTCGACGCCGACTACGGCGAACTGCCCGACCTCGCGACCGTCGATTTTACGCGCGACGTGGTTTTCACCTGGAACGGCACCACGTCAGGCGTACGCGTGCCCGACGGCCACTGGATACCCGATGATCGCGCGGGCCTGACCCTGTGTGACGCGACTTCGGCGGCCTTCGCGATGGATCTCCCGTGGGACAAGCTCGATATCGTGACCTGGTCCTGGCAGAAGGTGCTAGGCGGCGAGGCGCAGCACGGAATGCTGGTGTTGAGTCCGCGGGCCGTTGAGCGGCTCGAGAGCTACACGCCGCCATGGCCGATGCCGAAGGTCTTCCGGCTGACCAAGGGCGGCAAGCTCAACGAGGACATTTTCAAGGGCAGCACTATCAACACGCCGTCGATGCTGTGCGTGGAAGACCATCTCGACGCCCTCGACTGGTCGCGCGAGATCGGCGGCGTCGATGCCCTGATCGCGCGGTCCAACGCTAACTTCGATGTGATCGACGCCTGGGTTGCCGGGTCCGAATGGGCGGCATTCCTGGCCGGTGATCCGGCCCTGCGTTCGACGACGAGCGTGTGCCTGAAGATCGTGGACCCCTGGTTCACGGCGCTCCCGGCCGACGAGCAGGCAGCCGCAGCGAAAGAGGTCGCGACGTTGCTCGACGGGGAGGGCGTCGCCTTCGATGTGGGCGCCTACCGCGACGCGCCGCCGGGCCTGCGTATCTGGGCCGGTGCCACGGTCAAACAGTCGGATCTGGCAGCGCTGATGCCCTGGCTCGACTGGGCATTTCAGACCGTCAAGACCGAACGCGCCGCCGCCTGAGCGGCGATCCGCACTCCGAGAAAGAATCTGAAAGTCGCCGAGACGCGGAAGGAAGACCCGATGCCAAAAATACTAATTTCCGACAAGATGAGTGACCGCGCGAAGGAAATTTTCACCGATCGCGGGATCGACGTTGATGTGAACACCGGCCTGTCCGAGGAGGAGTTGATCGCCGTCATCGGCGACTATGACGGTCTCGCCATCCGGTCGGCCACCAAGGCGACCGCGAAGGTGCTGGAGGCCGCGACCAACCTGAAGGTGATCGGGCGTGCCGGCATCGGGGTCGACAACATCGACCGGGATGCGGCCACCGCTCGTGGTATCGTTGTCATGAACACGCCGTTCGGCAACGCCATCACGACCGCCGAGCACGCGATCGCCATGATGATGGCGCTCGCCCGGCAGATTCCTGAGGCGAATACATCCACCCAGCAGGGCAAGTGGGAGAAATCCCGCTTCATGGGGGTCGAGCTTACCGCCAAGACGCTGGGTCTCATCGGCTGCGGCAACATCGGCTCGATCGTGGCCGAGCGTGCGCTGGGCCTGAAGATGAAGGTCGTGGCCTTCGACCCGTTCCTCAGCGACCAGCGGGCTGTCGAACTGGGGGTCGAGAAGGCCGAGCTCGACACGCTTCTGCGCCGCGCGGACTTCATTACCCTGCATACGCCGCTCACCGACCAGACACGCGGTATCATCGATACCGATGCGCTGGCCAAGACTAAGCCCGGCGTGCGAATCGTCAACTGTGCGCGCGGCGGGTTGGTGGTCGAGGCGGACCTCAAGGCCGCGCTCGAATCTGGGCATGTCGCCGGGGCGGCCCTCGATGTGTTCGAGGAGGAGCCGGCGAAGGAAAACGCGCTGTTCGGCGTCGAGAATCTCGTCTGCACGCCGCACCTGGGCGCCAGCACGACAGAGGCGCAGGTGAATGTGGCGATCCAGGTTGCCGAGCAGATGTCCGACTATCTCCTGACCGGCGCCGTCGTAAACGCGCTGAACATGCCGTCGGTGTCCGCCGAGGACGCGCCGCGGCTCGTCCCCTACATGAAGCTTGCCGAGCTGCTCGGCAGCTTCGCGGGCCAGCTCGTCGAGTCCAGCCTGAAGAGCGTTACCATCGAGTATGAAGGCCATGCGGCGGAACTGAATACGAAGCCGCTCAGCGCGGCAGCGCTGAAGGGGCTGTTGTCACCTGCGCTCGACAGTGTGAACTTGGTCAATGCGCCGGTCATGGCCCAGGAGCGTGGCATCAAGGTGTCGGAGGTGCGCACGGCGCGGGAGGGCGACTACCAGACCCTCGTGTGCCTGACCGTCGTGACCGAGAACAATACGCGCAGTGTCGCCGGGACCCTGTTCGGCGGAAACCGGCCGCGGGTGGTTGATGTTAAGGGCGTGCCCATGGAAGCCGAACTCGGCAGCCACATGCTCTACGTCAACAACGAGGACAAGCCGGGTCTCATCGGGCACCTGGGCACGGTCCTCGGCGACGCCGGCCTGAACATCGCGACATTCCAGCTTGGCCGCACCGCGGCGGGCGACGATGCGATCGCGCTCGTGGAGGTCGATCAGGAGGTGCCGGCCGACGTTCTCGCCGCCGTGGCCGCGCTGCCGAACGTCGTCCAGGCGAAGGCTCTCAACTTCTGATGCGCCGGCGGGCCACTACGGTTTTTGTGGTGGCACTGGCGGCCATGCTCGCGCCGCCGCCGACGGGCGAGGCGGCGGAGCTGCAGCGCGCGGTGGTTTTGCGTGACGGCGATGCCGTGGTGCGCCTGCCCGGCATCGCCATGCCGGCCGCGGCCGTCCGAGTCCGGTCTCGGGACGGGACCGTAGATATCGCGATCCCCGGCGCGGACCGTGAAACGCTCTGGTTCGAGACTTTCGCCGGCGGCGTCTTCACGGAGATCGAATCCGTTCGGTATGACCGGCAAATCGTCACGGCCGTATGGCCCACCATTCTGGTTTCGACCGGTGCTGTATATGCTGTCTGCGGGCTGGCGGATAGGACCCTAGTGGCCGGCAGGCCCGCAGGAAGACGATAGGCCTGACGCGATTCCCGACTCCGCACCGAGGCGTAGCATTGCCGATGTTCGCCAAACCGTTTAAACCCCGCGCGGTCATGTCTAATTCGGTTGAAAACAGGGCCTTGCTGCCCGCCGGTCTTCACGACCTGCTGCCGCCGCGCGCGGCGCAGGAAATGTCGACCCTATCCGCGATCATGGATGTCTTCCGCGCGAGCGGATACGACCAGGTGAAGCCGCCGCTGGTGGAGTTCGAAACCACGCTGGCCGGGAACGGAACCAATGGCGGCGGTAGTCTCGGCGGCCAGATGTTCCGGGTGATGGATCCCGTCAGCCAGCAGATGATGGCCGTGCGCGCGGACATCACGCTCCAGGTCGCGCGGATCGCAGAGGCGCGGTTGGCGGACGAACCCCGCCCCCTGCGCCTGTCCTATGCGGGCGAGATCCTGCGGGTGCGTGGTAACCAGCTCCGCCCCGAGCGCCAGTTCGCGCAGGTCGGCCTCGAACTGATCGGTGCCGAGGATGTAAGCGCCGACGTCGAGGCGGTCACGCTCGCGGCCGAGGCGCTCGCGGTGGCTGGTGTTGCGCGGCCGACGGTCGATCTGAACTCGCCGGCGCTCGTCGCCAGCATTCTCGAGAATCTCGACCTCGATGCCGCGACGACGGCAGAGTTGCGCGCTGCCCTCGACCGCAAGGACGAGGACGCGACGGGCGCGATCCTGCGCGGTCAGGGTGTCGCCTTCTCGGACGCGGCCAAGGCGTTGTGTGCCCTGATCGAGACGGTCGGTCCCGCCGACGAGGTCATCGGTGAGATAAACGACGTGTATCTGCCGCCGGGCGCACGCGCGGAGGTCGCGCGGCTCGCCGCGGTGGTTGCGGGCGTGCATGACGCGATGCCAGATTTGCCGCTGACACTCGATCCCGTCGAGTATCGCGGATTCGAGTATCACACCGGGGTGAGTTTCACGCTTTTCGCGGCGGGGGTGCGCGGCGAGCTCGGCCGCGGCGGACGCTATATCACCGGCGCGGGCGAGGCCGCGACCGGGGTCTCGCTCTACATGGACTCGATCCTGCGGGCCCTGCCGGCACCGGAGCGCGGTGACCGGCTCTACCTGCCCCATGGCACGCCTTTTGCCGATGGCGCGGCGTTTCGCGCGGCGGGATGGGTTACCGTGGCGGCGATGGCGGCGGGCGATGCGACCGTTGGCGCGCGCGCGCAGGGATGCAGCCACACACTGGTCGACGGCGCCCCAGCGCCTGTCGGCAGCGACACTTGATGGACTGATCGATGGCGAATGTAGCGGTTGTGGGTTCCCAGTGGGGAGACGAAGGCAAGGGAAAGATCGTCGACTGGCTCTCCGAGCGGGCCGATGTCGTGGTGCGCTTCCAGGGCGGGCACAATGCCGGCCACACCCTGGTGATCGGCGACAAGGTCTACAAGCTTAGCCTGCTACCCTCCGGCGTGGTGCGCCCGGATAAGGTGAGCATCATCGGGAACGGCGTGGTCGTCGATCCCTGGGCGCTGCTGAAGGAGATCGACGCGATCACCGAGATGGGGGTCGCTGT
>JAYPRP010000105.1:0-5195 GCA_038132575.1 Rhodospirillaceae bacterium
TGCGAAGAGAGCGCGCCGCAACCGATCCGGCGCAAAGCAAGAAAGAGCGAGTTACCAAGATGAGCGAACGTCTGCTCCACCCGTTTCCTGGCCTGCGACCGGCCGCCGACGCCGCCGCGGACGTGGCCGCACCGCCCTATGATGTCGTCTCGTTCGACGAGGCCGCCGCGCTGGCCGAGGGTCGGCCCTGGAGTTTCCTGCACGTATCCCGGCCGGAGATCGACCTGCCGCCCGGCACCGATCCGCACGATGACGCGGTCTATGCGAAGGGCGCGGAAAACCTGAAAGCGATGATCGACGCGGGCAAGCTCGTCCGCGACGCCGGCCCGTGTTTCTATATCTATCGCATCATCATGGGAGATCACGTCCAGACCGGGCTTGTGGCCGCGACGCCGGTCGAGGCCTATCTCCGAAATGTCGTGCGCAAGCACGAGTTCACGCGTCCCGACAAAGAAGACGACCGGGTGCGCCAGATCGACGAGGTCGATGCCCAGACCGGGCCCGTGCTCGTTGTTCATAAGCCCTATGACGGGATCGCGGCGCTCCTCGCGGAGATTACCGCCGGCGATCCGACCTACGATGTGACCCAGCCGGACGGCGTACGTCATATCGTCTGGGCCGTGACCGAGGCTGCGGCCGTTCAGCGCGTCGCCGATGCCTATTCGCCGGTGGACGTGCTTTACATCGCCGACGGGCACCATCGCTCGGCTGCCGCCGCGCGGGTTGCCGCCCTGCGTGCGGAGCGCGGCTGCACGTCTGATGCTCATGAACGTTTTCTCATCGTTGCCTTCCCCACCGACGAGTTGCAGATCCTGGACTATAACCGCGTGGTCAAAGATCTGAACGGCTTTGCGGAAGACGAGTTTATTGCGCGCGTGGGGGAGGCCTTCGAGGTCACGCCACTAGCCGAGCCCGCGCGTCCGGGGCGCCAGCACGCGTTCGGCATGTATCTGGCGGGCACCTGGTACGCGCTGGAGACGCGATCAGCACCTGGCGCCGATGCACCGCCGCTTGACCGGCTCGACGTGAAGCTCCTGTCGGACCGCCTGCTCGAACCCGTGCTCGGCATCGCAGACCCCCGGACCGACCCGCGCATAGACTTCGTGGGCGGCATTCGCGGCCTCGAGGCCCTGGAAGCCCGGGTCGACAGCGGCGACTGGGCCGTGGCGTTTGCCCTCTATGCGACCAGCATTGAGGATTTGATGGCGGTCGCAGATGCGAACGAGGTCATGCCGCCGAAATCCACCTGGTTCGAGCCCAAGCTTGCCGACGGCCTGGTGTCCTATCCGCTTGACGTTTGAGCGCCTTTGCGATGGCTGAGCTTCCGGTCATCGTTGTCGCGGGCCCGACCGCGAGCGGCAAGTCCAGTCTCGGCCTCGAACTCGCGGAACGTCTCGACGGGGCGATCATCAATGCGGATTCGATGCAGGTGTACCGCGATCTGCGGATTCTGACAGCGCGCCCGTCCGAATCGGACGAGGCTCGCGTCCCGCACCTGCTCTACGGCGACCGCGATGCGGCCGAGGCGGGATCCGCGGCGGACTGGGCAACCCGATCCGGAGCCGCCATCGAGGCTGTCATCTCCGATGGCAAGCGCCCGATCGTCGTCGGCGGAACCGGGCTCTATCTGAAGGTGCTGATGGAGGGGATCGCGCCAATCCCCGAGGTGCCGGTCGACGTGCGGGCCCGTGCGCAGGCCCGTCGGCGCGAGATCGGTTACACGGCCTTTCACAACGAACTCGCGATTCGCGATCCCGAGATTGCGGCACGCCTTCATCCGGGTGACAGTCAACGCGTGTTGCGCGCCTGGGAGGTGGTTGAGGCGACCGGACGACCGCTCTCGGACTGGCAGCGCGAGCCGGCACCCGCGCCGGATACGCAGTTTCGTGTCGTGGTTCTGGATCCGCCGCGCGACGAGCTCTATCGCGATTGCGACCGGCGGTTCCTCGACATGCTCGATGCCGGTGCGCTCGATGAGGTGTCTGTGTTGTCCCGCCGCGCGGAAGCGGAAGGGCTCGATCCGGCGTTGCCGATCTTCAAGGTGCTCGGTTATCCGCCTTTGCGCATATATCTCCGCGGCGAAACAACGCTCGATGCCGCGATCGGCGATGCCCAGCAGCAGACGCGGAACTATGCGAAACGCCAGGTGGCCTGGCTGCGCCACCAGCTACCATCCAAGGACGGGACGCCGGGCCGTGTTAGAATATTGAAATATAATTACAAAATAGATTATAATTTGTTATCATTTATGAGTTGACGTGGAATAAATCTTTTCTTAAGTTACGCTTGTGCTTGCAATGAGTTCCGTCGGGGAACGGTGGTGCACGTACGGCGGTTTTTGTGCCTGGCAGTTTCGTGATCGAAGAAGGGGATGCTGTGTCGGCATGGCCGGCGCAGCAAGGCGGATCGGGCTGGCCAACCGGGGTCAATTCGTTTATCCCGCCCGCCCGCCTGCCTGGTGTGCAGTGAAGCATAGCGCAGCCGGTGCCGGAGTTCGGCGTCGGACTGAAATGGAATGAAAGGTGGACGAGAAATGTCTGGCAATCTCATGACCGGGGCGGAAATTGTGATCAAGGCCCTGGCGGACCAGGGCGTCGAGGTCGTCTTCGGTTATCCCGGCGGCGCGGTCCTTCCGATGTACGACGCGCTGTTCAAGCAGAACTCCGTGCGCCACATCCTTGTGCGGCACGAACAGGGTGCCGTCCACATGGCCGAGGGCTATGCCCGGTCGACCGGCAAGGTCGGCGTGGTGCTCGTGACGTCCGGCCCGGGCGCGACCAACGCGGTGACGGGCCTGACCGACGCGCTGATGGATTCAATTCCGGTCGTGTGCCTGACGGGCCAGGTGCCGACCCATCTGATCGGCAATGACGCCTTCCAGGAGGCGGACACGACGGGGATCACCCGGCCGTGCACCAAGCACAACTACCTGGTGAAGGACGTCGACGATCTGAGCACCGTCATGCACGAGGCGTTCTACGTCGCAGCCGCTGGCCGTCCCGGCCCGGTCGTGATCGATCTGCCGAAGGATGTGCAGTTCGCGGAAGGCGAGTATCACGCGCCGGAGAACGTCACCCACCGCCACTACAAGCCCCAGCGCGAGGGCGCGGAGGCGGCGATCGACGAGGCGGTCGAGCTGCTCGCGAATGCCAAGAAGCCGATCTTCTACATCGGCGGGGGCTGCATCAATTCCGGCCCGCGCGCGTGCGAACTGGTGACCGAGCTGGTCACGGAGACCGGCTATCCGGCGACAACGACCATCATGGGGCTCGGCGCGTTCCCCAGCTCCTCGCCCCAGTGGCTCGGCATGCTCGGAATGCACGGCACGTATGAGTCGAACCTCGCCATGCACGATTGCGACGTGATGGTCGCGATCGGCGCGCGCTTCGACGATCGGGTGACCGGGCGCACCGACGCGTTCTCGCCGAACTCGAAGAAGATTCACGTCGATATCGACCCCAGCTCTATCAACAAGAACATCGCGGTCGAGGTGCCGATCGTGGGTGACGTGGAGAATGTCGTCGAGGACATGCTCGAGAAGTGGAAGGTCCGCAAGGCGAAGCCCGACGGCACGGCGCTCGAGGCGTGGTGGAAGCAGATCGACGAATGGCGTGCGGTGGACTGTCTCGGGTTCGAGCAGGCCACGGGACCCAAGGACGACATCAAGCCGCAGTACGCGATCAAGCGGCTCTATGAGCTGACCAAGGACATGAACGCCCGCGTTACCACCGAGGTCGGGCAGCACCAGATGTGGGCGGCGCAGTATTACCATTTCGACAAGCCGAACCGCTGGATGACGTCGGGTGGTCTCGGCACCATGGGGTACGGCCTGCCGGCGGCGATCGGTGTCCAGGTCGGGCACCCGGATTCGCTCGTGATCGACATCGCCGGCGAAGCCTCGACGATGATGAACATCCAGGAGCTCGGCACGATCGCCCAGTACAAGTTGCCGGTGAAGATCTTCATCCTGAACAACTACTGGCTGGGCATGGTGCGCCAGTGGCAGGAGTTGCTGCACGGCGCGCGCTATTCGGAATCCTATTCCGATGGCCTGCCGGATTTCATCAAGCTGGCGGAGAGCTATGGCATCACCGGGTTGCGGGCGACCCATCCGAGCGAGGTAGACGACGTCATCAAACAGATGATCGAGACGCCGGGCCCGGTTTTGGTGGACATGATCGTCTCTAAGGAGGAGAACTGCTTCCCCATGATCCCGGGCGGTGCTGCGCACAACGAGATTCTGCTGAGCCTGGAAGATCAGCAGGAGCAGAAGCAGTCCGAAGACGGCATGGTTCTGGTCTAGGGGACCGGTCTTGCGGCATCGGCCGCGCCCGATCCCGAGCATTCATTGAAAGTGACGCGTGATGGCGAATAGAAACGAGGCCGAGGAACGGCATGTCCTCGCGGTTTTGGTAGATAACGAACCGGGCGTGCTCGCGCGTGTGGTCGGGTTGTTCTCCGGCCGTGGCTACAACATCGAGACCCTCACGGTAGCTGCGGTGAGTGAGGACGAAACCTCTTCGCGCATCAATCTCGTGACCACCGGGACCCCGATGATCATCGAGCAGATCAAGGCGCAGCTCGAACGGCTGGTGCCGGTCCGGGAGGTCCATGACCTGACCGAGGAGGGGCCCCATGTCGCCCACGAGGTCGCGCTGATGAAGATCGAGAATGAGGGGCCGGAGCGGCGCGAGGCGCTGCGGATCGCCGACATCTTCCGTGCGCGTGTCGTGGACACGGGCGTCGATTCCTTCGTGTTCTCGCTTACGGGCGCACCGGAGAAGGTCGACAGCTTTCTGCGGCTCATGCGCAACCTGGGCGAGACCGAAATTTCGCGGTCTGGTGTCGTGGCGCTGCGCCGCGGCGACAAGGACGGCGTACCGAATCTGGGTGCCGGCTCCTACGACGATTGAGGGCCGCCATCAAGGGGGCGTTGCCCGCCAGTGAGTGGCGCTGTAAAACCCCGCCACACCGGGCGCGGAATCGCGAAACCAATACACATCGAAACTGACTCAAGAACAGGGAACGAGAGATATGCGCGTTTACTATGACCGCGACGCGGACGTGAATCTAATCAAGGGAAAGAAGGTCGCCATCATCGGTTATGGCAGTCAGGGTCACGCCCATGCCATGAACCTTCGCGACAGCGGCGCGAACAATATCGTGATTGCGCCTGTCTCTTATACACCACTCCG
>JAYPRP010000106.1:0-5086 GCA_038132575.1 Rhodospirillaceae bacterium
GCCTGCACCCCCATGCGCGCCAGAACATCGGGGGTCGCCTGGCCCATCTGCGCCTGCCAGGGATTGAACTCGCCCCACTCGCCACGCATCGTGACGATCGCCACCAGCGGCATCCGGCAGTTCTCGATCAGGGTAAACATGTTCACGCAGTTGCCGACACCGCTCGACTGCATCAGCAAAACACCCCGGTCGCCGCCCAGCCATGCACCGGCGAGCAGCGCGATCCCGTCTTCCTCGGTTGTCATCACCGTCGTCGTCATGTCCGGATTGCCCGCGCAAAGCTCGATCAGCCGCGAGTGGCCCGCATCGGGCACATAGGCGACTTGGCGTACAACCTGACGCACCAGAACGTCATATAGCGCATCGGCCCAGGCGGGCACCGCGGAGGCTGGCTGCACATCAGTTCCGTTCATATCGATCCCCCAAGGCTTCGAGGCGCGCCTTCGCCGCGAGAAGCGCCTCCGCGAGCGCAGCCTCACCGGCCTGCATGCGCGCAAGGGGGCCCGCGACAGCAATTCCGAAGGCCTCGCCATACACATTTGCTGTGGTCGCCATGCCCATCACGTCCAAAACGTTCTCACCGCGCGTGACGTAGTAATCCCGCGCAACGCCTGCCGTCAGGTCAGCCGCGAGGGTCTCGCGCTCCGTGATGGTGTTGGGCGTGTGCGGATTCAGCGTCAACTGGGCCACCAGCGCCGCCCTTTCGCCCGCATCGAGCAGGCCGAGGAAGGCCTTGCCGATGGCACTCGAGTGCATCGGCTTGATGTCGCCCACGCCGGCCGAGTAGCGCAGTGTCTGCCCGCCTTCTATCACGTCGAGGTAGAGAATCGCCTCGCCCTGGCGCCGCCCCAGCAAAACCGTCTCGTTCGTGGCGTCGCGCAGCGCCTCCAGCTCCGGCACGATGCTTTCTAGCACCGGGTCGTGCGCCGCGATCGTGTTGGCAATCTCGAGCAACCGCTTGGTCGGATAGATGGCGCGGTTGCGCTCCGAGGTGTAAAGATAGCCGCGAGCGCTCAGGGTCCGCACCAGCCCATGACAGCTGCTGATCGGGGCCGAGAGGGCCTCCGCGATCTGGGTCAGGGTCATCGGCCCCTTCCGGCGCGAGAACGCCTCGAAGAGGTTGACTGTGCGGATCGCGGTCTTCACGCCGTCATTCATACTCATGAAAATCAGTTTTGATTTGTGAAAGAAAGTGAGTCAAGCGTACGCCTTTCTCGCGGCCTGTCGATGCCGTAAAACGGGGCCTCCGGGAAGTTATTTGCGGTGCGCTGCCGGCCTCGAGGCGGACGAACACAGCCGCCTGACGGTGGACTAAAACTACTGCACGAATGTGCCCGGCATCTACCCTGCAGGCGACGTGATCGGCTTCCCGAGCCTCGCCTCCACGCCGATAGAACAGGGTCGTCTCGTCGCCTGCCATGCCTTCGACGCTTCGGTCGCCGGCGTCACCCAGCTGTTCCCCTACGGCATCCAAACGATCCCGGAAATCTCGGGCGTGAGCGCCAACGAGGAGGAGCTCACCGCCGCCGGCGTGCCCTACAAGGTAGGCAAGGCGTTCTTCAAGGGGATACCCCGCGGCCAGATCATCGGCGACAACACCGGCATGCTGAAGATCATGTTCCACGCCGAGACCCGCGAGGTTCTCGGGGTCAGCATCCTCGGCGAGGGCGCGTCGGACCTGATCCATAAGGGCCAGGCCGTGATGGCCCACAAGGGCACCATCGATTACTTCGTGGATACGGTGTTCAACTATCCGACGCTGGCCGAATGCTACAAGACGGCCGCCTTCGACGGCCTCAACCGGCTGGAATAGCAGGCTCTTTCCCTAGCGGGTCACAGACCCACCCCTAGACAGGATTGGCGCCGGTCCGTAGGGGCAGGTTTCAAACCCGCCCGTTGAGAAAACGGAGGCCCCTACCCGATCCCCAGCACCGGCTCCGAGCGATCGAGGATCAGCGGCACGATGATGTCCTCCTCGTCGTCGAGGTGACGCCCGAGCCCAATACCCAGCGCCGCGAGGCCGTCATGAGCGCGCGGGGCCGCCGCTGCAATCTCCGCCGGTGCCTCGCGGATGGCCGCGTCCAGCGCCACCACCGCCTGGTGGGCCGCGAGCAACAGGTCGTGGACCGTCCGATGGTCACCCTCGAGAAGCTCGATCCCCCGCGCCATCTTGGCATCGGCCTGCGCCAGAACCGGGAAGTAGTGATACTCCTCGACCTTGTGGTGGGTGTCGATCTCGCCGAAGTAGAAGTTCACACGCGGCACGAACCATTCGCGGAACGCCCGAACCTCGACCTTGCCGTCGGCGAGCTGTGCGCAGGCGTCGGCGAGCGCGGCCGAGAAGTCCCGGAACATCTGGTGTCGATCGAGCCAGAAGCTGCACCACTGGCCGTTATTCGGGTGACCCTCCCAGACCGCGCGCGGATAGGCGGCAAGCAGGAAGGCGTATCCGTCAGGCAGGACCGTGCGATCTGTTAGCGAAAGCGCATCGGAAGGCGTGTCTGTCATACAAGCGGGCATACACGAAGCCCAGGGGCGAGGCAAAGCCCACCTCACCCGGCTCGCTTCACTCTCTCCTCCCGCGAGGAGAGGGAGGTGGGGCTTCACATGACGGGGACGCCGAAACACGATATGAAACGCATGAAGAAAGATGGAGCGTGTTTCATGGACTACTGTATTTTCAACGCCGACGAGATCGATCACCAGCAGTGCTACCGGCTACTAATCGGCTCCATCGTGCCCCGCCCCATCGCCTGGGTCAGTTCGATCGACGCGGACGGTGTTCCCAACCTTGCGCCCTTCTCATTCTTCTCGATCGCGTCCCACTACCCGCCGCTGGTCACGATCGCCGTCGGCGAGAAGGAGAAGGAACTGAAAGACACCGCGGCGAACATCCAGACGACAAAGGGCTACGTGATCCACACGGTCACCGACGACTTCGCAGACGACATGAACGCCAGCGCCGCCAACTATGCGCCGCAACAGGACGAGTTCGCCGAGATCGGCCTCGAGACCGTACCATCGGACCTGGTGGACGCGCCGCGGATCAAGGGCTGCCCGGTGGCCATGGAATGCACCTTCGAGCAGATGCTCGAGTTCGGCGACGAGTGGAAGACCCATCTCGTGATCGGCCGGGTCCTGCGCTGGCACGTCCGCGAGGACCTGATGCTCGACGACAAGTATGTCAATCCGCACACGCTGAAGCCGGTCGGCCGCCTCGGCGGCCCGCGCTACTGCCGCACCCATGATATCTACGAGATGCAGGCGCCCTACGTGCAGCCCGACGTGGCGCATCCGAACGCCGGCGAGCGGAACTAGCGGCGACCGGGTGGATCACAGACCCGCCCCTGCAAGAAAATGCGGTTGTTCGTAGGGGCGGCTTTCAAACCCGCCCGCATTGCCCGCAGGCCGCGTTCCACCCCACAGCCGTCATGCGCGGACTTGACCCGCGCATCTCCCGATAATCGCCTCATGGTGGGCCTGTCGAAGCATGAGGCCCTCCCCTTCGACAGGCACAGGATGAGGGCCATTAGTGCCATTCCCGCGCACGACGCAGCTGGATGAGCACGATAATTCCGTCTACGCCGTCTTCGCCTCGTCGAGACCCAATTCCGCGATCATCGCTGCGCGCATCTCGAACTTCTGGACCTTGCCGGTCACCATCATCGGGAAGCCATCCACGAACCGGATGTAGCGCGGAATCTTATAGTAGGTGATCTGGCCCGTGCAGAGGTCCCTGATCTCGTCCTCAGTCGCGTCCTCGCCCTCAGCCAGCTTGATCCAGGCGCAGAGCTCCTCGCCGTACTTCGCGTCGGGCACGCCGACGATCTACACGTCCGAGACCTGGGGGTGACGATAGAGGAACTCCTCGATCTCGCGCGGATAGAGGTTCTCGCCGCCTCGGATCACCAAGTCCTTGATCCGGCCGACGATGTTGAAATACCCGTCCGCGTCCATAGTCGCGAGGTCGCCGGTGTGCATCCAGCCCGCCGCGTCGATGCTCTCGGCGGTCTTGTCGTCGTCGTTCCAGTAGCCGCGCATCACCGAGTAGCCCCGGGTGCAGAGCTCGCCCGCCTCGCTCGGCGCAACGATCCGGCCTTCGTCGTCGACGATCTTCACCTGCACATGGGGTGGATGCGCCCCACCGTCCCCACCCGCCGGTCGAGCGGGTCGTCCACCGACGTCTGGGTCGAGACCGGGCTCGTCTCGGTCATGCAGTAGGCGATGGTCACCTGGTCCATGTGCATCCTGTCTATCACCTGCTTCATCACCTCCACCGGGCAGGGCGAGCCGGCCAGGATTCCAGATTCGCGCTGCGCCTTGGTCGCCGCGCCGATGATGGCGCGGGTTTCCTCGGAGATTCGCTTTGCACCCGCGGCACTGATCTCCGCGAGCTTCTCTGCCAAACTCATGTCTTACCCCTATTTCCGGCCGGTATTGGCCTGAATGAAACGTAAGCGCGGACCCTGTCCCCGGCCAGTGACCGGGGATTCAATGACTTGTGACGGCGGAGGTATGAACGCCGGACCGGCCGAGATTAACGGGCTTGTCACGCGATCGAATAGAGCCCGAAGGCAACGGCCAGCAGGTTGACCGCGAGCAGGGTCAGGATCCCTTTCAGGATCTTCGCGAAGGTATCCGCGCTCATGCGCTCCAGCGCGAAGCTGCCGATTAAGGTGCCCGCGAGCGAGGCCAGTAGCATCAACACAACCATCCAGACCCAGTCGGCGAAGGCGAAACCCAGGAACCCGAAGACGATGATCTTGAGCAGATGCTGGGCGCCCATGAAGGCCGAGTGGGTGCCGATCAGACCCTGAGGCGTGTAGCTGCGCCGGCTCAGGAGCGCCGAGACGAACGGCCCCGTGGCGCCGAAGAACATGGTTAGGAAGCTCGACCCGACGCCGACGACGACCGTCACCAGCCGGCCCTGGCTGGAGAAACGCATCTTCGGCGCCCAGACCGTGTAGATAATGAAAAGGCCGAGGCCGGCGCGCAGGATATCCGCCGGCAGGGCGACGACGACGCTGCCGCCAACGGCCACGCCGACGATGCTGCCGAGCGCGAACCAGACGAAGGTGCCCCAGTC
>JAYPRP010000107.1:0-4969 GCA_038132575.1 Rhodospirillaceae bacterium
GGCTGCATATGTCCGCTTCCGTCCGGCACCCGCGCCTCCGTCAGGCCGCGTTCTCGAGGAATTCGGCATAGCCCTTTTCCTCGAGTTCGAGCGCGAGCGACTTGTCGCCGGATTTCACGATCCGGCCCTGGGCCAGCACGTGCACATGGTCCGGCACGATGTAGTCGAGCAGCCGTTGGTAATGGGTGATCAGAAGCATGCCGCGCGCGGGGTCCCGCATGGCGTTGACGCCGTCGGCGACCACCTTGAGCGCATCGATATCGAGCCCGGAATCCGTCTCGTCGAGGATCGCGACGCGCGGCTCGAGCGCCGCCATCTGCAGCATCTCCATGCGCTTCTTCTCGCCGCCGGAGAAGCCGACATTGACCGCGCGCTTGAGCATCTCGTCGGAAATGTTCAGGTCGGTCGCGCGCTCGCGGACATACTTCACGAAATCCATCGGGTCGAAAGTCGGCTCGCCGCGGTGCTCGCGCACCGCATTCACCGCCGTGCGCAGGAACGTCATGCTCGTTACGCCGGGAATCTCGACCGGATACTGGAACGCCAGGAAAACACCCTCGCGGGCCCGATCGTCGGGATCCATCTCGACGACGTCCCGGCCGTCGAACAGGATTTCGCCCTCGGTGACCTCGTAGCCGTCGCGGCCGGTGAGCACATAGGACAGCGTGCTCTTTCCGGACCCGTTCGGCCCCATGATCGCGTGCACCTCGCCGGCATCGATGCTCAGGTCCAGACCCTTCAGGATCTCCTTCCCATCGACGTTCGCGTGCAAGTTGCGGATTTCAAGCAATGGCATCTTAAAAAACTCTCCTCTAACCCACGCTGCCTTCGAGACTGATCCCGACGAGCTTCTGTGCCTCGACCGCGAACTCCATCGGCAATGTCTGCAGCACTTCCTTGCAGAACCCGTTGACGATCAGCGCCACGGCTTCCTCGTCCTCCATCCCGCGCTGCTGGCAGTAGAAGAGCTGGTCTTCCCCGATCCGGCTCGTGGTCGCCTCATGCTCGACCTGCGCGGACGGGTTTTGGCTCTCGATATAGGGGATCGTGTGCGCACCGCACTTGTCGCCGATCAGGAGACTGTCGCACTGGGTGTAGTTGCGCGCGCCCTTGGCCCCGCGCTGGACCCGCACCAGCCCGCGATAGGTCTGGTCGGCCTTGCCGGCGGAGATGCCCTTCGAGATGATCTTCGAGCGGGTATTCTTGCCGATGTGGATCATCTTGGTTCCGGTATCGGCGAGCTGGGCGTTGTTGGTGATCGCGACCGAATAGAACTCGCCGACCGAGTTGTCGCCCTGTAGAATGCAGCTCGGATACTTCCAGGTGATCGCCGACCCAGTCTCGACCTGGGTCCAGGACACCTTGGAATTCTTGCCGCGGCAGGCCGCACGCTTCGTGACGAAGTTGTAGATGCCGCCCTTGCCGTCCTCGTCGCCCGGATACCAGTTCTGCACCGTCGAGTACTTGATCTCCGCATCGTCCAGCGCGACCAGCTCGACCACGGCGGCGTGAAGCTGGTTCTCGTCGCGCTGGGGCGCCGTGCAGCCCTCGAGATAGCTCACATAGGAGCCCTCGTCGGCGACGATGAGCGTACGCTCGAACTGGCCGGTGTTTTCTGCGTTGATCCGGAAGTAGGTCGATAGCTCCATCGGGCAGTGAACGTCCTTGGGGATGTAAACGAACGATCCGTCGGTGAATACGGCGGCATTCAGCGCGGCGAAGAAATTGTCGCCATGCGGCACCACGGAACCGAGATATTTCCGCACGAGCTCCGGATGGGTCTTTATCGCCTCGGAGATCGAGCCGAAGACGATCCCCTGCTCCTCGAGCTTGGCCTTGTACGTCGTCGCCACGGAGACGCTGTCGAACACCGCATCCACCGCGACAGCCGGCGCGCCCTCGACCCCGGCGAGCACCTCCTGCTCGCGGAGCGGGATACCAAGCTTCTCGTAGGTCTCGAGCAGCTTCGGATCGACCTCGTCCAGCGACTTCGGCTTCTCGGACGTCTTCGGCGCGGCGTAGTAGTAGCTGTCCTGGTAGTCGATCGCCGGATATTGCGGCTTCTGCCAGGTCGGCTCCTCCATGGTCAGCCAGTGGGCATACGCTTTCAGCCGCCACTCGAGCATCCACTCCGGCTCCTCCTTCTTCTCGGAGATCAGCCGGATGATGTCCTCGCTCAACCCCTTTGGCGCGAACTCGATATCGATATCGGTGACGAAGCCGTACTTGTACTGCTCCCCGATCGACCGGACCTGTTCGATTGCCTCGGTATTCGCCGCCATGACGCCCTTCCAGTTCCCTATTCCGCCGCCCGAGCGGGACGTTCGCCCCGCTGCGCGGCCACGGCCGCGGCGATCGAGACCGCCGCCGCATCGACTTCCGCTTCCGTGGTGAAACGGCCAAATCCAACTCGGACGCACGCACCCGCGCTCGCGTCGTCGAGCCCCAGCGCACGCAGGACATAAGATGGTTCGACGGACGCCGATGTACAGGCCGAGCCGGTCGAAATCGCGACGTCTCCGAGCGCCCGCATGAGCGCCTCCGCGTCAATGCCCGGGAACCCGACGTTCAGGTTGCCCGGCACCCGCCGGTTCATCGATCCGTTCACGAACAGATCGCCATGTTCGGTGCGCAGCCGCGCGAGCATCCGGTCCCGCAGGTCCGCGAGCCGCGCGCCCTCGACCGCCAGTTCCGCGTCCGCGATGGCCGCCGCGTCGCCCAGGGCCACGGCCAGCGGCACGGGCAGCGTCCCCGACCGGTTTCCGCGTTCCTGTCCGCCGCCGCTCATCTCGGCCAGCAGGCGCACGCGCGGACGGCGGCGCACGTAGAGCGCTCCCGCCCCCTTGGGCGCGTACATCTTGTGGCCGGAGATGCTCAGCAGGCCGATCTGCATGGCCTCCACGTCGAGCGCGATCTTGCCGGCGGCCTGCGCCGCGTCGGTGTGCAGCAGCACGCCACGTTCCCGGCATACGGCGCCGATCTCCGGGAGCGGCTGGACCACCCCGATCTCGTTGTTCACGGCCATCACGGACACCAGCACGGTCGCGTCGGTGATCGCGTCGGCGATCGCCGCCGGATCGACCAACCCCTCGGCATCGACGTCGAGGACCGTCACCCGCGCGCCCTCGTCCGCCAAGGCTGCGCAGGATTCGAGAACGCATTTGTGCTCGGTTGCGACCGTCACGATGTGATCGCCGCGCCCGTGGCGCATGGCGAAGCGGACCGCGCCCTTGATCGCTAGGTTGTTGGATTCCGTAGCCCCGGAGGTGAAGACGATCTCCCGCGCGCTCGCGCCGATCAGCGCCGCCACCTGTTCACGCGCCGCTTCGACGGCATCGGCCGCCTGGCGGCCCCAGGCATGCTGTTCAGAATGGGCGTTGCCGAAGGTCTCGCTGAACCAGGGCAGCATCGTGTCGAGCACGCGCGGATCGACCGGCGTGGTCGCCTGGTGGTCGAGGTAAATGGCCGTCGGTGCAGCGCTCATGCGACCGACCTCCGGCTGTCGGCGCCTGCGTCCCGGCGCTGCGCCATGGCGACCCAGGCGTCCGCGAACCGGTCGATATCCGACGGTTCCGTGTTCCAGCCGAGCGAAACCCGGATCGCGGACCGGGCGGCATCCTCGTCCTGCCCCATCGCCCGCAGGACATGGCTCGGCGTGACCTTGCCGCTGGAGCAGGCCGAGCCCGCGCTCACGGCGATGCCGGCCAGGTCGAGCTGCATCACCTGCAGCTCCGCCGTCATGCCCGGGAGGCCGATGCAACTGGTGTTGGGCAGGCGCGCCGCGTCCCCGCCGTGTACAACCATGTCCGGCATCGCGGCCCGGAGCCGCGCTTCCATGCCGTCTCGCAGTTCGGTGAGCCGCGCGAAATTTTCGAGATCGCGCTTGGCCGCCGCGGCCGCAGCGCCGAACCCGGCGATCCCCGGGACATTCTCCGTCCCGGCCCGCCGCCGGCGCTCCTGACCGCCGCCGCGCACAAGCGGCGCAGGGTCGATGCCGTCCCGCACGATCAGCGCGCCCACACCCTGCGGTCCGCCCAGCTTGTGCGCCGACAGGCTCATCGTGTCGACACCCAGCGCATCGAACGACACGTCGACCTTGCCTGCACCCTGAATCGCGTCGCAGTGCACCCGCGCGTTATATTTGCGGACCAGCGCCTCAACCTCGCCGACCGGCTGCAGAACACCGGTTTCATTGTTCGACAACATAACATTAACAACCGCGGAACCCTTTGTTTCTGTGAGAAGATTTTTGAGGGCGTCCAACCGGACGACCCCCATGGCGTCAACCGGGATGATGTTCGCGTCGCCCGCCGCCGCCAGCACGGACTCATGTTCGACAGCCGACACGATTACCGGGCCCGTATGGCCGGCGAGCGCCTGGTTGTTAGCCTCGCTGCCGCCGGACGTGAAGACGACATTCGCCGCCGCCACGCCGACCAGCGCGGCGACACTCTCGCGCGCCTCATCGACCGCTTGCCGCGCAAGGCGCCCGAACCGGTGCACCGAGGACGGGTTGCCCGTGCGCGCCAAGGCGTCGGCCACCGCGTCGGCCGCTTCCGGCCGGACGGGCGTGGTCGCGTTGTGATCGAGGTAGGTGTCCACGGCGCTCGGGTCCGGCTACTCGGCTGCGATTTCGGAAAGGGACGGCGCGGATGCGCGCGGCGGCTGGGGATAGACCCGGCCGGCACAGACGTCCGCCAGGCTCACCGAGTCGAGATAGGCGTGGATCTGGTCGCCCAGGCCCGCCCAGAGGTCATGGGTCATGCAGCGGGTTGTGCGGCGGATACACCCCGCGGCCGCGCCCGGCTTGCAGCCGGTGGTGCGGATCGGCTCGTCCACGGCGGCAATCACGTCGGAGACGCGGATGTCCTCGGCCGGATGGGCAAGCCGGTACCCCCCGCCGGGCCCGCGGACGCTGGTGACCAGCCCCGCCCGCCGCAGCTTCGCGAACAGCTGCTCCAGGTAGGAC
>JAYPRP010000108.1:0-4886 GCA_038132575.1 Rhodospirillaceae bacterium
CCACATGCTCCACCGCTTGTGCGGGCCCCCGTCAATTCCTTTGAGTTTTAATCTTGCGACCGTACTCCCCAGGCGGTGCGCTTAATGCGTTAGCTGCGACACCGAACAGCAAGCTGCCCGACGTCTAGCGCACATCGTTTACGGCGTGGACTACCAGGGTATCTAATCCTGTTTGCTCCCCACGCTTTCGCACCTCAGCGTCAGTACCGAGCCAGGTGGCCGCCTTCGCCACTGGTGTTCTTCCCAATATCTACGAATTTCACCTCTACACTGGGAATTCCACCACCCTCTCTCGGACTCTAGGTATTCAGTATCAAGCGCAGTTCCCGGGTTGAGCCCGGGGCTTTCACGCCTAACTGGAATACCCGCCTACGTGCTCTTTACGCCCAGTAATTCCGAGCAACGCTAGCCCCCTCCGTATTACCGCGGCTGCTGGCACGGAGTTAGCCGGGGCTTCTTCTGCAGGTACCGTCATCATCTTCCCTGCTGAAAGAGCTTTACAACCCTAAGGCCTTCTTCACTCACGCGGCATGGCTGGATCAGGGTTGCCCCCATTGTCCAATATTCCCCACTGCTGCCTCCCGTAGGAGTCTGGGCCGTGTCTCAGTCCCAGTGTGGCTGACCATCCTCTCAGACCAGCTACCGATCGTAGCCTTGGTGAGCCGTTACCTCACCAACAAGCTAATCGGACGCAGGTTGCTCTATGAGCGCCGGAGCTTTCCCCCGGGGGGCGTATACGGTATTAGCCGTCGTTTCCAACGGTTATTCCGTACTCATAGGCACATCCCTACGCGTTACTCACCCGTCCGCCAGTTTCCACCAGAGCAAGCTCTGGCTTCACCTTCGACTTGCATGTGTTAAGCCTGCCGCCAGCGTTCGCTCTGAGCCAGGATCAAACTCTCAAGTTGACCTCCCCGATCCGTGGAACAACGGTTCCTTGGTCGGGTTGACTAGAAGCGTCTACTTAGCACAAGCGAGGCACAATCTAATGTACCTCGTTACATTCCAAGAATGCGCGTGCAAGCGGACGTGTTTGATATCACGCACCGCCGCCTGCGCATCCCTTCTTCAGGTATTCACAATGTCCAACAGCGAAGATGCCGAAACCCGCTCCAAGTGAGGAGCGAATGTACTCGGCATGTAGCAGAGCCGCCCAACTGGGTACTCGCCCCAACCGGGCGGCGAGGGCGGGTTGTACGACTGTGGCCCGGGCAAGTCAAACGCTTTTTTTGCGGTTTTCGAACGATTTATTTTCGCCCGCCCGGAACCGCGAAAATCCTTGCTGACAAGGCGTTTCGGCGCGGCCGCTCGGCACCGGTCAAGATATCGGCGCACGCGCCGGCAAATCAAATGGCCTTTCGCATCGCAACACGCGCGCTTCGCCACCGCAAAATACACTGCCGCGGCATGCGCGAGTCACGCGGGTTCGCTACGCTGATCGTAAGGCTCGAGACAATTACGGAACGACGGGAATGAAACGACTGATGTTGCTTCGCCACGCGGCGACGGCCTGGGCCGAGAACGGGATCGATGACCGCGACCGTGCCCTGACGGAGACCGGTCACGAGGAATGTATCGCGCAGGCCGCGTGGATGAATTCCCATGCGCTGGTCCCGGAGCACGCGCTCGTCTCCGCGGCCGTGCGGGCCCGCGAGACCTGGGACGCCATTCGCGACCGCCTGTCCCCGCGCCCGCCCCACGATGTCCTCGAGGATCTCTACCTCGCCGAGCCGGGCACGCTCCTCGCCCACATTGAAGCCCTGCCCGACACCGCAACAAAGGCGGCCGTCGTGGCACACAATCCGGGGATCGAGGTGCTGGCGCGGATGCTCGCCGGGCCGGGCCCGGACGCAGACGCGATGCGCGCCATGACCCGCGGTTTCCCGACGGCGGGAATCGCCGTCTTCAACGTCAATGCCGAGAGCTGGGAGCAGGTCACTGCCGTCGAAACGCGCCTGACGGCTTTTGCACCGCCGACGCCGCGCGTGACCTAACGCGATATGAGTGACGCGCGATGACTTCGAACGACCCGGCCCCGCGCAGCCGTCAGGACGCGATCACCGTCGATCTGGGCGCGGTGATCGTCGCCGTGACGGCCGACGGTCCGCAGGTCCTGATCCTGCAGCCCGACCCTAGCCGGCCGGCCGCCCTGCCCTCCGGTCCGCTTGAGCCCCATCACCGCACACTCGACGCCGGCCTGCGGACCTGGGTCGAGGAACAGACCGGCTTCGAACTCGGCTATGTCGAACAGCTCTACAGCTTCGGCGACGCCAACCGACACGCCAGCGCCCGCGCCCGTCCGGGACGCGCACTGTCGATCGGCTACCTCGCGCTGGTCCACGTGAACAAGCCCCGGCGCATAGAGGCGAGCGCGTGGCGCGGCTGGTACGCGTTCTTTCCCTGGGAGGACTGGCGCTCGGGTGAGCCCGCGATACTGGCCACGGTGCGCGACGGCATCGCCGGCTGGATTGCGGAAGCGCCGCGCGACGAACGCAAGGCGCGCGAGGAACGTGCACGGCTGGCGTTCGGCGCTCCCGACTCGCACTGGAACGAGGAACTCGCGCTTGAGCGCTACGAGCTCCTGTACGAGATCGGCCTCGTCCCGGAAGCACATCGCGACGGCGCCGCCTGCTGGGCGCCGCGCGAGGCGGCGCTGATGGACGCCGAGAGCCTGCAGGCGGATCACCGCCGGATTCTCGCGACCGCGATCTCCCGCCTGCGCGGTAAGATCAAGTACCGCCCGGTCGTGTTCGAACTGATGCCCGAGCGCTTCACCTTCCTCGAACTCCAGCGCGCGGTCGAGGCGCTCGCCGGCGTAGAGCTTCACAAGGCGAACTTCCGCCGCCTAGTCGAACACCAGGGGCTGGTCGAGGACACCGGCGCGAAATCCACCAAGGCCGGCGGGCGGCCGGCCCGGCTGTTGCGGTTCCGCCGCGAGGTTCTGCTCGAACGCCCGGCCAGCGGCGTAGGCCTGCCGCCGGTCCGGCGGCGTGCTGACTGAGGACGAAACCAGATTCAGGGGAACTGCACATGATGAGAGCCGTAAGACTGCACGAGACCGGCGGGCCCGAGGTGCTCCGGGTCGATGAAATTCCCACGCCGAAACCCGGCCCCGGCGAGGTGCTGGTGAAGGCGCACTCCATCGGCATCGGGGTCGCCGACCAGCTGGTGCGCGACGGGCGCTACCCCTGGATGCCGGAGTTGCCGACGATCCCGGGCATCGAGATGAGCGGCACAGTCGCGGCGCTGGGCGACGGGGTCACAAAGTTCAAACTCGGCGACCCGGCGGTGGTCTCGGCGGTTCCGGCCCGGAGCTGCTATGCCGAGTTCATAGCCGTCGATGCCGACTGGGCTTTTCCCTGCCCCGCCGGCTTCGATCTGGCCCTCGCTGGCTGCCTGATGAACTACCGCGTGGCCTACCGGGTTCTACATTCCGGCGCGCGGGTGCGCGACGGCGAGACGGTTGCGATCGTTGGTGCATCGGGCGGCGTGGGAAGCGCGCTCCTGGATCTCGCCAACGCCGCGAACCTGGAGACGATCGCGCTCGCGCGCGGCCCGGAGAAGGCGGACTTCGTGCGCGGGCGCGGCGCAGATCATGTGATCGACACCAGTAAAAGCGAACTCGGCGGTGCAATCATGGACATCACCGGCGGGCGCGGCGTCGATCATTTCATCGACCCCGTGGGCGGCCCCGGCTTCGTCGGGCTTCTCGATCTGCTCGCGATCCACGGAACGCTCGTGCTCTACGGCATGATCGAGGGCCTGCCGGCGGACGATATTTTTGCCGCCCAGACTCAACGCTGGGCCCGGTGCCCGGCCGTGCGCCCCTTCTCGATCCATTCCTTCGATCACGAGCCCGGCCAGACCGGCCGTGACCTCGATCTGCTGATGGAGATGATCGCCCGCGGCGAGATCGCCCCGGCGATCCATGCCGAAATGCCGCTCGACGACGCGGTCGAGGCGCATCGGCATCTGGACGAGGGCCGGGTCCGCGGCAAGCTTCTGCTGCAGCCGCACCGGGACGCGGCGCAGTTCGCAGAAGGCTGACGTCGCGTCAGTTGAAGTAGAGGCCGCCGTTCATGTGCACGGTCTGGCCGGTCATGTAGGCGTTCGTGGCCAGCATCAGTACGGCCGTCGCGACCTCATCGACATCGCCGTGGCGTCCGACCGGGGGCGAGAAAGCAATCTCTTCCGGCGTGCGCGCGGTCGAGGTCATGTCGGTCAGGATAATCGTCGGCGCAACGCAGTTCGCGGTGATCCCCTCTTCCACAAGCCGGCGGGCATAGGCCCGCGCGAGCGCCTCCATGCCGCCCTTTGACGCCGAATAGTGAACGCCGACACGTCCGCCATTGTAGGCCGCGCCAGAACTCACATAGATCAGGCGGCCCCACTTGCGTTCGCGCATGCCCGGCAGCACCGCCTGCGAACACAGGAACGCCGATATCAGGTTATTCTGGAGGGTATCGACAAAATCCGTCTCCGTCGTTTCCTCGATCGGCAGGCGTTTTCCGGCGCCCGCGTTGGCGACCAGGACATCGACGGGCCCGAGCACGCCCTCGACCTCCGCCACAATGCGATCGACATCCGCGCCCCGGGCGACATCGCCCTGTACCACATGGGCGCGACCGCCAGCCGCCGCGATAGCGTCCATCGTGTCGCGCGCGGCCTGCTCGTTCGACACATAGTTGATGGCCACGGCGGCGCCCGCCTCGGCGAGCAGCTTCGACACTGCCGCGCCGATACCGCGCCCGCCGCCGGTGACGAGCGCAACCCGGCCCGAAAGGTCAAAGACGTTCATGCGATCGGCTCCGCTACATCACCGCGCCGACCTGCCAGGGAATGAACTCGTTGTCGCCGAAGCCGAGCGCCTCGGACTTCGACTGCTT
>JAYPRP010000109.1:0-4602 GCA_038132575.1 Rhodospirillaceae bacterium
ACCAAAGCGGGGGGGGGGCCGTCAAAACGCCTGCGTAAAGGGAGGAGAGTTACGCGGCGAGAGGCTTGGCAAACGTCTCAACGGCCTTGTTGAGGCGCTCGTTGAGCGGCTGAGCGGCTTCGCTCGAAACCTTGACCGACAGGTCCTGGATCTTGGCCGATTCGGCGACGAAGTCGTCATACGCGGCCTTCGCGAGCTTGGCCTGCAGGTCCATGAACTCCTGCGGGTTCTTCACCGCACCGAGCTTCTGCGCGGCCTCGATGTTCGCCTCGACGGTCTTCTCCGCGTAGGCGGCGAATTCCTTGCCGACGATCTCGAAACCCTTGGCGAAGATGTTGCCGGACAGGAGAACCGCCTCGGCATTCTCGCGGCTGAAGTCGGTCAGCTGGTCGATGTTCTCGATCGCGGACTTCTGGGCCTTGTCAAGCTGCTCACGCGCGGTGGCGTAGAACTGCTCGTAACCCTTGGCGAAGGCCTCGGTACCGGCCTGGACAGCGTCTTCGATCGTCTTCTTCTGTGCGGCCGCAACGGATTCCAGGGTCTCCTGGGCCTTGTTCGCGGCACCGGTCTTCTTGGTAGCCATGTCAAACTTCCTTTCGTTTAGGTGCATATCGGTGCACCTGCGCCGAGGACCGGGATACGATGGAACCAAGCCCTGATGAATTCGTTATGCTGCAACGCAACATGACGCGAATATGGGAGTACCCCGCGGGCATGTCAACGAATTTTTGTGCATTGCACAAAATTATCTTCGCAACTGCGATAGTGCGTTGATTTTAAATATCTAATGGCACGTCCAAGCGCCACGGCGACGCGCGGGGGGACACTCACGTCACACGAACCAATCAGGCGCGTTCGGAAATCCAGGTGGCGGCGCGGCTGTTCCAGGGACCGGCAGGATCCGCCCCATCCCCCAGGACGGTAAAGTGGGTCATGCCCGGCACCTCGAGGGTTTCGACCTCTCCGCCACCGGCGGAGAGCGCCGCGGCAAACTCCTTCGCCTGGGGTATCAGGAACGGATAATCGTCGCTGCCCCAGGTGACCAGGAACGGCGGCGGGGCCTCAGCGATTCGATATTGCGGGCTCTTTTCCCGGCCATCGTCGCCTTCCTTAAGGCACGGCGGCGGCCAGTCGGCGAAGTCGGCGTCCGAGGACACATCGTACACCCCCGATATCGGAAGACATCCCTTGATCACATCGCGTGCCAGTCCATGGCGCGCCTGCCAGTCGCGGGTGACGGCGAGCTGGGCGGCGTAGTGTCCACCGGACGAATGTCCACCGACGAAGATGCGGCCCGGATCGCCGCCGAAGCGGTCCACGTTCGCCGACAGGCATGCGAGCCCGTTGCACAGGTCGGGGAACCCCTCTTCATAGCTGTGCGGCGCGAGGCGGTGGCCCAGACTGGCGAAGGTGATTCCCGAGGCGTGCAGCCCCGGCGCCATGAAGGCCATGGCTTCCTTGTGTCCACTGGTCCAACGCCCACCATGAATGAACGCGAGCACGGCACCCGTCGGCTCCGGCGCGGGATAAATCGCCACCCGCTGGTAGATATCGTCGCCCCAAGCGATGTCGGTCCCCGCAACGTCGCGACTCTTGTCCCAGAGCTCCTGCTGGAAGGCCAGCACGGGCTCCGGCCGGGGCAGTTGGTCGGGGTAGTCCTCGCGCGTCAGCAGGCTCATGTCACTTACTCCATACAACGGGTCTTTGATCGCACCGGAGGCGTCTTCGTGCAACCGTGCTACAAGCGGCCTTCAATTCCGTCCCCCGACCCGTTTATTCTGATCTCGAACGCGTTGTCGGAAAAGCCCTCAATCCGCTTCGCATCCGCGAACGCGACACCCGTTCCGTCCTCGGCCAGAAGCAGAGCGCGGAACGCGAGCTCGCCGAGCGCCACCCGGTCCTGTTCGAAGGCGTGGAGGGCAAAAGCACCGGATCGGCAAACCGCAACCGTCCAGTAGAAGCTGTTGCTGCGCAGACGCTGTCCGGCCGCCGGAGGCGCACCGGCCACATCCCGATCGAGTGCCGCGACAAGCGCCGATACGGTTTCGGTCGAAAGCGTCGCATCCGAACGACGCAGTTCCCAGGGTCCAAGCGGGTTCTGGAACTGAAACCGCGCGACATTGCCTGCGCGATTGCGCGCCCGAGCCGTCAAGAGCGCCCCCTCCTCCGTCGTGACCAGTTCGTAGGCCCGGATTTGCCGCTCATAGACGCCGTTGTAAACGAAACGGTAGCGGTCTTCCGTATCCTGAGAACAGGCCGCGCGGAGATCGTCGCCCGCGACAAAGCTGAACCACGTCAGCGAACGCTCGATCGGGTTGTCGACCACGCCCTCGAAGGTGGTGCAGGCGGCCAAACCGGCCGCGGCGAGTACGGTCATGGCGAAGTGGCGCATCGGATCTCGCACTCCCCCGAACAGCTTGTGATCACGAAAACACAGGATTCTATTTACATGGATTCGATGCATTCTCTAGAATCGCGTTGATTCAATTGAAAAAATCGTCCGAGGCGATGTTTGATGGGTAGTTTAGCCGGTTTCAGCAGCCGATGGCGCGGTCGCCGTTGGGCGCGCAAAATACGCGCGTTCGGGTTCGCTGCGGCATTCGGCCTGTTCGGCATGACTCTTGGCACCCCTGCTGCCCATGCCGGCTACGCCGCTTTCGTCATGGATGCGAGCAGCGGCGAGGTGCTCTACGCCCGGAATGCCGACACCCGGAATTACCCCGCGTCCCTGACCAAGATCATGACGCTGTTCATGGTGTTCGAGGCACTCGAGAAGGGCACGCTGCGGATCGACCAGCGGCTGCCCGTCTCGAAGCGCGCCGCGGGCCAGACCCCGTCAAAGCTTGGCCTCAAGGTCGGCGAGACGATCACTGTCGATGCCGCGATCCGCGCACTGACCGTCAAGTCGGCCAACGATGTCGCGACGGTGGTCGCCGAAGCGATCGGCGGCACGGAGATCAAGTTCGCCCAGATGATGACCAAACGCGCGCGCGAAATCGGCATGCGCCGGACCACTTTCCGGAACGCTTCCGGCCTGCCCAACCGCGGCCAGCTGAGCACCGCCCGAGACATGGCAATTCTCGGCAAGGCAATGCTCGAACGCTTCCCCAACCAGTATGCCTATTTCTCCGACCTGACCTTCAAGTACGGCCAGCGCACCTACAGCAACCACAACAAGCTGCTGAAGACCTATGCAGGCATGGACGGCATCAAGACCGGCTATATCCGGGCATCCGGCTTCAATCTTGTCGCTTCTGCCGAGCGCGACGGGGTGCGTCTCATCGGCGTCGTCTTCGGCGGCAGGACCGGAAAGTCACGCGACGCGCACATGGCATCCCTGTTGAACCGCTCCTGGAGCCAGGCGCGCAGCAATTCGACCTTCGCCGCACTGCCCCGTCCGAAACCCTCGGCAACAGGACAGACGCCCGCTACGAGGCCAACCTTCGCGCGTGCGCCGGCGGTGACCACTCCGGGGAAGGTCGACTGGAGTGTTCAGGTCGGTGCCTTCAAGGGCTATAGCCGGGCGCATGTGGTCGCCGGCGAGGCCGCAGAAAAACTCGAGGGCCTGCCCGCGAGCGCGAGTGTCGAGATTCTGCCCTTCGAGAGCCAGGGCAAGACCCTGTTCCGAGCACGGATCGTCGGCATGGCGCAAACCAAAGCCCGTAACATCTGCCGTCAGCTGCGCAGCACGGGCTCGCCGTGCGCCATGATCGCGCCGAACGGCAGCATCCAGATGGCCCAGGTCCTGCAATAACGAGCCTGGCGAAGCACCGCCCCGGACTAGTCGGCCGCGCGTGACCCTCCATTCGCATCGTTGACGCGCGGCATCACTTCCTCCGCCATCAATTGCATCGACCGTCGCGCCGGTGCCTCGTCGGCCCAGTCGATCCCGGCATAGACGAGCTCACCGAAGTCTCCGGTGATATCCCGCAGCGCGAGAATACGATCGACGACGTCGTTGACCGTACCCGCGATCACGCAATCCTCGATCAAGCGGTCGAGCGTGATGGCGTCGTCGGGTTCATCACGGTCGTGCTTGAAAGCCGCGTGACGGTTCAAACAGCGCAACTTGGTCAGGATCTGGTTATAGTAGAAGCGATAGAGGCTATCGGGGTCGTCACCGCCATAGCACTTGACCGTCGTGTCATCGTCGGCGGCAAACATAGAGCGGGCCACTCGCCAGTAATCGGAGTCGGCGTCCTCGCCCACGCTTTCCTTGCCTTCCTTGTAGTTGCCCCCATGACTCGCGACCCACTTGTCGAACAGGAAATGCGTGGACAGCGGGTGGAAATCGCGCGCACCCATCGCCACCACCCCCTTCGAGTAGGGCGCAACAACGGTCTCGACGATCTCGGGCCACGGCTGTTGATAGGGTTTCGGCATGATCCCGACGCCGACCTCTTCGAAGGGCGTCTCCTCGGTCGTGACCTTGAAGCGATTGTCGGGAAACTCGATGTTGTAAGGAGGTTCGCCCTCCCAGACCGCCAGTATGTTGTTGATCGCTTCGGCGAAGAGCTGGTTGCGGCCCTCGTCGATAATGCCCAGGGCTTCCGCGTCCGAGCGTAGCGCGCCAAGGCTGACACCGAGGATAAAACGCACTTA
>JAYPRP010000110.1:0-4587 GCA_038132575.1 Rhodospirillaceae bacterium
CTCGTTCTCCGCGTGGACGATGAAAAAACTTTCGACGGATTGGGCGGCGGCGCGGCCCGCCTCGACCGGGCGGGACACCACGTCGAGTAAGGGAACCGTCGCATCCACGATGGCGGTGCGCGCGCGTTCCAGCGCGTCGGTTTCCGCCTTGCTGAGCAACATCAGCACGAACGCGATCGCCAGAAGCCCGAGGAACGCGAAGCGTTGTGCCCAGACGCGGACAGGCACGGCCAGTCCGGCAACCAATATGCTCGCGTTTCGTTTCGCCACCCGTCTATCTCGCCATCCAGGTTCCCGCCGCTAGCGGATTAGTACATGCTGACCAGCACATCCTTGAGCTTCTTGAACTCCTCGAGCGCCCGGCCCGTCCCCTGCACCACGCAGGTGAGCGGGTCGTCCGCGATCGAGACCGGCAGCCCCGTCGCGTGCCGCAGCACGTAGTCCAGATTCCCGAGCAGGGCGCCGCCGCCAGTCAGGACAATCCCCTTATCCACGATATCGGCCGCCAGTTCGGGGGCCGTATGCTCGAGCGCGACCTTGACCGCGTCGATGATCGCGCTGATCGGCTCGGCGAGGCTCTCGGCCACCTGCCGCTCGGTGATGACGATTTCCTTCGGCACGCCGTTCATCAGGTCGCGGCCTTTGATCTCCATCGTCCGGCCCTCGCCGTCCTCCGGCGGACAGGCCGAGCCGATTTCCTTCTTGATTCGCTCCGCGCTGGACTCGCCCACCAGCAGATTATGGTTGCGGCGGATGTAGCCGATGATGGCCTCGTCCATCTTGTCGCCGCCGACCCGCGCGCTGCGCGAATAGACGATGCCGCCCAGCGACAGGACGGCGACCTCGGTCGTCCCGCCGCCGATATCGACGACCATGGACCCCGTGGGTTCGGTGACTGGGAGGCCGGCGCCGATCGCGGCGGCCATCGGTTCCTCGATCAGCCAGACCCGGCGCGCGCCGGCGCTCTCGGCCGATTCCTGGATCGCCCGGCGCTCGACCGCGGTCGCGCCCGACGGCACGCACACGACGATCTGCGGGCTGTGAAAGCCGCGCCGGTTGTGCACCTTGCGGATGAACTCCTTGATCATCTCCTCGGCGACCTCGAAGTCCGCAATCACGCCATCGCGCAGCGGCCGGATCGCCTGGATGTTGCCCGGGGTACGTCCGAGCATCTGCTTCGCCTCGTTGCCGACGGCGAGCACCTTTTTCTTCCCCTTGGACTCGGCGATCGCCACGACCGAGGGTTCGTTCAGGACAATGTCTCGCCCCTTGACGTAGACCAGGGTGTTCGCAGTCCCTAGGTCAATCGCCATGTCGGCGGAGAGCGCACCTATGATTCGCGAAAACATGATGTTGTGCCTCGCCCGTTGGTGTTCGACCCCGACGCGGGGTCCGGGCGGGACGCCAGAGCCCCGCCCAGTTAACGACTACGCCGACAAAGCCGCCGGCGCGGTTTTCTCTCGTTTCACAAGCAGCTTGTTCAGCCCGTGCAGATACGCACGGGCCGACGCGACCAGTGTATCGGCATCCGCACCCTGCCCGTTTACGGTCTTGCCGTTCTCGTCGAGCCGAACGGTGACCTCCGCCTGCGCATCCGTACCGCCCGTGACCGCGTGCACCTGGTAGAGCTGCAGCTTGGCCTCGTGCGGGAATAGTTCGCCGATGGCGTTGAAGGTGGCATCAACTGGTCCGTTGCCCTGGGCCGTCGTCTTCGCCAGTTCGCCGTCGATCTCGAGCTCCAAATCCGCTTCCTGCGGCCCCTTCGAGCCCGCGCGAACCTGTAGCGACACGAACTTCACCCGCACATTGTCGTGCTGGATGGTGTCGTCGACGAGCGCGATCAGATCCTCGTCGAACAATTCCTTCTTCTTGTCGGCGAGATCCTTGAAGCGCTGGAAGGCATCGCGAACCGCGTTGTCACCCAGGTTGCCGTAGCCAAGTTCCTTGAGCTTCTCTCGGAACGCGTGGCTGCCCGAATGCTTGCCCATGACCAGGTTGGACTGGTTCAGGCCAACCGATTCCGGCGTCATGATCTCGTAGGTCTCCGCATTCTTCAAGACGCCGTCCTGATGAATGCCAGACTCATGGGCGAACGCATTGGCCCCCACGATCGCCTTGTTCGGCTGCACGTTGAAGCCGGTGATCGTCGAAACGAGATGGCTTGCCCGGGTGATGACCGTCGAATCCGCACCCGTGACGAACGGGATCGCATCGTAGCGCGTACGCAACGCCATAACGATTTCCTCGAGCGCGCAGTTGCCCGCCCGCTCGCCGATGCCGTTGATCGTGCACTCGACCTGTCGCGCGCCGGCACCGACCGCGGCCAGCGAGTTCGCCACTGCCAGCCCGAGATCGTTGTGGCAGTGCACCGAAATCACGGCCTTGTCGATGTTCGGTACACGGTTGAACAGCATCTCGATGAGCGCGGCGAATTCTTCCGGCACGGCATATCCGACGGTGTCCGGTATGTTGATCGTGGACGCACCGGCACGGATCGCGCTCTCGACGGTGTGGCAAAGAAAGTCATGCTCGGTCCGCGATCCGTCTTCAGGCGACCATTCGACGTCCGGACAGAGGTTGCGGGCATAACTGACGCTGTCGATCACCGCCTCATGAACCTCGTCGGGCTCCATCTGGAGCTTAAACTTCATGTGCAGCGGGCTGGTCGAGAGGAAGGTGTGAATGCGCGGCATCTCCGCGACCTTCACCGCCTCCCAGGCCCGATCGATATCCTGATGCGCCGCGCGGGCGAGTCCAGCCACGGTCGATCGCTTGATGTTGGCGGCGACTTCGCGCACGGCCTCGAAATCCCCGTTCGAAGCGATCGGGAAACCGGCCTCGATGATGTCGACGCCGAGTTCCTCGAGCACGTGCGCGACGCGAACCTTCTCTTCGAGGTTCATCGAACAGCCCGGCGACTGCTCGCCGTCACGCAATGTCGTGTCGAAGATACGAACGTAGTTCGGGTCGTTCTTATCGACCGGCGGATCGTTATCTTGGGCGTTCGTTTCGTTGACGGTCATTGGTCCTGTCTCAAATCTTGATTGCTGACTTAGGGTGGTATTCGTCTCCCCTGAACAACACAGACCGATCCGGACTGTTTTCGTTCAGGGGCACCTAAGTCGCAGGGCCGCACCGCCGATAAGAAGCGCGTCGAGATTCAGCGTGTTCAGGCACAGTCGGTTCCGCCGCACACCGCGAACGGAATGCTCCTGAACGTCAATGGCTGTGCGGACTGTCGCCACGCCCAGAATCTCCCCAACGGCCCCGGCGGCACCTCGATCCCGAAGAATCGACCCAGGGCAGTTAATAAATGGTGAACAACCAGTTCACCAGAATACAAAGAAAACGCCTTAACGCCCTTGTTTTAGAGCGATTTTGCGTAAAATCGCAACGATTTTGTTAACTAAGTCGAACGGATCTTGTCCGCACCCCTTATCCCGGTCTGCGGACCGACCGAATTTCGAACGAAACTAGTTCTTCGACTTGTCGACCATCGCGTTCTCGGCGATCCACGGCATCATGCCGCGCAGCTTGGCGCCGGTCTCCTCGAGCTGCTGATCGGCCTGCAGGCGACGCACCGTCTTGAACGCCGTCTGACCGACCTGGTTCTCGAGCATCCACTCGCGCGAGAAGTCACCGTCCTGGATTTCCTTCAGGATCTTGCGCATCTCGGCCTTGGTCTCGTCGGTGACAATCCGCGGGCCACGGGTGTAGTCGCCGAATTCGGCGGTGTTGGAGATCGAGTAGCGCATATTCGCGAGGCCGCCCTCGTAGATCAGATCGACGATGAGCTTCACCTCGTGCACACACTCGAAGTAGGCCATCTCGGGCGCATAGCCCGCCTCGACCAGGGTCTCGAAACCCGCCTGGATCAGCGCCGAAAGGCCTCCGCAGAGGACCGTTTGTTCACCGAACAGGTCGGTCTCGCACTCTTCCTTGAAGGTGGTCTCGATGATGCCCGCGCGACCGCCGCCAATGGCAGAGCCATAGCTGAGCGCGATGTCATGACAGTTGCCGCTCGCGTCCTGGTGGACGGCGAGCAGGCTGGGGACACCCGCGCCGCGCTCATACTCGGAACGCACGGTGTGGCCCGGGCCCTTCGGCGCCAGCATGAATACGTCCAGGTCGACGCGCGGCTCGATCAGGTTGAAGTGAACGTTCAGGCCATGGGCGAACGCGATCGCCGCGTTCTCCTTCATGTTCGCCTCGAGGTGATCGTAGTAGAGATCCCGCTGCAGCTCGTCGGGAACCGCCAGCATGATCACGTCGGCCCAGGCCGCCGCCTCGGCGGAGGTCTTGACCTCGAAACCCGCGGCCTCGGCCTTCGCCGCGCTCGTTGAGTCCGGGCGCAGCGCAATCACGATATTGTCCGCGCCGCTGTCGCGAAGGTTCATGGCATGGGCGTGACCCTGACTGCCATAGCCGATGATGGCGACCTTCTTTCCCTTGATCAGATTCACGTCCGCGTCGCGGTCATAGTAAACGCGCATATCTCTCGTTCCCTGTTCTTGAGTCAGTCTCGATGTGTATTGGTTTCGCGTTTCCGCGCCCGGTGTGGCGGGGTTTTACAGCGCCGCCCGCTGG
>JAYPRP010000111.1:0-4256 GCA_038132575.1 Rhodospirillaceae bacterium
TGTCGATGCAGATGCGGGGGATCAGCTCGAACCCGGAGACCGTGTCGCCGCTGGCCTTGCGCGCCCGGCCCAGCACCTCGAGCACATCCTCCAGGTCGCGGAGCGCGATGAAGGCGGTGCTGCGGACGCGCGGCCGGGGGAAGAGCTTCATGACCGCGCCGGTGATGATCCCGAGGGTGCCCTCCGCGCCGATGAACAGGTGCTTGAGGTCGTAGCCGGTGTTGTTCTTGCGCAAGCCCGTCAGCCCGTCCCAGATTTCGCCGTCGGGCAGCACGACCTCGAGCCCGAGGGTGAGCTCGCGGGTATTGCCGTAGCGGATCACCGCGGTGCCGCCCGCGTTGGTCGAGAGGTTGCCGCCGATCTGGCAGGATCCCTCGGCGCCAAGGCTGAGCGGGAAGAGCCTGTCATGTTCCTCCGCGACCTCCTGAAGCGATGCGAGGACGCAGCCGGCGTCCACTGTCATCGTGAAATTCTCCGTGTCGACCTCACGGACATTGTTCATCCGCGCCAGGCTCAGGATGACCTCGCCTGACGCGACCGCGCCGCCGCACAGGCCGGTGTTGCCGCCCTGAGGCACGATCGCGACATTCGCGTCATGACACGCCGCGACGACCCGGGACACCTCCGCCGTTGAAGCCGGCCGGACGACGCACGGAGTCTCGCCACGGTAGAGCCCGCGCTGCTCGGCGATATAGGGCTCCATATCGCCCGCGTCGGTTACCAGGCCGGCGGAGCCGACGATCTCGGCCAGCCGGTCGAGGAGGCCGTCGGGCAGGCCGCCGCTGGGTGTCGGGGTGAGCTTATTCATGGGTCATGATTTAGCCCCGTGACCGAACGGGGGCAACTCGCGTGTGTGCGCGGTCTCAATCCGCGTGCGCCGCGACGGCGCGGCGCAGCCGGTCGTTGATCGCCCGCCCGATCCCGGTTTCCGGCACCGGGGCCACCGCGATTCCAGCGAACTCCGGCCGGTCGAGCGCGCGCAGGGTCGCGAACAATCGGGCCGCGGCCTCGATCACATCGCCCGAGGGGCTCAGGCTCAGGGTCGTCGCGGCGAGGTTCGGTACGGGCTCGCCGAACGCGGCATAAGCCTCGTTCGGGCGCGGGTCCTCGACGTCGATCCGGATCGGGATCGACGGCGCATAATGGCGCGCGATCTGGCCAGGGGAGCGCGGCGCCGTCTCGTCCTCGGCGACGCTCGCGTCATCCACGTCGCCGATTGCCCGCTCCAGCTGCTCTTGGGTGATCGCGCCGTGGCGGAGGATCGCCGGGTGCGCGCCGCACAGGTCGATAACCGTCGATTCCAGTCCCACCATGCAGGCGCCGCCATCGATAACGAGGTTGACCGCGGCGCCGAGGGAGTCTGTCACATGCTCGGCGCGGGTTGGGCTGATTTCGCCCGCCCGGTTGGCGCTCGGCGCGGCGATCGGCCCGCCGAAATGGTCCAGAAGGTCCTGGGCGAGGGGGTGCGCGGGCGCGCGCAGCGCGACCGTGTCGAGCCCGGCGCTCACCAGTAGCGAAAGACCGGCCTCGGCTCGTCGCGGCACCACGATGCTCAACGGGCCCGGCCAGAAGCGATCCGCCAGTGCGCGGGCGGTTTCGTTGAAGGTCCCGAGCGTCTCGGCCGCCGCGCGGTCCGCGACATGCACGATCAGCGGGTTGAAGCTGGGCCGGTCCTTCGTCGCGAAGATCCGTGCGACCGCGTCGTCGTCCCGCGCGTCCGCGCCCAGCCCGTAAACAGTCTCGGTCGGGAACGCGATCAGGTCGCCTGCGCTGAGGCAGGCAGCCGCATCGGCGAGTGTCGCGTCGTCGGCAGGGCGGATTGTGGCCATGGCGCCCTAGCGGCGGCCGAATGCGACGAAGCCAGGGTTCAGATAGTCCGGCTTGCGGTAGGTGAGGGGGGCGCCGTCGAACGTCTCGATGGACCCGCCGGCGGCGAGCACGATCGCGTGGCCGGCGCAGGTGTCCCATTCGCAGGTCGGCCCGAAGCGGGGGTAGATGTCCGCCTCTCCGGCCGCGAGCCGTCCGAACTTGAGCGCGCTGCCCTGAGGCATCCGGTCCCGGACCTGCACATCCGCGAGATAGCCTTCCAGCCTGTCGTTGCGCGCGTGGGACCGGCTGACCAGCACGTCCATGCCGTCATCCGGGACCGGGCGGCAGGCGATATTGCGTTCCGTGCCGCGTGCCTCGATCAGGGTGGCGCCGTCGCTCGTCGCCCCGGCGTACATAAGGTCGAGCGCTGGCGCGTAGAGAATGCCCACGCGCGGTACGCCGCCATTTATCAGACCGATGTTCACTGTGAACTCGTCGTTGCGCTTCAGGAACTCGCGCGTCCCGTCCAGCGGGTCGACCAGCCAGAACCGGTCGCCGATCCCCGTCGGGCTCTCGCCGTTGGAAAACTCCTCCTCCGAGATCACCGGGATCTCGGGCGCGAGCGCCCGCAGGCCCGGAACGATTATCGCCTCGGACGCGGTGTCCGCACGCGTTAGCGGTGAGCCGTCGTCCTTGCGCGTGCTGTCGAAGTCGGTGCGGTATATCTCGAGGATCGCGTCTCCCGCCGCGTATGCGAGGTCGCGAACTGCCGGGATCAGAGCCGCCGCGTCGATCGTCATGAGAATCGCCCGGGTTGCCGCGCGCGGTTATTCCGCCGCGAGCGGTTGGTTGGCCAGCCCCCAGACGACATCCGGGGTCGCGGGCATGTCGATCTCGACCGGCCCGCCATCTGCCGACAACGCGTCCACCAGAGCGTTGATTACCGCCGGGCAGGCGGCGATCGCGCCGGCCTCGCCGGTGCCCTTGATGCCGAGCGGGTTGGTCGCGCAGCGCGTGTTGCGCATGGAGAAGGCGAAGAACGGAATGTCGTCGGCGCGGGGCAGCTGGTAGTCCATGAGGGAGCCGGAGACGAGCTGGCCCGACTCCTCGTCATAGACCGTGTGTTCCTGGAGCGCCTGGCCGACCCCCTGGACCACGCCGCCATGGACCTGGCCGGCGATCAGCAGCGGGTTGATCGCGTCGCCGAAATCGTCGACCGCGGTGTAGCGCAGGATCTCCACATGGCCGGTCTCGGGATCGATCTCGACCTCGCACACATGGCAACCGTTGGGATAGGTGGCGGCCTCGGGCGCCTGGGTTGCAGTGGTGTCGAGCCCGGGCTCCGCATCCTCTGGCAGGTTTGCCGGGTCCTCGGCCGCCTTCGCGACCTCGAACAGGTTCATCGCCCGGTCCGTGCCGGCGATCCGGAAGGTGCCGTCGGCATACTCGATGTCGGCGTCGGCCGCCTCCATCACGTTGGCCGCGACCTGCCGGCCCTTCTCGATGATCTCCTCCGACGCCTTCGCCACCGCGACGCCGCCGACCGTGACCGAGCGCGAGCCGCCCGTCAGGCCCGGCGGCACCACGTCGCTGTCCCCCTGGACCATCACCATGTTGTCGGTGTCGATGCCGAGCCGGTCGGACATGATCTGCTTGTAGGAGGTGTCGTGGCCCTGTCCGTTGGACATCGTGCCGATGTAGAAGGTTACGGTCTCGCTGTCCGGGTCGATCCGCACGTCGGCGACCTCGGGGTTGCCGCCGCCGCACTTCTCGACATAGGTCGACATGCCGATGCCGCGCAGCTTGCCGCGCGCGGCGCTCTCGGCCCTGCGCGCCGCAAAGCCGTTCCAATCGGCCCTGGTCATGCCCTCTTCCATGATCGCGGTGAACTCGCCGCTGTCATAGACGTCGCCCAGCACTGTGGAATAGGGGAGCTGGTCGGGCGCGACAAAGTTCCGGCGCCGGATCTCGTCGGGCGTGAGCCCCAGCTCGCGCGCGCACTTGTCCACCAGCCGCTCGACGCAGTAGATCGCCTCGGGCCGGCCCGCGCCGCGATAGGCGTCGGTCGGCACGGTGTTGGTCATCACGCCCTTCACGTTCGCCCAGGCGGCGGGGAAGGCGTAGAGCCCGTTGAGCATGCCGGTGCCGGCCTCGGTCGGGATGTAGGTCCCGAAATGGGAGAGGTAGGAGCCGAGCGCGGCCCAGGTCGTCACGCGCAGCGCCAGGAACTTGCCGTCCTTGTCGGTCGCCACCTCGGCGCGGGTCACATGGTCGCGGCCCTGCACGTCCGAGACGAAGCCCTCGGACCGGTCGCTGGTCCAGCGCACGGGCCGGCCGACCTTCTTCGCGGCCCACACCACCATGGGCTGCTCGGGGTGGGGGAAAATCTTCATGCCGAAACCGCCGCCCACGTCGCCCGTCACGACGCGGAGCTGCTCCGCCTCGAT
>JAYPRP010000112.1:0-4197 GCA_038132575.1 Rhodospirillaceae bacterium
TGTCGATACAGCCGCGCCAGGCCAGGAGGCGGCGGTGATCGTGAACCAGACGCCGTTCTATGGTGAGTCGGGCGGGCAGATGGGCGATGCCGGGGTGATGTTCACTGCGGGAGGTGCCGAGGTTGCGGTCGCGGACACCCAGAAGAAGCTGGGCGACCTGCATGTCCATCTCGGGACGGTTGCCGGCAAGCCGCTCGCGGTCGGCGACGTGGTCGAACTGCGGATCGAAACCGCGCGGCGCGACCGGCTGCGGGCGAACCACTCGGCCACCCACCTGCTGCACGAGGCGTTGCGTCGCGAACTGGGCGCTCATGTCGCACAGAAGGGCTCGCTCGTCGCGCCGGATCGGCTACGCTTCGATATTTCCCATCCCAAGCCGATGGACGTGGACGAGATTGCCGCGGTGGAGGCGATCGTGAACGAGCGGGTCGCCGTCAATGCACCCGTCAGTACGACCCTGATGACTCCCGACGAGGCGATCGAAGCCGGCGCGCTCGCGCTGTTCGGTGAGAAGTACGGCGAAGAGGTGCGGGTTGTTGCCATGGGCGGCGCCGCCAACGACGACGATGATAGAACGCGGGTGGCATATTCGGTCGAGCTGTGCGGCGGCACGCATGTGCGGCGGACCGGCGATATAGGCCTGGTAAAGATCGTCTCGGAGAGTGCGGTCTCGGCGGGGGTGCGGCGCATCGAGGCGCTCACCGGAGCCGATGCTCGCGCTTATCTCGAGATACAGGATCGACTCTTGCGCGAGGCGGCGGACGCCCTGCGCACGACCCCCGATGCGGTGCCGGATCGGGTCGCACAGCTGCTGGAAGAACGCAAGAAACTAGAACGCGAGCTTACCGAAACTCGGCGTAAGCTAGCCGCCGGCGGCGGCGGGAAGTCCGGTACTCAGGAGGCGGCGAAGGATATCGGCGGCGTGACCTTCGCGGCCCGGGCGCTTACGGATGTGCCGCCGCGCGAACTCAAGAGCCTCGTGGATGACATGAAAGACGGCATCGGCTCCGGCGTCGTCGCGGTTGCGGACGCTTATGACGGCAAGGGTTCGATCGTGGTTGGGGTTACATCCGATCTGATCAAGCGTTTCAGCGCGGTCGACCTGGTGCGCATCGGTGTTGCCGAGCTCGGCGGCAAAGGCGGCGGCGGCCGACCGGACATGGCGCAGGGCGGCGGGCCGGACCCTTCGAAGACCGAGGCCGCGCTAGCCGCGATCGAGGCGGCCTTGAACGACGAGCTGTCGGCCTGACCGGCGCGACCCGCGAGGAAAGAGCATGCGTTTCGAAGGCACCGAATCCTATGTCGCGACCGACGACTTGCAGATCGCGGTCAATGCGGCGATCACGCTCGAGCGCCCGCTGCTCGTGAAGGGTGAGCCGGGTACGGGCAAAACCGTCCTGGCCCACGAGATTGCCGACGCCCTCGGGGCGCCGCTTATCGAGTGGCATGTGAAGTCGACGACCAAGGCCCAGCATGGTCTCTATGAATATGATGCGGTCGCCCGGTTGCGCGACGGTCAACTCGGCGACGAGCGTGTGCGCGATATCGCCAACTACATCGTGCGCGGCAAGCTCTGGGAGGCGTTCGAGAGCGAGGAACGGCCGGTCCTGCTGATCGACGAGATTGACAAGGCGGATATCGAGTTTCCCAACGATCTCCTGCTCGAACTCGACCGGATGGAATTCCATGTTTACGAGACCAAGGAAACGGTCGTCGCGAAACACCGACCGATCGTCATCATCACGTCAAACAACGAGAAGGAACTTCCCGACGCGTTCCTGCGTCGTTGCTTCTTCCACTACATCGCGTTCCCCGACGCGGCCACTATGACGCGGATCGTCGATGTCCATCACCCCAAGATCAAGAAGCGGCTTTTGCGCGAGGCGCTGACGTCCTTCTATGACCTGCGCGAGGTCCCGGGCCTCAAGAAAAAGCCGTCCACGTCGGAGCTTCTCGACTGGCTGAAGCTCCTGGTCGCGGAAGACATCGATCCCGAGGAGTTGCGCACCAACGACCCGGCAAAGCTGATTCCGCCTCTTTACGGCGCCCTTCTGAAGTCCGAGCAGGACGTGCAGCTGTTCGAGCGGCTCGCATTTCTCAATCGCCGCGAACGCGCCGGTAGCTGACGCGCACCCGGGCCATGTTCGCGGACTTCTTCCAGACCCTGCGAAAGGCCGAAATTCCCGTATCCCTGCGGGAGTATCTCGATCTGCTGTCTGCGATGGATCGTGGCATCGCCGCGTACAACGTCGAGGATTTCTATTACCTGTCGCGCGCGCTGCTGGTGAAGGATGAGCGCCATATAGACAAGTTTGACCAGGTCTTCGGCCATGTGTTCCGGGGGCTCGAGCCACCCGAGTTCGACGATGAGGGTGCAGAGATTCCTGAGGAATGGCTGCGCAAGATGGGCGAGCTTGAGTTGAGCGACGAGGAGAAGGCGCAGATCGAGGCCATGGGCGGCTGGGAAAAGCTCATGGAGACCCTGCGCAAGCGGCTCGCGGAGCAGAAGGGGCGCCACCAGGGTGGCAAGAAGTGGATCGGGACCCAGGGCACATCGCCCTATGGCGCAAACGGCTATAATCCGGAAGGCGTGCGGATCGGGCAGGAGGAAAATCGGAACAATTCGGCGGTGAAGGTCTGGGACCGCCGCGAGTTCAAGGATCTCGACGGCGACGTCGAGATCGGCACCCGGAACATCAAGGTTGCGCTGCGGCGGCTGCGCCGTTTCGCGCGCGAGGGTGCGGTCGACGAACTCGACCTGGACGATACGATCAACTCGACGGCGCGCAATGGCGGCTGGCTCGACATCAAAATGGTGCCCGAGAGGCACAACGCCGTGAAGGTGTTGCTGATGTTTGATGTCGGCGGCTCGATGGATCCGCATATCCGGATGTGCGAGGAGCTCTTCTCTGCGGCGCGCACGGAGTTCAAGCATTTCGAGTATTTCTACTTCCACAACTGCATCTACGAATCGCTATGGCGCGAAAACAGGCGCCGGCGCGCGGGCGGGACCGCAACCTGGGACGTGCTGCACACCTATCCGTCTGACTATAAGCTCGTGCTGGTCGGCGATGCGACTATGAGCCCCTACGAGCTTTCGCATCCGGGCGGCAGCGTCGAGCACTGGAACGAGGAAGCCGGGGAAACGTGGCTGCGCCGGATCGTGCGCACATACCCCCATGTCGCGTGGCTCAATCCGATGCCCCAGGACCGGTGGAGTTATTTCCCATCGATCGGGATGATCAGCGAGATTCTCGACGAGCGGATGTATCCGCTTACGATCGAGGGTCTCGATGACGCAATGCGCGGCCTGATCCGAAAATAGATATATTTATCAATGTGTTGAAAAAACGTGGAATGGTTTGACGGGGGCGTGTTTATCTCGTTGTAACCAACTGTGTTCACCAACATCTTATCAGTAAACAAAACCATTCCATTACCCGCATTCTCGCCGCTGCCGGCGTTGCCTCGATTGCCCTCAACGGTGCCGCTCTCGCTCAGAGCAATACCAATCTTCAGCAGTCCGCCAAGGACCAGATGATCAAGGAAGAGGCGATGAAGAAGGATGCCATGATGAAGAAAGACGAGATGAAGAAGGACGCCATGATGAAAAAGGATGAGATGAAGAAGTAGCGTCACTCCGTTTCAGGCCCCTTCGCGCCGGTCTCCGGTGAGCACAGAATCCAAGCGCCAGGCGGTGATCGAGGAAATGCCGCGCCTCGGTCGGTACGCGATTGCCCTGATGCGCGATCGCGTCTAGGCGGACGACCTCGTTCATGCTGTGGTCGTCCGGGCGCTGGACAAGCTCTACCTGTTGCGCGAAGGGACCACCATACGGTCCTGGCTGTTCACGATCATGCACAACCTTCATGTCAACGAGATGCGCCGGCGCAGCCGCGCGCTCGATTCCGTGTTGCCAGACGCGGCGGCGCCGCGCGCCGAACCCGCGGGACAGGATGCGGCGGTCGAGTGGTCGGAACTGCCCAACGCGCTCGCGGCGCGTATCGATGATGAGGCGGGTCGCGAGGCGTTGCTGGCCGCCGCCAAGACCGTGCATACCCAGCTCAGCCGCTAGTTGCCGGCGGGGTGGGAAGACAACCGCCGCGGGCCGGAATCGGTTGGTTTTTCAACAGATCGTCATGAATTCGGGCCGCCCGGCCCTTTACAGACCCGTCTGTTCGCAGCATACAGAGGCCG
>JAYPRP010000113.1:0-4195 GCA_038132575.1 Rhodospirillaceae bacterium
CTGCCGGGCTTCGGCACCCAGCTCGACTTGATGCCTGCGCCGAACTGGCCGCCCGCGGACTGACCGGTAGCTCCCGTTTGGGGTTTCTTAACCGCTGCGCGCCACGCTGGCGCGGTTATGGGTGTCATACCGAAATACCGAGGCGATCCGGCCAACAAGGACCCGTTCCTGGAGGACTTCTTCCGGAACATGTCGCCGGCCCTCATTCACAGCTTCACCGACGAGCAGCTGCGCGCGATCAAGATGCAGTTCGCCGCCCGCGATCGTGGCGCCCATACGGTTGACCTGCGCTTTTCGGTACCCTGGTTGAGCGGATATGTGGTCCTGCTGATCGGCAAGGAGCGCCGTTCGCGCCGACGTCGCCAGAAGGATCGCCTGCACTACCCGCTGGCCACGGTCGGCAATGTCCTGGTCACGCTCCTGTTGTTCGGGTTCGTTGCGGTTCCGGTCCTGATCGGCATCTTCGGGCTGTCACTCTCCTCGGGCGTCGGGCTAGCCGAAGCGGTCAGTCCGGAGATGATGGAAACATTCCGACAGCAGCTCGTTCACCTGATCAAGACGATCTAGCGCTCTTTCCCCTTTTGCACAGGGCCACCGGCATCCCGGCCTGTCTGCCCGCGTGGAATCGCGATAAAATGGTTTCATGGCAGGCAAGAACATATCCGCGGGCCGGGACGCGGACACGGCGTTGCAGGACGTCCCCGCGCGGCTCTACCTGATCGACGGTTCGGGCTTTATCTTCCGGGCGTTCCATTCGAGCCCGCTCGACGCCTTCAAGCGCGCCGACGGAGTCCACACCAACGCCGTCAACGGCTACGTCAACATGCTCCTGAAGCTGATCGACCGGGCGCTGGACGACGGCGCGCTCGACTACATGGCCGTCATCTTCGACGCGGCGCGCAAGAACTTCCGCAACGACATCTACCCCGAATACAAGGCCAACCGGGACGCCCCGCCCGAGGAGCTGCGACCCCAGTTCCAGCTCGTCCGTGACGCGACCGAGGCGTTCGGCCTGCCCGCCATCGTTAAGGAGGGATTCGAGGCCGACGACCTGATTGCGACCTACGCCCGCGAGGCCGAAGCCGCTGGAATCGAGACCGTGGTCGTCTCGTCGGACAAGGACCTGATGCAACTCGTGCGCGACGGCGTGTTCATGCTCGACCCGATGAAGGATATCGTCATCGGCGAGGACGAGGTGATGGACAAGTTTGGCGTCACCCCGGACAAGGTGGTGGACGTCCAGTCGCTGGCCGGCGATTCCACCGACAACGTTCCCGGGGTCCCGGGCATCGGCGTGAAGACGGCGGCACTGCTCATCAACGAGTATGGTGACCTCGACACGCTTCTCGACCGGGCCGAGGAGATCAAGCAGAACAAGCGCCGTGAGAACCTGATCGAGTTCGCCGACCAGGCGCGGCTCAGCCGCGAGCTGGTGCGGCTCAAGGACGATGTCGAGACCGAGCACACGATCGAGGACTTCGCCCTCAGAGACCCCGACCCGGCGTCGGTGATCGAGTTCCTCAAGGCGATGGAGTTCCGGACGCTCACCCAGCGGGTCGAGAGCCGTTTTGTGGCCGATGGGCTGATCGACGCGGCCGAGACTCAGGCCGCACTCGCCGCCGAGGCGCCGAGCGAGGACCAATACGAGCTGGTGAAGGACACGAAGGCGCTCAACGCTTGGATCGACGGCGCGCGGGACGCGGGCGTCGTCGCCTTCGACACCGAGACCACCTCGCTCAACGCCATGCGCGCCGAGCTGGTGGGCGTCTCGCTCTCCTACGCCCCCGGGCGCGCCTGCTACATCCCACTCGGCCATGTGGAGCCGGCGGGCGAGGAGCTCGACCTGCTCAGCGACCCGGTCGCCGATAGTGGTAAGAGCAGCGGCAAGGCGAACGGGAAATCAAATGGCGCGTTGAAGCAGCTCGACATCGCGAAGGTGTTGAAACCCATCAAGGTGCTCATCGAGGACCCGTCGGTCCTCAAGGTTGCTCACAACGCCAAGTATGACCTGCTGGTGCTCGCTCGGGCCGTGGAAACATATCTTCCGAAAGAAAAGCCGCTAGCGCCCGCAGCCCTCGACGACACGATGCTGCTCTCCTATGTGCTCGACGCCGGGCGCAACAAGCACAGCCTCGACGAGCTGACCTTCCGTCATCTCGAGCGCGAAAACATCAAGTATGAGGAGGTGGTTGGCAAGGGGAAGAGCCAGATCTCCTTCGCCGAGGTCGCGCTCGACCGTGCGCTCGACTATGCCGCAGAGGATGCCGACGTCACCGGCCGGCTCCACACAAGGCTCAAGCCGCGCCTGCCGGGCGAGCGTGTGGCCACCGTGTACGAGACCATCGAGCGGCCCCTCGTGCCTATCATCGTCGGTATGGAGCGGGCGGGCATCAAGGCCGACGCCAAGACGTTGATGGACCTGTCGAAAGACTTCGCCAAGCGCATGGCGAGCCTCGAGAAGAAGGCCCACAAGGTCTCGGGCGAGGAGTTCAACGTCGGCTCGCCCAAGCAGCTCGGCGAGATCCTGTTCGACAAGCTCGGCATCGAGGGTGGCAAGAAGGGCAAGACCGGCGCCTACACTACCTCGGCCGACGTGCTGGAGGACCTCGCGGTCCAGGGCCACGAGCTGCCGCAGATCATCCTCGACTGGCGCCAGGTTCAGAAGCTCAAGTCGACCTACGCCGACGCGCTGGTCGAGCAGATTCACCCCGAGACGGGCCGCGTCCACACCTCCTACGGCATGGCCATCGCCCAGACCGGACGGCTGTCGTCCAACGACCCGAACCTGCAGAACATCCCCGTGCGCACGGAAGAGGGGCGAAAAATCCGCGCCGCCTTCGTCGCCGGCAAGGGCAACAAGCTGGTGAGCCTGGACTACTCCCAGATCGAGCTCCGCGTCGTCGCCCATGTGGCGGGTGAGGAGGCACTGATCGCCGCCTTCCAGGACGGCCAGGACATCCACGCCATGACCGCCAGCCAGGTCTTCGACGTGCCGCTCGTGAACATGGATCCCATGGTCCGGCGCAACGCGAAGGCCATCAACTTCGGTATCATCTACGGAATCTCCGCCTTCGGGCTCGCCCGCAACCTCGGCATCGACCGCGGCGAGGCCGGCACCTACATCAAGGCCTATTTCGAACGCTACCCGGCCATCAAGCAGTATATGGACGAGACCAAGGCCTTCGCCCACGAGGCGGGCTTCGTTGAGACCATCTTCGGCCGGCGCATCTACCTGACCGGCATAAAGGACAAGAACCAGGCGGTACGCAGCTTCGCCGAGCGCCAGGCGATCAACGCGCCAATCCAGGGCGCGGCCGCCGACATCATCAAGCGGGCGATGATCCGCGTGCCCGCCGCACTGGCGAAACACAAGCTGTCATCGACCATGCTGCTGCAGGTCCATGACGAGCTACTGTTCGAGGCGCCTGCGGGCGAGGTGGACGAGCTGATCGAGGTCGTCCGCGACGTGATGGAGGGTGCTGCCGCGCCCGCCGTCAACATGGCTGTGCCGCTGGTCGCCGACGCCGGCATCGGCGACACCTGGGACGAGGCGCATTAGGGACAACGATAAAGGCCGTAAACGGAGATGAAGTGATGCCAACAATTGTCGACGCAGAGATGAGCGCGATTGGTGATCTACTCAATAAATCCATCGTTTATAGCGTTCCGACTTATCAACGCCGACTACAAGTGGTCAGACACTCAGATCGAGCAGTTCTGGGAGGATGTTCTTTCGGTGATCAACGGATCTCGCGACGATCATTTTTTCGGCGCGATCACGGTCCGAGAGGTAAGCGATAAAGAGGTTGAGATCATTGATGGCCAGCACCGCCTGTGCACGTTGAGTGTTTTAATCTCAGTTGCGCGAGATGTACCAAAAGGCTGCGGTGACGCGAAGCGTGCGAAGATGCTCCACGCTTACCTGGCGGATGATGATCCCGAGACGCTCAATCCGGTTCCTCGGTTACGCATGAACAGCACGAATAACCCGGTTTATGTCGAAACCATCGTGTCTTAGAATTCAAAGGAAAAAATCGAATCGACAAACATTTCAAAACTGAAAGAGACGAACAGGTTGATCGCAGAGTCCCGGTGCGGGTGGGTTACGCGGCGGTCCTGGCGAATTACAACTGCTGTGCCGGGGTGCCACTGGTCCGTCGATTGCGCCCGGACTATGGTTCGGTGTCCGCGGCGG
>JAYPRP010000114.1:0-4153 GCA_038132575.1 Rhodospirillaceae bacterium
GCATGTTCGCGCACCCGGTCCTTGGGCATGTCGCCGAGCGGGAACCGCAGATAGTCGAGCTGCTCATGGGTCGTCGCGAACAGGAAATAGCTCTGGTCGCGCGACGCATCGACGGCGCGGTGCAGCTCCGGGCCGTTGGGCCCCGCCGCACGGCGGATATAGTGGCCGGTCGCGAGCGCATCGGCGCCCAGGTCCCGCGCCGTCGCGACGAGATCGCGGAACTTCACCGTCTGGTTGCAGGTCACGCAGGGGATCGGTGTCTCGCCGCGCACATAGGCATCGGCGAAGTTCTCGATCACGTCCTCGCGGAACCGGCTCTCATAGTCGAGGACATAATGGGGAAAGCCGATCATGTCGGCGACGCGGTGTGCGTCATAGATGTCCTGCCCGGCGCAGCAGGCCTTGGCGCGCGCCGTCGCCGCTCCGTGGTCGTAGAGCTGCAGCGTGATGCCGACGACGTCGTAGCCTTCCTCGTGCAGCAGCGCGGCCGTGACCGAGCTGTCGACGCCGCCCGACATGGCGACGACGACACGCGTCTCCGCCGGCGGGCGGTCGAACCCCAGACTGTTCACGGTGCTGTTCCCGGTGCTGCTCACGGGCGGCAATATAGGCGTGTCGGCATGATCGGCAAACCGGTCACGAATGCGTAGCCGCCTTGATCGCGCCGTACGCAGTTGCCATCTTTCCCGTATGGCATCGAACTGCATCACCGCCGCTCCGAAATACGCGACGCCCCTGGCGGCCGGGCTCCTCGCCCTCGCGGCATTCGCCGGGACGCCCGCCCATGGCGACCTGCGGGACGACGTGACCCGCTGTGCCGCGCTCACGGACAGCACCGAAAGGCTCGCCTGTTTCGATACGGTCGCCACGGACATGGCCAACGCCCGAAACGCGGCGGAGACCGCCGCCGTCACGGCGCTCCAGCGGGAGTTCCGCTTCGATCCCGGGCTGATGACCGGACCTCTCTCGTTTCGCATCAATGTCAGCGGCAACCAGGTGGTGAGCCGTCCGACAGCCGCCGCCCGCGAGGTCGAGAACGTTATCCGCCGGGTGCAGAAGGTCATCGGCGGCAGCGACGACTGGCACGCGAACATCGTCGTTCATGGCGGCAAGGTCACGCTCAGCCGCGGTCGGCCCTACTCCGGCGACGAGCTGCTGGCACAGGCCGGCAGCGGCATGGCCCGGTCGGGGCTTTCCGCGGAGCGCTATTCGGTCAGCCGCGGTCCGGACGCCGACCCTGTGCTGTGGGACGACGGGCGCGTACGCTCCGCGAACGAGAATATCGAAATCACGATCAGCTTCGGCGACACGCCGGCGCGCTAGCTGCGGCTGGCGTCCAACCCCATCTGCCAGAAATCGGCTTCGAGCCGGGTCGCCTCCTCGAACACGCGCGCGAGCTCGTCCAGCCGGCCGCTTCCCGCGCGCCGCTGCCAGAGCCGGTCCAGTGTTTCGGCGTGGGCGCGCGCGGCCGGCTGATAATCGTCACCGGCATACATATCGATCCAGGACGCGTAGGGATTGCCGTCACGGACAGTTGCGGGATCGCCCGCGAGGCGGGCGCCGATCTCGCCATAACCGATGACACAGGGTGCCAGCGCGACATAGAGGTCGAGCAAGTCGCCCTGGTGCCCCTTCTCCAGCACGTAGCGCGTGTAGGCCATGGTCGCCGAGGCTTCCGGCATCGCCTCCATCTCGGCCTCCGTCAGGCCCCAGGCGGCACAGTATTCGACGTGCAGCGCCATCTCGGTATCGACGATCGCGCTCATGCCCGCCGCCGCGTCGCGAATGTCCGCCAGGGTATCGGCCTTGTAGGCCGCCAGCGCATAGGTACGCGCAAAATGGATCAGGAACAGATAGTCCTGCCCCAGATAATGGCGAAACGCTGTATCTGGGAGCGTTCCGTCCCGAAGCCCGTCCACGAACGGATGCGCCACGTAACGCTCCCAGCTCGGCGCGGCCGCGCGCAGGCGCGGGAACAGCTCCAGATCGTCGAAATAGCCCATGCGAGCGCTAGCCCAACAGCAGGTTGCGCGTTGACGCTGGGAGGCGGACGACGAGCCCGTCCAGTGCCTCGGTAACGATGACCTGGCAGCCCAGCCGCGAGGTGGGTTTGAGGCCCGGCGCGAGGTCGAGCATGTCCTCCTCGTCCTCGCTGGGCGGGTCCATCCGCGCGAACCACTCGGGATCGACGATCACGTGGCAGGTCGAACAGGCCATCGCGCCTTCGCACGCCCCCTCGACGTCCAGCCCGTTGTCCCAGGCGACCTGCAACAGGGAGTGCCCGACGGGAACGTCGAGGTCATGCGCCGTTCCGGCGCCATCGATGAAGGTCACGCGCGGCATCGCAGGCGGCAGGCCGGCCTAGACGTGGAAGGATTCGCCGCACCCGCAGGTGCCCTTGGCGTTGGGATTGTCGAACACGAAACCGGACTCGAACTTGCCTTCGCGATAATCCATCGTCGCGCCGATCAGGAACATGGTCGCGGCCGGATCGATGAACACGCGCACGCCCTTGTCCTCGATCACTTCCTCGAACTGCTTCGCCTCGTCGGCATACTCGACGACATAGGAAAGTCCCGAGCAGCCACGGGTCGACAGCCCGACCCGCAGGCCGGCGACATCCTCTTCCGCCTTCTCCATCAGGGTCTTCACCCGCTCGGCGGCCGCGTCGGTCAGCTTGATAATGGGTTCCGGCATTTCGAGCTCCTCGGAGGTCTCAACGGCAATCTATATAGGTCAGTCGATTCCAAGGGCCAGCTTGGCATCGTCGGACATGCGATCGGTGTCCCAGGGCGGATCCCAGATCAGATTGACCTGCACCTCGCCGATCCCCTCGACATCCGCGACGGCGTTGGCCACCCAGAACGGGATTTCGCCGGCGACCGGGCATGCCGGCGCGGTCAGCGACATGTTGATCCGCGCGGAGCCGTCCGTGTGAATCTCGAGATCGTAGATCAGCCCCAAGTCGAAGATGTTCACCGGGATTTCCGGATCGTGCACGGTCCGCAGGGCCGCGATCACCGCCTCGCGCCCGGCGACACTCATGCCCTCGGGCAGCGGCTCTCCCGCCCGCGCGGTAATTTCCTCACCCGGGGGCATCGGGGGAAACATGCCCATCGGCGCACCCATTTCATGATCATGGCTCATGCCGGCCGATCCTATTCCGTCGAAATTTCGTCTTCGCCCTGGAGCGCGGCCACCAGGGTGTGCCAGGGCAGCGTGGCGCACTTCACCCGGGTTGGAAACTCGCGAACACCCGAAAGCACCCGGAGTTTCTCCACATCGTCGGGCAGGTCGTGGCCGTTCTCCTCGCCCGTACACATGTCGTGAAACGCCTCGAACAGCGATTCCGCTTCGGCCTGGGTCCGCCCCTTCACCAGCTCCGTCATCATCGAGGCGGATGCCATGGAGATCGCGCAGCCCTTGCCCAGGAAAGAGGCGTCATCCACCCGCCCGTCCTCGTCGACCTTCAGGTAGATCACGAGCTGATCGCCGCACAGCGGGTTGTTCCCGCGCGCTTCGTTGGTGGCATCGTGACTCGCGTGGAAGTTCCGCGGGTTCTTCCCATGCTCCAGGATGACCTCCTGGTAGAGTTCTCTCAGATCATCGCTCATCAGCCGAACAGCTCCTGCACATCACCGAGCGCCGCCGCCAGCGCATCGATGTCCGAACGCTTGTTGTAAAGCCCGATCGACGCCCTGACGGTCGCGGGCACGTCCATCCGCTCCATCAGCGGCTGGGCGCAGTGATAGCCCGCGCGCACCGCCACGCCCGCGCGGTCGATGATCGTCGCGATGTCATGGGGATGCGCGAAGTCCAGCGTGAACGAAACGACGCTCGCCTTGTTCGGCGCGGTGCCGATGATCCGAAGCCCGTCGATGCTCGACAGCTTCTGGGTCGCGTAGTTCAGCAGGTCGGCCTCATGATTGCCGATCGCGTCCAGCCCGAGGCCGGTCACATAATCGATGGCCGCACCCAGTCCGATCGCCTGGACGATGGCCGGAGTCCCCGCCTCGAACTTGTGGGGCAGCTTCGCCCAGGTCGATTTCTCGAAGGTCACGGACGAGATCATGTCCCCGCCCCCCATGAAGGGCGGCATCGCATCGAGCAGTTCCTCGCGGCCATACAGCACGCCGATCCCGCTCGGGCCATA
>JAYPRP010000115.1:0-4013 GCA_038132575.1 Rhodospirillaceae bacterium
ATCGCGTGGGCGAAGGCGAGATACTGCTCGGCGTTCAGGTCCTGGTCGCGGAAGAAGATCACAAGATGATCGAGCAGTGCTTGGCGTAGGGCCTGGACGGTTTCTGGGGCAAGCGGGCCCGACAGGTCGATGCCGGCGATTTCCGCGCCCAGCGCGGTCGTTATGGGCTTAATGGTGAGCGCTTGGTTTCGGGTCGAGGTGTCCATGTGCGCTCAGTCCTCGTCCATTTCCGCGGTGCGGTAGATGTAGTTGCCGTCCATGTAGGTGATGAAGAAGTCGTGGAACGACATCGGCTCGTAGAGCGGTTCCGCACCTTGCTCGATACAGGTCGGGATCGGATCCGCGACCGTCTCGTCATTGCAGTTGTAGAAAAAGGTCAGCGCATAGCGATGGTCCGCGGGCGGCACCACGCGGTGGGGCGTGGCGATGAAGCGCCCATTGGTCCAGCGGTTGAAGAACTCGCCGGTGTTGACGACGATCGCGCCACGCAGCGGCTCGATCTCCATCCACTTGCCCGACGGCGCGCGAACCTGGAGCCCGGCCACGTCCATGAGCGGCAGGTAGGTCATCGAGCTGTGGTCGGAGTGGGGCGAGAGCGAGAACTGGCCTTCCTCGGCCTCGACCGGCGGGTACCAGGCGCAGCGGTTGTAGTACTCGGGCACGGAAAACTTGTCGTCGAAATAGTCTGCGGGCATCTCGAGCGCGCGGGCATAGGCCGGAAGCATGCGTGTCGCGAGTGCGGCCATGGTCTCCTGATATTCGAGCAGGGTTGCTCGGAACTCCGGCAGCTCATAGGGCCACTGGTTCAGGTTCCGGTGGCGGATGTTGGCCTTGACCTTGGGGTCGTCGGCGGTGCGCTCGCGCATGAACGCCCAGGCCTCGTTCAGGTCCTTCTTCTCGTTCTTGGCGATCTTCGACCAGCGCAGGATCAGGGACTTGTTGGGGATGAAGCCCTGGTGGTGAAAGTCGACCCGGTATTTCATCTTCGCTTCGTCGGACAGGTGGAAGAGTTCCGCGATCTGCTCGAAGCTTCGATCGATCAGGTCCTGTGGGACCCCATGGTTGACGATGTAGTAGAAGCCGAGGCTCTCCTGGATCGCCCGCAGGTCCGTCGCGAACTGTTCCAGCGCCGCGGGATCGCCCGACAGGTAATCCCCGACATCCGCGATGGGGATGCGTTCCTCGGCAATGCATTGTGCGACGTCGGGAGAGACCCCGATTTCCGAATCAGCGGCTACGGACAACTGCGCCTCCGTGATGCTTGTGGTGACCGCCCCGCACCGTTGGCAGGTGCGGGGCAGGCCTTGTCTTCTGGCCTGGCCGTCCTACTGAGCGGCAGCAGCTGGTGCCTCGTCTTCGGGCACCAGGTCAGCAAGGTTCGGCATGACCTCCTTCGCGAACAGCGTCATGTTGTCGAGCCAGTCCTGGAAGGGTTCATACACATACTGGACCTGGAGGACTGTGCCGAAGCCACCCGTGTCGTCGTAGAGCTTACGCAGCTTCTCGGTGACCGTTTCTGGGCTGCCGACGACCCAGATATTGTCGCAGATATACTCCGCCGTCAGATCCTCGTCCTTGATGTCGTCATTCTCCTTGTAGAGGTCGACAACGCCGAGTGACTTGAGGACGTTGTACATGTAGTCGTTGTAGGCCTTGGCCATGCCGCCGTTGAGCACATGGTCGCGCGCCTCTGCATCCGTCTTGGCGACGAATATTTCACGCGCCACGCGCCACTCCTTGCGGCTCGGCGTGAAGCCCGATTCCGCGGCGCCCTGCTTCACCGCCTCCCAATGGGTGTTGAGATTGGCTGCGGGCAGATAGTTCACGCTCATCGGCATCCAGCCCTCGCGGCCCGCCGTCACCAGCGATTCCGAGTACTTGTGGAGCCCCGCCACCGCGATCGGCGGATGAGGGTCCTGATATGGGCGGATGTGATGGTACAGCGGGATTTGAGGCATCGGTTCGGGCACCTTGAACTGCCAGAACTTGCCGTTGTGCTCGAACGGATCCTCCTCGGTCCACAGGCGCTTGATCGCGCCGATGGCCTCGCGCATCCGTTCGCGATGTTCGCCTTCCTGATAGTTGATATCAAAGAAGTGGAAGTCGGTGGGCGCGCCGCCGGCTCCGATGCCGAAGTTCAGCCGGCCCTTCGACAGGTGATCGAGATACGCGATGCGCAGCGCGACCAGGCGCGGGTCGTGCATCGGCAGCAGCACCACGCCGGTCCCGACCCGAATCTGCTCGGTCTGCGCGAAAACGGTGGCCGCGAAGAGGTCCGTGGCGGGAATGGGCTCCCACGGAATGGAATAGTGCTCGCCCATCCAGCCCTCGGAGTACCCGAGCTTGTCGGCATGGATGTAGGTCTCGATATCGCGGTGATAGTTCCCGTTCACGTCGCCCCCGGGCGGACGGAGTGGCATGCTGAACATTCCGTATTTCATAGATCGATTCTCCCTATGACCCCGGCCGTGGGCGGCATTGTGTCGCTCTCGTTGTCTGAGGGCTTCATTTTACGCGCAGGGGCTCGCTGGGAGTCAATCTTGTTCCAATTAAAGAAAGGGTCTTCACACATATGAAATATTGTAGCGCGCTGGAATTGTCCCTATCGTCGCGCAGGACTTGGGGGAGGCAGCAATGCTCATAGGCAAGAAGGGCGAGGCGAAGACCGCGATCGAGACGGCGGATGCAACGTCGATCACGGTGCGGGGGAAGGACCTGTGCAACAACGTTATGGGGCACAGCTCGATCGCCGAGTTCTTTTTCTTCCACCTGACGGGACGCGAACCGTCCGCGGACCAGGCCTTCTTCATGGATGTTTTGGTGGTCGCCCTGGCGGAACACGGCCTAACTCCCAGCGTACAGGCAGCGCGGATGACCCTGGCTGCCGCGCCCGAGGCGCTGCAGGGCGCCGTGGCGGCCGGTCTGCTGGGCGTCGGCTCGGTCATTCTCGGCAGCGCGGACGTCTGCGGCGAAATGCTCCACGATGCGGTGACGCGGATCAAGGGCGGTGCGAGCGCGGAAGAGGCCGCACGTGCCATCGCCGGCGAATACAAGGCGGTCGGAAAATTCATTCCGGGTTTCGGGCACCCCATCCACCATCCGGTCGACCCGCGCGCGGTGCGTATTCTCGAACTGGCAGATGAGCGTGGCGTTACCGGGCGGCATGTCGCGGCCCTGCGGGCGTTTCCCGACGCCGTGGCCGAAGTCTGGGGCAAGCCGCTACCCATGAACCTTCAGGGACCCATGGCCGCGGTGCTGCTCGATCTAGATTATCCGAAGGCCGCGATCCGCGGCATCCCGATTCTTGCGCGGACTGTCGGTCTGATCGGCCATCTGAACGAGGAGACGGAACGTCCCATCGGCTTCCTACTTGCCCATCACGGCGAGGAAGCCATCGAGTATGACGGGGACTAGCCTGCCATGACGGCAACTGAACTGTTTGATCCCGAGGCCGAGATTCGGTAACCAGACGATCAAAGGCGCAAGGATGAACCGGTCTACCGAAAGCAGATCGAGTATCTGTTTGCGCGATCGGATTTCTACCAGGAGAAATTGAAGGCAGCGGGATTCAAAACGCCTGAATCCGTGGGCGGTCTCGACGACCTTCGGCACCTGCCCTTCACGGTGAAGGACGAACTGTGGGCGAGCCAGGCCGAGCATCTGCCCCTTGGCAAGCAGCTCGTAGCACCGCTTGAAGATGTCGTTCGCATCTACTCCACCAGCGGAACGTCGGGGACGCCTCTCTACATCCCCATCACCCAGGGTGATCTGAAGCGCTGGATTCACACATCCAACCACAGTTATTTCGCGGCGGGAATCCGGCCCCATCACCGAGCCGTCACGACCTACAACTCCGGGCCCTTCGCCGCGGGCGCCGTCCACGAATCGATGATTAAGCTCGGCGTGCGCATGGTGCCTGTCGGGAGTGGGAACACGGATCGGCTGATCACCGCTCTGTCGCGGTTCCAGGTCCAGGCGATCCCCGGGACACCATCCTACTCTCTCTACATGGC
>JAYPRP010000116.1:0-3936 GCA_038132575.1 Rhodospirillaceae bacterium
CTGGCGGCGTTCATGCGCCCGATCAGCATCCACACCGGTGCTTGGAGGTATCCCGGCGGGACGCCCGACGCCAACTTCAATTTCCCGCTGATCGTGAAGCTGGCCCAGCGGCTCGAGGAAGCGCGCTTCGATGCCTTCTTCATGGCCGATCACCTGGCCATGCTCAACATGCCGATGGACGCGCTCAAGCGCAGCGCGACGGCCACCTCCTTCGAGCCCTTCACCCTGCTGTCGGCCCTGTCGATGGCGACCGAGAATCTCGGCCTGATCGCGACGGGCTCGACCTCCTTCGACGAACCGTTTCACGTCGCGCGCCGGTTCGCCTCGCTCGACCACATCAGCGGCGGGCGCGCGGGCTGGAACATCGTCACCACCTCGAACCCCGACGCGGCTAAGAATTTCGGGCTCGAGGAGCATCTCGACCATGGCGAGCGATATAGACGCGCCCGCGAATTCTACGACGTGGTGACCGGGCTGTGGGACAGCTGGGCCGACGATGCCTTCATCCGCGATGTCGAGTCCGGGGTCTTCTTCGACCCCGAGAAGCTCCACACCCTCGACCACAAGGGCGAGTTCTTCTCGGTGCACGGCCCGCTCCACGTCGCGCGGCCGGTCCAGGGCTGGCCGCTCATCGTCCAGGCGGGCGGGTCCGAGGCGGGCCGCCAGCTCGCTGCGGAGACCGCCGAGGCGATCTTCGCCGCCCAGCGCACGATCGCGGACGGCAGCGCGTTCTACGCGGACGTGAAGGGGCGGATGGCGGCGCTGGGGCGAAACCCCGACAATCTGAAGATCCTGCCCGCCTGCCTCGTGGTCGTCGGCGACAGCGTCGAGGAGGCCCGCGAGAAGCGCGCGGTCCTCGATTCGAAGGTGCATCTCGACAGCGCCATCGCATCGCTCTCAATCCAGCTCGGGACCGATGCCTCGAAATTCGATCTCGATGGTTCGCTGCCGGATATCCCCGAAAGCAATGCCTCCAAGAGCGGTCGCGAGCGCGCGATCCGGATGGCCGAGGAGGAGGGGCTGACGGTCCGTCAGCTCGCCCAGCGCATGGGCGGCTATTCGGGGCTCGCGATGGTCGGCACCGCCGAGACGATCGCCGACGAGATGGAAGAGTGGCTCGACGCGAAGGCGAGTGACGGCTTCACCATCATGTTCCCCTTCCTGCCCGAGGGGCTCGATCTCTTCGTCGACCGGGTGGTGCCGGAGTTGCAGCGCCGCGGCCTGCTGCGCCGCGAGTATGCCGGCAAGACGCTCCGCGAGAACATGGGCTTGCCGCGCCCGGAAAACCGGTTCTTCACGCAGTCCAGCGAAGCCGCCCAATAGGCGTCAAGTCGGCGCGGTCAGTCCAGGTATCCGCCGCGGAAGTAAACGAGCGGGTCGGCGTCGGGCGCGCCGCCGATCGCGATCACCCGGCCGATGGCGATGATCGTTTCGTGGCGCTCGAGCGTCTCCTCGAGCCGGCAGTCCATGACCCCGACCGCGCCCTCGAAGACGGGTGCGCCGGTGGCGAGGACCCCCCACTGGCCGGCCTCGAAGCGGTCGCGACCCTTCACGTCGGTCTTGCCCCCGAACAGGTCCACGACATGCTCGGCCCCCTTGGGCAGGTAATTGATCGCGAAGTGTCCGGACTCCCGGATCGCGCCCAGGGCCGAGGTGCGCGCGTCGATCGAGACCAGCATCGTCGGCGGGTCCGCGCACACATGGGTGGCTGAAAGACCCAGGAAGCCCGACGGCCCGGCGCTGCCCCGCGCCGTGACAACGGTTGCCGCGACCGCGCGCTGGCCGACCGCCTGCCAGAAGCTTCCGATGTCGATGTCGGCGTTGCCGGCGCCGGTTCCGTCAGTTCCCATGCGTATCTCCCGTGTCTGTGCCGGTCCTACATCAGGACGTTGGCACCGCCGTCGATTTCGAGGATGGCGCCGGTCATGAAGCCGTTCTGCATGACCTGGACCGCCATCATGGCGATCTCTTCCGGCTGGCCGACGCGGCCGACGGGCAGGCGTGCGGCGGCTCCCTTCATCATGTTCTCGCGCATCTCGTCGGGCATGCGCGCGTGGAGCGGCGTGTCTATGATTCCCGGCGAGATCATGTTGACCCGGGTCGGGGCAAGCTCGACGGCGAGGCCGCGGCCGATCGCATCGATCGCGGCGTTGACGGCGGCGCCCATGACGATGCCCGGCATCGGCCGCCGCGCGAACTGTCCGGTGATGTAGGTCAGCGATCCGCCTTCCTTGATGTCGGCATATTTGGCGGTGCGCACCGCGGCGACGATCTTCGCATCGAGCCCCCGCAGCACCTCCTCGGTGTCGATCTCGCGAATCTTGCCGACGGTTCCGCCCGGCGGGGTGAACACGACATGGTTCACCGTGCCGGTGGCCGCGAATGCCGCCTGCAGGCTGTCGTCACTCAGCACATCGACCTGAACGGTCCGGACCGAGTTGCCGATGTCCGCGGCCGCTGCGTCGAGTTTCTCCTGCGACCGGCTGCCGATAAACACTTCTGCGCCCGCGTCGCGCGCAAGCCGCGCGGTTTCCAGCCCGATGCCCGAGCTGCCGCCGATCACGAATACCTTCTGGCCTGTAAGGCTCATCGTCTCTCTCCTGTATGCATGTCCATGCGGTTGTGCCGTGGTCACGTCATATAGTTCTGCCGTTCCAGCCGGCCGTTGATCCAGTCGGAGTAGATGTCGACGGCGAGCCAGATGGCCTGGGCCACGGCGTAGTTCACGACACCGAACAGCCACGGGAAGTCGAAGCCGCCTGCGAACCAGACGCCGGCGGTCACGAACACGACGATGCAGATGATCCCCGATGCAATATTCGTCACGATCAGGCAAACGAGCGTTCCTTCCCATTTCTTGGTCAGGCGGAAGATGATTCGGCTGACCAGGAAGCTGGGTACGAACGCCGCTGCGAAGAAACCCGTGTTGAAGACGAAATCCAACGGGACCTCACTTGTCGATCCTGACGTTGCGGTAACATACAACGGCGCGTCGCCGGGCCGAACCCGATTTCGGACATTCGCGCCGAAATTCGCCCAAAAGGGAACCGATCGATGGACGAACCGCAAGAGCGCGACGAACGTCCCCTGTCGGGACGCCTGCTGCTCGCCGCAGCCTCGGTGGTCTTCCGCTAGGCGGCGTCAGGACGCCGCGTTGGTCGCGCGGCGCGCGCGGTTTTCCCGGTGCGCGATGTAGGTGGCGGACGCGACGATCATCCCGCCCCCGACCCAGGTCCAGATTTCCGGCTGTTCCCCGAACAGAGTAAGACCCAGCAGCGTCGCCCAGACGAGCTGCAGGAACTGGATCGGCTGCGTCACCGTGATGTCGGCGGAGCGGAACGCCTGGGTCAGGGTGACATGGCCCAGGGTCGCGCAGACCGCGGTCGCGAACAGCCAGCCGAGCTCGACCAGGGTGGGGGTGCGCCACACGATCAGCGCCGGCGGCAGCAGGGTCAGGGTCACGAAGATCGACAGGTAGGCGACGATCGCGGGGCTCGACTCGGTGCGGGTCAGGCGCTTCGCGATCAGGAACGAACAGGCGAACAGGGGGGCGGCGACGAGCTGTGCGATCGACCCGATGTTGATGGCCTGGAAGCCGGGCTGGAGCACGACGAGCGCGCCGCCGAACCCGATGAGCACTGCGCCGACCCTGTGCAGGTGCAGCTTTTCGCCGAGGAACAGCGCCGCGCCGAGCGTGGTGAAGATGGGCGCGGTGAAGCCCAGCGCCGTGACCTCGGCGATGGGGATCTTGGCCATCGCGAAGAACCAGAGCATCACGCCGATCCCGTGGATGACGCCGCGCACGGCGTGCAGCCCCATGATCTTGCGCTCGCGCACGAAGCTGCCGACCCGGAACAGGACCGGCGTCAACAATATGAGTCCGAACACGTAGCGGATGAACGCGGCCTGGACGGCGCTCATGTCGGTGCCCAGATG
>JAYPRP010000117.1:0-3896 GCA_038132575.1 Rhodospirillaceae bacterium
ATGCAGACAAGTCGCGAGACGTTGTAGTCATGGCCGAGGTCGCAAGCGAGACTCATTACGTCTCCCACCACAAAAAGAAGATCGCCTTCATCCTCTCCGCGATGCGTCACTTCGCCGACGAACTGGCGGCGGACGGCTGGCACGTTGACTATGTCCGGCTCGTCGATTCGGAGAACACCGGCGAGCTTGCATCCGAGATCGCGCGTGCAGCTCAAAGACATTCATGTGCGTCAGTGGTCGTGACTAAGCCGGGCGAATGGCGCGTACTAGACCCGTTAGTATCGCTCCCAGAGCAGCATGGCCTCGCTGTCGAGGTTCTCGACGATGACCGGTTCATTTGTTCGCACAACGCCTTTGCGAACTGGGCAGACGGCCGCAAGCAGATGCGCATGGAACACTTCTACCGCGAGATGCGGCGGAAGACTGGCTTGCTCATGGACGGCGACAATCCGGTCGGCGGGAAGTGGAACTTCGATGCCGAGAACCGGAAGCCACCCAAGAGCGGCATGTCCTTCCCGGCACCACTGCGCAGTGATCCGGACGCGGTCACACAGGACGTACTCGCGCTTGTGAAAGAGCACTTCGGCGACCACTTCGGCAATCTGGAGCCGTTCTGGTTTGCCGTGACCCGTGACGGCGCCGAAGCCGCGTTCGACCGCTTCGTTCATGTAGCGTTGCCGCGTTTCGGCGACTACCAGGACGCCATGTTACGCGACGAGAAGTACCTCTACCACGCCGTCGTCTCGCAATACCTGAACGTCGGGCTCCTCGATCCGCTCGACGTCTGCCGGCGCGTGGAGCGGGCTTATCGAGATGGCGACGCACCGCTGAACGCCGCAGAGGGTTTCATTCGCCAGGTCATCGGCTGGCGCGAATATGTCCGCGGAATCTACTGGCTCCAGGGGCCGAAATACGTGGACGAGAACGTCTTCGGCCATACGCGCCCGCTGCCAGATTTCTTCTGGACCGGGGACACGGAAATGGCCTGCGTGCGGGCGTGCGTCGAACAGACCCGGGACGAGGCCCACGCACATCATATCCAGCGCCTGATGGTGACGGGCAACTTCGCGATGCTAGCCGGGGTTGATCCGCGCGCGGTGCACGAATGGTATCTCGCAGTCTACGCCGACGCGTTCGAGTGGGTGGAACTACCCAACACGCTGGGCATGAGCCAGTTCGCAGACGGCGGCCTACTCGCCTCCAAGCCATACGCCGCGAGCGGCAACTACATCAACCGCATGTCAGACTACTGCATCGGGTGCCGCTACAAAGTTCGTGAGAAGACAGGGCCCGAGGCCTGCCCCTTCAACTATCTCTACTGGGATTTCCTCGCCCGACACAGCGACGTGCTCGGCAACAACCCCCGACTGGCGCAGCCCTATCGGACCTGGTTCGGCTTCGACGACGCGCGGCGGCGCGACGCACGCGGCGATGCGCGCAATTTCCTGCATGAGCTCGACAGGTCTGCGACGGGCAGGGCGGCATGACCAATCCAGGAAACACCCCAATGGAATCGATCCACCATATCGCGATCCAAGTATCCGACATCGACGCGGCACTGGCCTGGTACGGCGAAAGGTTCGCCTTCGAGACCTTGCACGCCGACGCGAGCTGGGCTCTGTTGCAGTTCGAGAATGTGGCGCTTGCGCTCGTCCTGCCCAGGCAGCATCCGCCCCACTTCGCGATCGCGCGCGCCGACGCCGAGGCACATGGCGAGCTCACCCCACATCGCGACGGGACGGCGTCCGTCTATGTCCGCGACCCCTGGGACAACGTCATCGAATTCATGAAGCCGGCGGCGGGTGAATGACATGACCCAAAAGGCCCCTGTCACCGTCTACTATGACGGCGCATGCCCGCTTTGTTCGCGTGAGATCGGTTTCTACCGGCGCCGTCGCGGCGCTTCGAATGTTGTCTGGGTCGACGTCGCTAACAGCGGTGAGCAGGACATCGCGCCAGATCTATCCGTCACGGCCGCACGGGCGCGGTTTCATGTCCGCTCGCCGGCCGGCGAGCTGGTCGACGGCGGCGCAGCGTTCGCCCAACTCTGGTCTGCGCTGCCTGCGTTCCGGTGGGCGGGCCTCATCTTCCGCCTGCCCCCCCTTGGCTGGTGCCTCGACCGCCTCTATGACGGCTTCCTGCGATTCCGCCCCTGGCTCCAGCGGCTGGCTGCAAGGTCCGCGAAGGATTGCGGATGCTGAGCTCTTTCGGCGCACCCCTGAACGTCGCAGTCGCCGGTTCGAACGGCGGAATCGGCCAAGAGCTGCACTCCGCCCTGGCTACCGCGCCGAACGTCGCGCACGCGTTCGCACTGTCGCGCGCACCCGGGAACGGCCCCGAGGACGTCTACCTCGATATCGAGGACGAGGCGTCTATCGCCGCCGCCGCCGGGAAGCTCGCAGAACGCGTCCAAGCAATCGATCTAGTGATCGTCGCGACAGGCATCCTGCACGACGGCACGAACATGCAGCCCGAAAAGGCCCTGCGAATGCTCGATCCCGCTGCGCTCGAGCGGGCGTTCCGGGTAAACGCGACCGGGCCGGCGCTGGTCGCCAAGCACTTCCTGCCGCTGCTGCCGCGCGACCAAAAGGCGGCCTTCGCCGCCCTTTCGGCGCGCGTCGGGAGCATTGCCGACAACGGACTCGGCGGCTGGTACGCCTACCGCGCCTCCAAGGCCGCACTCAACATGCTGATCCGAAACATGTCGATCGAGCTGGCGCGGCGTCATCCCATGGCGTTGTGCGTCGGCCTGCATCCCGGCACGGTGGACACCCGCCTGTCGGCGCCATTCCAGCGCAGCGCATCTGAGGGGAAGCTCTTCACGCCGCCGCGAGCGGCCGCTCACCTGCTCGATGTCCTCGACCGTCTTGGACCTGCGGACTCTGGCGGCGTCTTCGCCTGGGACGGGCAGCGCATACCCGAGTGAACGCACAGCGGGGCTCGGCCCATCGTCGCACACACGCGTCATCTGGAGGAAAAATGGTGCCGCCTACTGGGCTCGAACCAGCGACCAGGGGCACCCCGGGGGTGTGAGTGGATCGCTGACCTCGGCCACCAGTTAAAGGCGGTCTGACGCTCACTCGGTAGAATTTTGAGACTTTTTCTACAGTACCAGATTCTTATCAGTCGTCGTCACGATTGGTCACGTCATTCCCAAATGCTGGGTTCTTAATCAACTTGAACTTCCGCTTTTCCGTTCCAGGCACGTCGGTTGGTTGCCACTGCTCTGGTTTACTTAGGATATACGCGACGATGGATCACCTGGCGATCCGCCTCCGTCGCATCTGAGCATCATTAGTTCCTTTGTTGCCTTGCCATGTTCTGATCATCGACAGTTGAACGCCCGCATGTTCCGCAAGTTTGGCTGTGCTCACATCGCAATCTGAATCAACTTGCCTTTGCTACGCCTCATACTTCACAGCCTCATAATATTTTCTGATTGAACTGGGATGTATCCCAAGAGGATTTGCCATCGGCGGGACCATCGTGGCCAAGCCCGCATTCCCGAAACCCTCGATTTCTTTGCGCAGCTCCCGGTCCGCTGGCCCCATATCCCGATTCATATAACTTGCAAGGCGGTCGACTAGACCCTGCGGAACCGGAATTTCATGGGATACACACTCCTGGAGCAGGAATATCGCCATCTCACGGTCGGCCTTTTGCTCATCAACTCCATGCGGGAGCGCACCAGGTTTAATGGCAATTTGCTACGAATGCGACGAAAGCGGGTCAAAATTATCGTTCATGCCGAAACACCCAATGCCACCACGCTGAATATGTGCGCCGAGCCCACTATTAAACGACTTAGCTTATGTTAGATATCCGCGACCGTTTGTGTAATCGATCAGCACCGGTTTGAGGTAATCCAGAAGACCGCTTTATGCGTATACTACTGG
>JAYPRP010000118.1:0-3727 GCA_038132575.1 Rhodospirillaceae bacterium
TCGATCGCTGTCTTTCGTGCCTGTCCTGCATGACCACCTGTCCGTCGGGGGTGCATTACCAGCACCTGGTGGACCACGGCCGCAAGCATATCGAGGAAACCTACACCCGGCCCCTGTTCGACCGGATGATCCGCTGGGCGCTGGCCTGGTCTATCCCCCATCCGATGCGGTTCCGGGCACTGCTCGCCGCGGCGTCTCTGGCCCGGCCGCTGCGCGGCCTGTTCCGGGGGCACCCCCGGGCGATGCTGGAACTTGCGCCGACCGACCTCGGGCCGCCGTCGCCGGTGGATGTGCCCCAGGTCTTCCCGGCGGAAGGCGCGCGCCGGGGACGGGTTGCGCTCCTGAACGGTTGCGCCCAGACCGTGATTGCGCCCCAGATCAACGAGGCGACGATCCGGCTCCTCACCCGGCTCGGGGTCGAGGTAGTGGTCGCCGACGGGGCCGGCTGTTGCGGCTCACTGGTGCACCACATGGGCAAGGTCGAGGCGTCCCATGCCCAGGCAGCGGCGAACATCGATGCGTGGATTGCGGAGGCCGACGGCGCCGGCCTCGACGCGATCATCATCAACGCCAGCGGTTGCGGCACCCAGGTGAAGGATTACGCCTTCATGTTCCGCGAGGACGAAGCCTATGCCGGGAAGGCGGCGCGGGTGTCAGAACTGGCGAAGGACGTGAGCGAGTATCTCGAGACGATTGCGGAGGACATCCGGCCGGTCGATGGCCTCCCACCGTTGCGGGTGACCTATCACTCGGCCTGTTCGATGCAGCACGGCCAGAAGCTGCGCACGCCGCCCAAGACGCTGCTCGCGGCCGCCGGGTTCACCGTCAGCGAGCCGGGCGAGGGACACCTGTGCTGCGGTTCGGCGGGGACCTACAACATCCTCCAGCCCGAGCTCGCGGGCCGGCTGCGCGACCGCAAGGCCGCCAACATCGCGCGCACCGAGCCCGAGGTCGTCGCAACCGGGAACATCGGCTGCATCACCCAACTCTCCGGTGCCGTGGATGCGCCGGTGGTGCACACGGTGGAACTTCTCGACTGGGCGACGGGCGGACCGAAGCCTAAAGGGCTCGCATAACGGCGCGGCTCTGCGTCAACTCCGCGGCGCGCGCTCCCACACGATCGTCGCGGACGATGCGCCATCACCGCCCGCACCGCGCAGTACCATCCGGTCGCCCTGGTGCTCGATTTCGCGGGTCCGTGCGCTGCCGACGAAGTTCTCGTCGAGCGCATGATCGATGTGGTGGGTGACCACATTGCCGTCGAGGGACCAGCGCCCCGCATAGTTCAGATAGGTATCGAACATCCGCGCCTTGTCGGCATCCGTCGCCTCGGCCGTCGGCGGGAAGTCGCGCGTGCCCCAGCGTGTAATCGCACTCATGTGCCCGTCCGCGGTGTACATGATGATGCCGGCCGGTTCGGGGCCCTGATGCCGGACGCGCGTGCCGTCCGGGTCGTCGCGGTAGGTGTCCACCAGGTGCCAGGCGCCGATGATGTCGTCGGGAGTAAGTGCCATGTTCAGAATGTCCGAAAATCGTCGTGTCGAGCGGTCATTATAGGGTCTGGCCCGCGTGTGCGAACCCGCTGCCTGCGATCCAGACGCCGAATGGACACCTTGGTTCACATCCTTGTGCCCGGTGACAAACCCTCTTGAGCGTTCCGGCGGGGGCGTCGCATGATTCACGCATGCGGATAATCTTCTTCGCCGCCATGGTTCTTCTCGCGTTCGCCGACCCGCGTCCGGCGACGGCAGACCAGAACGACCCGCGCCTCGACAACCTGTTCTCGATTCTGCAGACGAGTGACGAGCAGCTTGAGGTCCGCGCGGCGGAGAACCTGATCTGGACCACCTGGATCGCGCATGACGATCAAAGGAACACCCGCCTGATGCATATCGGCATCAAGGCCATGGCCGACCGCCGATTTGACGAGGCGGTCGATATCTTTACCGCCCTGATCGACAAGGCGCCGGACTATGCCGAGGCCTGGAACAAGCGGGCGACCGTATATTTCATCCAGGGCAAGCTCGCCCTCTCCGCGGCGGATGTGGAACGCACGCTGGCGCTGGAGCCGCGCCAATTCGGCGCGCTCAGCGGGCTCGGTCAGATCGAGCTCTTGCGCGGCAATGGCGATGCCGCGCTCCAGGCGTTCGAGAACGCGCTCGCGGTGCACCCGCGCCTCGCCGGCATGGATATGCTCATCCGGGAACTCAAACAGCAGGTGCGCGGCCAGGCGCTTTAGCGCGGCTCCCCGTGCTATGATCGTGCTCCGGATGCATCGGGGCTCGCCCTTTCGCCTTTTCTGGCCGATATAGCATCCAACATGCAGAGGCACCGGCCCGAAGGCCGGGCCTTGCCGACTTTCTGGGGAAGATTTTCATGGCTCTGGCACTCAATCGGCGACAGATGATGGTGATGGGCGCGGGCGCGGGCCTGCTCGCGGTCGTGCTGGGTGTTCGCCAGGTCCTGGGGCTGTACCTGGTTCCGATGACGATCGACCTTGGCTGGAGCCGCGAGATCTTCGGAATCGCGATGGGGCTCCAGAATCTCGTCTGGGGCGCATCGCAGCCGTTCATCGGCGGGCTTGCCGACCGCTACGGGTCCGGTCGGGTCATCGTCGCCGGCGCGATCTGTTATGCGCTGGGTGTCCTGGGCATGGCAAGCGCGATCACGCCGACGGAACTCCTTATCTCGGGCGGTGTTCTCATCGGGCTCGGCATGAGCGGCGTCGGCATGGCCGTCGTCTATGGCGCGGTCGCGCGGATGGTGGCGCCCGAGAAGCGGACCTACGCCATGGCCATCGTCAGCACCATCGGCGCGCTCGGCCCGTTCCTGCTGCCCCCGGTGACCCAGGTCGTGATTGGCGGCTTCGGCTGGGAGGTGTCGCTGCTCGCAACCGCCGGGGTGGTGGCATTGATGATCCCGCTCGGCGCACTGATTCGCGGACGGGCGGAAAATGAGGCCGGCACGGTGTCGCAAAGCTGGACCCAGGCGCTGGGCGAGGCCCGGAAGAACCGCGGCTATCTCCTACTGGTCGCCGGCTTCTTCGTGTGCGGTTTCCACGTCACCTTCATCGGCACCCACCTGCCGGGCTTCATCGCCTGGTGCGGGCTCGCAGCCGGTGTCGGCGGGTGGGCACTGTTCATGATCGGCGGCGGCAACATCGTCGGCACCTATACCGCGGGTCTTCTGAGCAACCGGTTCCGGCAGAAGAACCTGCTGAGCCTGATCTACCTCGCACGTGCGGCGCTGATCGCCTGGATGATGCTCATGCCCAAGACCGAGCTGACCATCTACATCTTCTCCGGCATCTTCGGGCTGCTCTGGCTCTCGACCGTCCCGCTCACCAGCGGTGTGGTCGCCAAGATCTTCGGTGCGCGTCACCTGGGGATGCTGTTCGGGCTGGTGTTTTTCAGCCACCAGATCGGCGCGTTTCTCGGCGCATGGCTTGGCGGGTTGAACTTCGATGTGAGCGGTGACTACAACGCCATCTGGTTAACCTCGGTCCTGCTGGGCCTGCTGGCCGCGGCGCTCCACTGGCCGATCCGCGACAAGCCCGTCGAACGGCTTCTGAGCACTCAGAACGCCTGACGTTTCAGTGGCTTCTGCGGGGCATAACACCGCAGACGCTGTTTTATTCCGCTCCCGGTCTTTCAACGAGCCGTGACTTGTTTTCGGTCGTGCGCATCCCCATCGTATGGCCACGACGCACGAAACGAACGGAGAGCGG
>JAYPRP010000119.1:0-3661 GCA_038132575.1 Rhodospirillaceae bacterium
CGTGAACCCGGTGAAATTCCTCCACGAGGGCCGCCAGATCGGCATCGCTCTCGAACCGCCGGACCGAGAGCGGTACCTCGATTTCCCAGACCTGCTCGGGATAGCGGGCCTCGGCGAAGAATTCGATCGTCTGACTGATCGAGCCCTGCCCCGGCCCGTCGATGAACGCATTGCAGCGCGCCTCGAGCTGATCGAGGATTGCGTTTACCCCCTCGGCGTCGAAATTCTCCGACGTGGCAAAAAATGTCCGGGTGTATTGCGAATGCAGGTCCGACATCATCGCACCCGCTGCGCTCAGCGCCGCCCCGACCTCCGGAATCACAACGCGTTCGCTGCCCAGCCGTCGCGCAATCGCGGCCGAGTTGAGGCCGGCGGCACCGCCGCCGCCAATCAGGATCGCGTCACGCGGGTCGATTCCTTGGTTGACGGTGATATCGACGATCGCCTGGACCATGTTCTCGGTCGCGATCGCGACGATCGCGGCTGCGGCCTCCTCGAGCCCCAGGCCCATGGGCATCGCCACCTCGCGTTCAATCGCGCCACGCGCCGCGTCGAGGTCAAGCGCCATGGAACCGCCGAGGAAGAACTCGGGATCGAGGTAGCCGAGCACGAGGCACGCATCTGTCACCGTGGGCTTGTCACCGCCATTGCCGTAGCAGGCCGGCCCGGGCACCGCGCCTGCGCTTTGCGGCCCGACATGCAGCATCCCACCATCGTCAACCCAGGCGATGGATCCCCCACCCGCGCCGATGGACTTCACGTCCACCGATGGAAACCCCGTCATGTGACCGCGATAGGGCTGACCGATCCAGGTTTCGCGCGTCCACGGGATGCGCCCGCGGCGCACGAGGCTCACGTCATAGGTCGTCCCGCCTGTGTCGGCGATGACCGCGGTGTCGGAGCCCTCGTCCTCGCGCGCGAAATAGCGGCCCGAGACCGGCGCCATCGACGGCCCGGAATTGATGAGGTGGATCGGCTGCTCGGCGATGTCGCCGGCATCCATCATCCCGCCCTGCGACGTGACGATCAGCACGCGCCCGCCAAACCCGGCTTCGGTGAGGCGCCCGGTGAGGTTGTGCATGTAGGCGCTCATGAGCGGCTTGAGCGAGGCGTCAATCGCCGCCGACGATGCGCGGCGGTACTCGCGCAAGGACGGGTTGAGCACATGGGACAGCGTGTAGGGAACACCGGGCAAATGCTGTTCGATAAGCTCGCCCACCTGGTCCTCATGAGCGGGATTGATAATCGACCACAGCAGACAGACGGCTATCGCCTCGACCTCTTTCTCACGGAGTTCTCCGAGTATCTCGATCACCCGGCTCTCGTCCAGCGGACGCATCTCGGAGGCATCGGCGAGGATGCGCCCCGGCACCTCGTAGGACAGCGCGCGCGGCAGATAGGGTTGCGGATAAGGAACGGTGAAGTTGAACGGCTCCATGCGACCACCCTCGCGCCAGACGAGAATGTCACGGTGCCCCTCGGTCGTCAGGAACGCGGTCTTCGCGGTATTGCCGGTCACGATCGCATTGATCGCGTGGGTCGTGCCGTGGATGAAGAGATCGCCTTTCGCGAGGAGCGCATCGAGTTCGAATCCAAAATCCTCCGCGGCCAGCTTCAGGCTGTCCAGAACGCCATTGATCGGATCGTCCGGGGTGGTCGAGGCCTTGTACATGTGGAGGCCGTTCTCGTCGTCCTCCACGATCAAGTCGGTGAACGTCCCGCCTGTATCCACAGCAAATCGCATTGAGCCCCCCCGTCCCCGTGGCGGCCCGCCCGTGCCACTAGCCGGGCGGGCCAAAAACCCCAAAGTGGGGGAGGGTGGGGTTCAGCGGGTCGGGTACACCCCAAGACCCTAGTGACTGCCCGCGACGCATGGCGGGGTTGCCGCGACTTCAGGCGTCGATAAACCCGAGGACGGATTTCACGAATGCGTCCTTCGCCTGAATCTGCGGACAGTGCCCGCAATCCGGAATTTCGACGAGTTGTGCACCGGGAATGCCGCTGTGCAGCGCGTACGACATGGCGGGTGGCGTCGTGGCATCGTCGAGACCGACCATCACCAGGGTCTCGTTAGCGATGCCGCCGATCTCGTTCGTCATCTCCACGGTCGCCAACGCGCGTGCGGTCGCGGCAAAGGCTGCGGGATCCGCCGCGGCCAGCGCGGACTTCCGTTCCGCGACGACATCCGGATTCGCGGCGATATAGGGCTCGGGGAACATGCGCAGGATTGCAGCGTCGAGAACCGCGTCCATTCCCTCCGCCTCGACCTTCTCTGCCAGGATGTGAAGCGGCTTTTTCGCCGGCTCGGGAAAGCCGGGGCCTGTGTCCGCGAGGATGAGTTTGCCGAAGCGGTCGCCGTGATTGATGCCGAGCGCGACGCACATGAAGCCGCCCGCGCCATTTCCCAACACCGCCGTATCCTCTGGAAGCCCGGCGGCGTCCATGACACCCGCGATGAATTTCGCGAACGTCCGCACATCAGGCGCCGGATCATCGAGCGGCGGAGTGTCACCGTAGCCAGGGAGATTTGGTACCGTCACGCGATGGTTCTCGGCAAGCTCCGGCAGTGCGCGATCGAACGCGCTGCGTTCGGCCAGCAGCGAATGCACGAGCAGGAGATCGGGTCCCTCGCCCGCCTGGATCACATCCGCACCCGGCACATCTATTTGACGCACATTCATGGCGTCCCTCCCCTTCTAATTCATGAATTCTGTGAAAAGCTCGGTCAGCAATCCTGGTTCAGGATCGCCTCGGCCATGATCGCGCCGTCTTCCTGGCCGACCACATGCGGCCCGAGCCAGACCATCAGGGTATCGGCATCCTTGCAGTCCATCGCCACCAGAGTCTGCGCCATGGTGCCGTCGAGGTAGGCGCTGTCGCCCTTTTAGCGTCGCATCGGATTGCAGTGCTCGGTGTGCACCTCGATCGCACCGTTGAGCACGAAGAATTCTTCGCCCGAATAGCTCACCATCCCGTCGAATCGGCTTGGAACGTCTGCCTTGACCCGCTCTATCAGGGGCGTCATCCGCTTGTGCCGCAACTTGGCGCACAGCGCATACATGTCGTACTCCGGCGTCGAGCGGAAGCGGATGTCCTTCCTGCGAGTGACGGTCATGCGTGCGGGAACGCTGCCTTCGTCTTCCTTGAGGGTCACCAGCTCTCTCAGTGATATCTGCAGGCCTTCCGCGAGCCGCATCAGGTTCGCGAAGGTCGGCGAAACGAGGTCGTTCTCGATCTTTGACAACGCGGAAACCGAGACCCGTCGCCTCGGACACCTCCGCCAGCTTCTGCGAGTACGCCTTGCGGAGGGCACGGACGTTGGCCCTCGGAGTCGGGCTATTGATGACGCCGGTATCAGCCCTCACATCATCCATTTTTCGAATACCCCCGCTTCGCAGACGTTCGTCTAACAGCGCGACTCGCGTCCTCACAATATCGCTGAAGACGGGCGCGGGCGTTGTGACGCTGCGCGCCGATCGACCGTTCTCGAACTCCTGAGTGATGAGGCGATCGTAGTTTAAGAAATCTTTTCCTATAATAAAAAATTGTTGTACGTTTTCTGACAGGAGCCGCATGACGACGGCCCATGAAACCTTGCCTAGGTGCAACTAACTCTTCACGGCAGGAACTGGGAGGAACTTAAGTATGAAAATCGGAAAAA
>JAYPRP010000120.1:0-3646 GCA_038132575.1 Rhodospirillaceae bacterium
GACGGTCTTCGCTTCGCCATTCGCGAAGGTGGCCGCACCGTCGGCGCCGGCGTCGTCACCTCTATCATCGAATAGGCCGGAGCGTAACAGCGACGGCGCGTTCGGTGGATAGGAGTGTAGCTCAATTGGTAGAGCACCGGTCTCCAAAACCGGGGGCTGTAGGTTCGAGTCCTACCACTCCTGCCAGCCGGAACGCCGGGCGCGGTTGTGACGGACGCGAAGTGGTAACGCGATGAAGGCGGAACGAATGGCAAGACCATCGGTTGGCGAGTTTGTGCGCCAGGTACGTCAGGAGGTGAGCAAGGTCACATGGCCGACGCGCACCGAAACCATCCAGTCGACCCTGATGGTCGTCGTCATGGTCGCGTTCGCGGCCCTGTTCTTCTTTCTCGTCGACATCGTGTTGGCGGAACTCGTGCAATTGGCCCTGTCGGTCGGAGGTTGATGCTTTGATGGGCATGCAGTGGTTTGTCGTTCACGCCTATTCGGGCTTCGAGGCCAAGGTCGCGCAGTCGATCAAGGAGCAGGCCGTGACCAAGGGCATGGATGACATGTTCGAGGACGTCCTGGTGCCGACCGAGGAAGTGGTCGAGATGCGCCGCGGCACCAAGGTGAACTCGGAGCGCAAGTTCTTCCCGGGTTACGTGCTCGTTCGCATGGATATGAATGAGCAGAGCTATCACCTGGTCAAGAACACGCCCAAGGTCACGGGCTTTCTCGGCGCGGGCAACAAGCCGGCGCCGATCAGCCAAGCCGAGGCGGATCGTATCCTGCATCAGGTGCGCGAAGGCGTCGAACGGCCGAAGCCGTCCGTCACCTTCGATATCGGTGAAGAGGTCCGGGTCAACGACGGCCCGTTCCAGTCCTTCAACGGCGTGGTCGAGGATGTCGACGAAGAACGCGCGCGGCTGAAGGTATCTGTTTCGATTTTCGGCCGGCCCACGCCGGTCGAGCTTGAGTATGGTCAGGTCGAGAAACTCTAGCCTGAACTTTTGTTTGCCGACCCTCTCCGTGGTGGGGACGGGCGGTGCGCGGGAGGTTGGCCCCACAAGTCCATAGGGTGCCGTACCGCGAAACCTCGAAAGGAAATGAGGTCCAGATCATGGCAAAGAAAATTGACGGTTACGTCAAACTGGAAATCCCGGCCGGACAGGCTAACCCGTCGCCGCCCGTCGGGCCGGCGCTCGGTCAGGCCGGCCTGAACATCATGGAGTTCTGTAAGGCGTTCAATGCTGCCACGCAGAACGGCGACCAGGGTGTGCCGACGCCGGTGATCATCACGGTCTACCAGGACAAGTCGTTCACCTTCGTCACGAAGACGCCGCCGGCGAGCTACTTCCTGAAGAAGGCGGCGCGCGTGCAGAAGGGCAGCGGAACCACGGGGCGCGATCTCGTCGGCCGTGTCACCGACGCGCAGTGCCGCGAGATCGCGGAAGCGAAGATGGTGGATCTGAATGCCAACGACATCGACGCGGCGACGCAGATGATCAAGGGAACCGCCCATTCGATGGGCCTTGAGGTGGTGGGTTAACGATGGCCAAGCCCGGAAAACGAATTCGCAACGCCCGCGAGAAGGTCGAGCCTGACAACAAGGTTTCGATCGGCGAGGCCGTGCGGCTGGTGAAGGAAAACGCAACCGCGAAGTTCGACGAGACGATCGAGATCTCGATCAACCTGAACGTCGATCCGCGCCACGCCGACCAGAATGTGCGTGGTGTCGTTTCGCTGCCGAACGGAACCGGCAAGGAAGTCCGGATCGCGGTGTTCGCGAAGGACGACAAGGCCGAGGAGGCCCGCGCGGCCGGTGCCGACCTGGTCGGCGCTGAGGATCTCGCGGAGCAGATCCAGAACGGCGAGACCGGCTTCGACCGCGTCATCGCGACGCCCGACATGATGCCGATCGTCGGCCGGCTGGGTAAGGTCCTGGGCCCGCGCGGCCTGATGCCGAACCCGAAGCTGGGCTCGGTTACGAATGACGTGACGGCAGCCGTCGCGAGCGCGAAGTCCGGCGAGGTTCAGTTCCGGGTCGAGAAGACCGGGATCGTCCATGCCGGCATCGGCAAGGCGAGTTTCAGCGAGGAGCAGATTCGGGAAAATCTCGATGCGTTTCTCGGCGCGATCATGGGGGCCAAGCCGAGCGGTGTGAAGGGTTCGTATGTGAACAAGGTGGCGCTCACCTCGACCATGGGGCCGGGTGTGCGTTTCGATGTGGCGGACGTTTCGGCGCCGGCGCAGGAAGCGGCCGAATAGGCTGATTTTGAATTTCCGCGTCCGGTGAAAACCGGCGCGGGAGACTGTCCGAGACTGCAGGCGTCCAAGGGGTTTCGGCCCGGCGGACCTAAGTGCCGGAAACGGCGGCCCGCATAGACAGGAGAAGAAGAACGGACCGTCGTTCGTTCGATACGCTCCTGGGACAGGTTAGGAGCGGTTCCGGCTGGGATTGGCCGGGATCAAATTGCAATCGGTGCGGAACCCGACACGGTCGGCCCGCACCAAGTTTGCGGAGACGGTAAGTGGACCGAGCTAGAAAAGAAGAGCTGGTCACCGAACTCAGCCAGTCCTTTGCGGAGGCCGCGGTCGTCGTGGTCACGCAGCAGACTGGGCTGACGGTTACGGAGAGTACGGAGCTCCGGGGCCGGATGCGTGAGGCGGGTGCCAGCTACAAAGTGACCAAGAACAGGCTCGCGAAACTCGCCCTGGCGGGAACGCCCTATGAACCGATCACCGATCTGTTCTCAGGGCCGACCGCGATTGCGTATTCCGCCGATCCCGTAGCGGCGGCGCGCGTGGCAGTCGATTACGCAAAGGAAAACGACAAGCTCGTCGTTGTCGGGGGCGCCATGGGCGAAACCCTGCTCGACGAGGTTGCCGTCAAGGCATTGGCGTCGCTTCCTTCGCTCGACGAACTGCGTGGCAAGCTGGTCGGCTTGCTGAACGCGCCGGCGACCAAGGTCGCAGGCGTGTTGCAGGCACCTGCCGGACAGCTCGCACGGGTCACGGGCGCATACGCAAACCAGGACGAGGCTGCGTAAGCCGGGTCCGATATCTCGAATATCGAAAAGTCTCTCAAAGTCTCAGGAGTAGAAAAATGGCAGACATTGAAAAAATCGCGGACGATCTCAGCGCACTCACGGTTCTTGAGGCGGCTGAACTGTCCAAGTTGCTTGAGGAAAAGTGGGGCGTCAGCGCCGCTGCGCCGGTCGCGGTCGCAGCGGGTGCCCCGGCCGGCGGTGATGCCGGTGCCGCCGCCGAGGAGAAGACGGAGTTCGACGTCATCCTCGCGGCTGCGGGCGACAAGAAGATCAACGTGATCAAGGAGGTCCGGACGATCACCGGTCTGGGCCTGAAGGAAGCCAAGGACCTCGTCGAGGGTGCGCCGAAGCCTGTGAAGGAAGGCGTGACCAAGGAAGAGGCCGACGAGCTGAAGGGCAAGCTGGAAGAGGCGGGCGCCACCGTCGAGCTGCAGTAGCTCCCAGCAAAGGGATCGGCGGCGGCCGGGACGCGAAGTCTCGCCGCCGCCGGCATCCTCGGATCGCCGAGGGCCGTACACATGGAACGGCCGACGACGATGCGACGATGCCGGACGGGCCCAGCCCGGATCAGACAGTCGAATTGGAATGGCCCGATTGGTCGCGGGCATCGAGTC
>JAYPRP010000121.1:0-3522 GCA_038132575.1 Rhodospirillaceae bacterium
CTAACCGGAGCGCCAGATCGTCAATCTGGGCAAGCGCCTGAACGAGGCGCTCGCGACCAAGGTGCAGGAGCTGGCGCGCTACCGCTCGGAGTTCTTTGGCCGCCTGCGCGAGGTCCTCGGCGATCGCACTGACATTCGCATCGAGGGCGACCGGTTCGTGTTCCAGTCCGAGGTGCTGTTCGGCTCGGGCCAGGCCGTGCTCAACCCCAAGGGCGAGGGTCAGCTGCAGCAGTTGGCGCAGACGCTGGTGCAGATCGCCGCCGAGATTCCCGCCGACATCGACTGGATTCTTCGGGTGGACGGCCACACGGACGAGCGCCCCATCAGCACCGCCCGCTTCCCGTCGAACTGGGAACTGTCCGCGGCGCGCGCCATTTCCGTGGTCAAGTTTCTGGTCAACGCCGGCATCCCGGCCGAGAACATGGTCGCCGCCGGGTTCGGCGAGTTCCAGCCGATCGACGCGCGCGCCGACGAGATCGCCTACCGCCGCAACCGCCGGATCGAGTTCAAGCTCGACCAGCGCTGAGGCGCGTCACTGCGCGGCGACGCCGGCTGGATCGGTGTCGAACTGGAGCTCCGCGAGCCTTGCGTAGAGCCCGCCTTCCCGGATCAGGTCCTGGTGGGTCCCCTCGGCGACCACCCGCCCCCCGTCGATCACGACAATGCGGTCCGCGGCGATCACGGTCGCCAGCCGATGGGCAATCACCAGGGTCGTTCGGTTCGCCATGAGGTCCGTCATCGCGGCCTGCACGGCGAGCTCGGATTCCGCGTCTAGCGCGCTTGTCGCCTCGTCGAGCAACAGCAGCTCGGGGTCGCGCAGAATCGCCCGCGCGATCGCCACGCGCTGGCGCTGGCCGCCCGACAGGCGCACACCCTTCTCACCCAGGAAAGTATCAAAGCCCTCGGGCAGCGCCTCGAGGAACTCGCGCGCCGAGGCGGCGTCCGCCGCGGCCCGCACCTCGTCGTCGCCCGCCTCCGGTTGGCCGTAGCGAATATTCTCCCAGGCGTTAGCCGAGAAGATCACCGGCTCCTGCGGCACCAGCCCCACATGGCGGCGAAGCGCGAGCGGCTCGAGGTCGCGGATGTCCACCCCGTCAAAACACAGCCGTCCCGCGTTCGGGTCGTAGAACCGCAGGAGGAGCTGGAAGACGGTCGTCTTGCCCGCCCCCGACGGCCCGACCAGCGCGACAGTTTTGCCCGGCGCGACGTCGAGGGAGAAGTCCGACAGGGCGGGGTCGTCGGGCCGGGACGGGTAGTAGAAGGTCACACCCTCGAGCGCGACGCGGGCCGTCACCGGCGCCGGCAGGGATTTCGGCGCGGCCGGCGCGACAATCGCAGGCTGCATGTCCATCAGCTCGAACAGCCGCTCAGTCGCGCCCGCGGCACGCTGCAGCTCGCCGATCACCTCCGAGATCGCGCCGACAGAACTGGCGACCACGACCGCATAGAAGACGAAGGCCGACAGGTCGCCCGCGCTCAGGCGTCCCGCGATCACGTCACGGCCGCCGACCCACAGGATCACGCCGACGGCCCCGAACACCAGTAGGATTACGATTGCCGTCAGCAGGGCGCGCGCGCGGATGCGGCGTACCGAGGTGGCGAAGGTCTCCTCCACGCGGCCCGAGAAACGGGTGCGGTCGATCTCCTCATGGCCGAAGGCCTGCACGGTACGGATGTTAGCGATCGATTCATCGACATAGGCGCTGACGTCGGCCAGCCGGTCAAGGCTCTCACGGCTCAGGCGGCGGACCTTCCGGCCAAAAACCAGGATCGGCACCAGCACCAGCGGTACGACAACCAGCACCAGGAGCGTCAGCCGCGGGCTGGTCACCGCGAGCATGACGAGCCCGCCCAGGACCAAAAGCACGTTGCGCATCGCCATCGACGCAGATGTGCCAACGACAGTCTGGATCAGCGTGGTGTCGGCGGTCAGCCGCGACATCACCTCGCCGATCCGCATCGTCTCGAAAAACGCCGGTTCGAGCCGCAGGGTGTGCTCGAATACCGCCTTGCGGATGTCGGCGACGACCCGCTCGCCAATCCACGACACCATGAAGAAACGGGAATAGGTGGCGCCCGCCAGCACAACCACGATGACCAGAAGCCCGACCAGCGCGTCGTCCAGCAGGCCCGTGTTGCCCGCGGCGAAACCCTCGTCCACCAGCCGGCGCAGCCCCTGCCCGATCACCAGCACGGTAGCCGCCGCGATGACGAGCGCGAGACAGGCACCCGCGACGGCCAGGCGGTAGGGCCGCACGAAGCGACCGAGCCGGCGCAGCTCGCGCAGGCTCCGCTTCGCCGGCTGGTCGTCCGTGCCCTTGGCGGCGGAGTGATTTCGTGGTTGCTTGGCCATCTCGGGAACAGGGTTTAGCAGTCCGGGGAAACGCCGCCAAGAACGCCCGCCAGGGTGCAGGAATCGGGCGTCCGACGCGCGCCGCGCCGGCCTTGCCTAATCGCTTGCCGTCGGGCGCGGGCTTGGCTATAACCGCGCCTTCCGAACCCGGAGTAGATGTGATGAAGGCCGATATTCACCCCGAGTATCACGAGATCACCGTCGTCATGACGGACGGCACCGAATTCAAGACCCGCTCGACCTATGGCGAGCCGGGCGACACGCTGCGCCTGGACATCGACCCGAAGACCCATCCCGCGTGGACCGGCCAGCATCGTCTGGTGGACACGGGCGGTCAGGTGGCGAAGTTCAACAAGCGCTACGAAGGCCTGGGCATCGGCTGAGCCGAAACCCGAAAAAACACTGTGTTTTCCGGGCGTTGCGTCTGCAGCGCCCGTTTTGATTCATGCTCTTGAATCGCGATTTCAGCCACCTATATCGGGATTAGCGCGGGGAATGCCGAATTCGGGTTCCGGACCGCGTCCACCCGGTGCCTCCCGGCCAATGGCGGGGGAACCGATGCACAGTTGCTCTCAAAGGAGGACAAGTGAAATGCGTACCTACAATCTCGATTTGACCCCCCTGTTCCGCTCCTCGGTCGGTTTCGACCGCGTCGGACAGATGCTGGATTCGGCCTTCAACAGCGAGGCGCCGTCCTATCCGCCCTACAACATCGAGAAGCTCGGCGACGACGAATATCGCGTGACCATGGCGGTCGCGGGGTTCGGCGCCGGCGACATCGACATCACCCAGACCAGCAACTCGCTGGTGGTGAAGGGCGAGCAGGGCAAGTCCGGGGACGACGCCACGTATCTGCACCGCGGCATCGCGACCCGCGCGTTCGAGCGCCGGTTCGACCTCGCGGACCATGTGAACGTCACCCAGGCGGACCTGGCCAACGGCCTCCTGGTCATCGACCTGAAGCGCGAGGTGCCCGAGGCGCTGAAGCCGCGGAAGATCGAAATCGCCGGCGGCGCGGACGCCCCGACGATCGACCACGAGAAGAAGGCCGCCTGACGACAACACAACATTAACAACCCTCGACAACCGCGAAGGGCCCCCCCCCCACCGCGGGTCGACTCGGCGACGCAATACCTGAGGTGTGAGAGGAGGGCGCCGTCGGCTCTCAT
>JAYPRP010000122.1:0-3387 GCA_038132575.1 Rhodospirillaceae bacterium
GGAAGCCTTCTACCGGTTCTAGCCTTCACAAGGGCGGTTTGCGCTCGGCCACTCTTCTCCTAGACTGTCTGTCCGCTCACCCGGCCCCCTCAGAAGGCCGGGGCGCTGCCCGCGGGCATGGCGGCGGTGACCGATGCGCTGGCGAGCGCCGGCGCGGGGCCGATTGACCTGCCGATGACCCCGGCGCGGGTCTGGGCGGCGCTCAACGAGGCGGGAGGAACGACACGATGATGCGCACCGAGGACATCACGGTACCGCTGCGCGGTGGCGGGACCATGGGCGCCCATGTGGCGTATCCGGACAAGGTACTCGCAGGCGCGATCATCGCGATCATGGAGATCTGGGGCGTCAACGATACCATGCGGGCGCACGCACAGGAGTTCGCCGAGGCGGGCTGGATCACGCTGGTCCCCGATCTGTTCTGGCGGCTCGAGCCGGGAATCGAGCTGTCGGACGCGAACCCCGATCACTGGACCAAGGCGATCGACCTCTACTACGACTTCGACTACGACCTGGGCGTCCAGGACATGGAGGACACCGCGGCCTTCCTGCGGACGATCGCGGGCGGCAACGGCAAGGTCGGCACCGTCGGCTACTGCCTCGGCGGCAAGATGGGCTACCTCATGTGCTGCCGCTCGGACATCGACTGCGCCGTCGCCTACTACGGCACCTATATCGAGCACTCCATCAAGGAGGCGCCGAACCTGTCGAAGCCGTTCATGCTGCACCAGGCGCTGGCCGACAAATGGGTGCAGCCCGAGGTCTGCGCGCTGATCGAGCGGCGGCTGTCGCCGAACCCGCTGGTCGAGATCCACAAGTATCCCGACGCGGACCACGCGTTCGCGCGCCACGGCGGGACGACCTACAGCGCGCCGGAGGCCGAGCGCGCGCTGGCGCTCTCGATCGAGTTCTTCCAACGGCACCTGGACTAACGATCCGGCGTCGTCGGGTATTAGCCTCATACTTCGACAAGCTCAGTATGAGGCAGTCATTTTAACCTCGTCCTGAGCCTGTCGAAGGACGAGACCGCCCGCCGTTCCATCGCGGGCTGCAAAGGAGAACAGGACATGGTCGACGCTGCATTGCAGGAGACGATTGCCCACCGGTTCCCGCGGCTGATGGCCGCCGGGGTCGACTACAACGATGCCCAGGCGGTGCTCGGCGGCATCGCCCGGATGGAGGAGTGGATGCCCTTCTGGGAGGGGCTTGCCGAGGGCCACGAGGCGCTGGGCGACGCGGCACTCGCAGAAGGACGGAGCCTGACGGCGGGCGAGGCGTTCGTCCGCGCGGCGCTCTATTTCCATATCGGCCAGTCGGTCTCGTTCGGCGATGCGGAGGAGAAGGCGCGGGTGCAGCGGCGCCAGCGCGCGGCCTATGCCAAGGCCGCGCCGCATCTGAGCCCACCGGCCGAGGTGATCGACATCCCGTTCGACGGCGACAGCTTCCCGGCGAACCTGCGGGTGCCCACGACGGACGGGCCCGCGCCCTGCGTGATGCTGACCTGTGGCGCGGACTCGACCAAGGAGGAGTTCCACACGCTGGAGAACGAGTTCCTGAAGCGCGGCGTCGCGACCTGCGCCTATGACGGGCCGGGCCAGAGCCTGACCCAGCTAAAGTGGCGGATCCGCCCGGACTGGGAGGTGCCGGTGGGCTCGATGCTCGACGCACTGGCCGCGCGGCCGGAGATCGACGGCGAGCGGATCGGCATCTGGGGCCGCAGCTATGGCGGCTACGCCGCGCCGCGCGCGTCGGTCGATCCGCGCATCAAGGCGTGCATCTCGATCGGCGGGTTCTACGCCATGTCGGATATCTGGGGCCGGCTGCCGTTTGCCGTGCAGGACACGCTGCGTTTTGCCTTCGGCGACGACACGGTCGAGGAGGCGGCGGAGACCGCTAAGCTGTACACGCTCGCGGGGTCGCTCGGGAAAATCGGCTGCCCGCTGCTGATCGTCCACAGCGGCCTGGACGAGATCTGCCCGGTCGAGGAATCGCAGAAGATGATCGACGAGGCGGGCGACGACGCGGAGCTCGTCGTGTTCCCCGAGGGCAACCATGTCTGCGACAACATCCCGTTCAAGTCGCGGCCGCTCATGGCCGACTGGATGGCGACGAAACTGGGCGCCTGAGCTCACGGCAGTTTGACCGGCGATCCCCGTAGCGCGCATGGGCGGGGAGCGCTTGATCTGTGCTACAATGGCGACAATTGTGTAATTTACGCATCATCAATAACAAAAAGTCATAGGCAAAGAGGGGGCCCACGATGTCTGACGCACCGCAGCCTGTTTACAACAATTCCCGTTTCCGCGTTGTCGACTACAACTTCGATACCTTCGTTGGTCCGCAGGCGGGCGACCGGTATATCGACGCGGCGTTCACCGATCTGGAGACCCGCGAAGAGGTGAAGCTGTCGGATTTCGACGGCCAGTGGACCGTCATCGAGACCGGGTCGTCGACCTGCTCGATGTATACGAAGAACATCAAGACCTACAAGGAGATCGTCGAGAAGTTCCCCGACGTGAACTTCGTCATGGTCTATGTCCGCGAGGCCCATCCGGGCGAGCGCATGGGTCCGCACAAGTCGATGGAAGAGAAGTTCAAGGCCGCGGCCCTGGTCGCGCCGCGCTACAAGGAGTTCCGGCGGGTGCTCGTCGATAATCTCGAGGGCGACTTCCACCGTGCCTACGGCGCCATGCCGAACGTCGTGTACATCATCCGTCCCGACGGCACGATCCACTATCGCTGCAACTGGGCGGCCCCGCACCTGATCGAGGCGGCGCTCGAGGACCGGGAGAATTATCACCGGGTCGAGAACGCCCCCACGGCCGAGCTGCGCGCATCGCGTGCCATGGCACATATGATCCGCACCATGTGGACGGGCGGGTTCGTCGCGCTCTACGACTTCTTCAAAAACGCGCCGCTGACGGTCGCCAAGCATGTGCATGTCGATCGCTACTACGAGAAGCATGGCCGCTTCCGGAACCAGCCGCTGAGCCAGGACGAGATCGCGGCGCGGGTCGAGGCCGGCGAGGTGGACGCGGATGCCGCGCCCGCGCCCGGCGAGGCTGCGAAGCAGGCCGCCGAGTAGCGCCGTCGCGCCAGACAATTCGTTCGAGGTTGCCGGCCGTCCGCATCGCGCGGGCGGCCGGTGCCGTTTCCGCCGCCCGCATGTGACCCAGCCATGAGCGACACGCCCTTCGGTATCTCGCTGCCCTTCGCGCTGTTCTATGGCGCGCTGTTCTTCGTGCTGGGCGTGCTGCTGCCGTTCTGGCCGATCTGGCTCGAGAGCCGGGGCCTCTCGGCCGTCGATATCGGCATCATCCTGGCGGTGGGGCCGTGGATGCGGGGGCTGGTCGAACCGGTGATCGCCAAGGCAGCCGACCATGCGGG
>JAYPRP010000123.1:0-3369 GCA_038132575.1 Rhodospirillaceae bacterium
CGATGACATCAAGCCCGCAGGCGAGCGCCCAGTCCACCTGTTCGTGAATGAGCGCCGGCTGGTCTCCATAGGCGAGCGAATAGACGATTCCGGCCTGGCGCGCGCGTTCGGCCAGCAGCGGGCCCGCCAGGACGTCGGCCTCGACGTTCACCATGACGATATGCTTGCCGTGCTCGCAGGCCGCGAGCGCGTGCGCGATGCCGGCGGCCGGGCTGCCGGTCGCGTCGATCACCACGTCGAGGCCGTCGGCCGCGATGAGGGACATTGATTCGTCACTCACGTGGGTGGTGCCGCCGGTGCGAGCCGCCTCGAAGGTCGCCGCCGTCGGATCGAGCCCGCCGACCCGGGCGCAGGCAGCGCGGGCGCGCTCCGTGTCGAGGTCGGCGATCGCCATGACGTGAATCCCGGGCGTGCGTGCGGCCTGGGAGAGGTACATGGTCCCGAATTTTCCGGCGCCGATCAGCCCGACCCGGACGGAGTTTCCAGTTTCGGCGCGCCGGCCGAGCATCGCGTGCAGGTTCATGGCGTCATTCCTTCGCGTTTCCCGCTATTCTTGTGCTCGGACCTTACAACGAAAGTGCCACGGGAGGGGATCATGGACGAGTACAAAGAGGACGCGCGGGTACCGCATGTCTCGCGGGAAGCATTTCCCGCCGAGCGCGTGGATGTCTACGACCACATCATGGAGACCCGGAAGCTCGAGTTCATGGCCGAGCTTTTCGCGCGCATGGCTCACAGTCCGGGCGCGCTCGAGGCCGTCGCATCGGTCGGCGAGCATGTCCGCTTCCACAGCGTCTTCGACGAGGTCTTGCGCGAAATGATCATCTGCACGGTCTCGAAGGAAGTCGGCAACTGGTACGAATGGACCCATCACATTCACCGGATGCCCGATGATATGCGCGCGGTCTGCGGTACCCCGGCGGCGGAAGACCTGCCGGCACCCGTCGGGCCGGTGTTGCGATTCTCGCGGATTGTCGCCACGAACGGGAAGGTGGACGACGCGCTGATCGAGGAGATACGGGCGTCCCTTGGCGACAAGGGTCTTGTCGATCTGACGGTGATGGTCGGCTACTACCAGCTCGTCGGGACCTTCTGCACGACCCTGCATGTGCCGATCGAGGGTTCGATCGAACGCACGCCGATGCCGGACTAGGTCTTATTCAGCGGCGGTCGCGTTTTCCCGCGCGAGCGCCAGCAGGCAATCGTCGTCCAGCGGCTCGATCGGCGTGAAGTCGCGGTGGGCGATCCATTCGGCGCGCTTGAACTGGCGGATGTGATTGTCCACGTGGCACAGGCTCAGATAGACGATTACCCGGCCCCACGGGCTGATGTTCGGCGCCGAGGCGTGTACCAGGTTCGAGTGGAACAGCAGAACGGAGCCGGGCTTGCCCTTCGGCGCGATAATGCCGCCCTGGTCGGCGAGCCGCGCCACCGTCTCCTTGTCGAGGGTCCACAGCGGATATGAGGTCGTCTCCAGGTCATGGCCCGCCTCAATGACGCCCCCCCTGTGGCTGCGCGGGATCAGGTAGAGCGGGCCGTTGAACTCGGTCACCTCGTCGATGAAGAGCGCGATGTTCATGGCCCGTGCCTCGGGCATCTTGTCGTCGCGCGCCCAGGTTCCGTAGTCCTGGTGCCACTGCCAGACATCTCCGTTGAAGGCCGCCTTTCCGTTGATCTTGTACTGGTGCATGTAGACCGGCCCGTCGAGCAGTTGCATGACGGGTCCGACCAGGCGCGGGTGGCGGCCGAGCCGGCGAAAGGCCTCGTTGTAGTAGTGCGCCGCGAAGGCGGTGCGCACGGCCTCGCCGTTGCTCTCGCGCCAGACCTCTTCCCGGTCCATCGCGAAGATCGTCGGAAGCTCGCCGGAGAGGACGTCCATCTCTTCCTGCCTGAAGACGTCAGGTAGGAACACCCAGCCCTCCGTGTCGAACTGTTCAAGCTGGTCCTGGCTGAGTTGCATGATCGTCTTCCCATCGGCAGCATCGGGGTTCGCCAGCGCGCGCCGGCGGCTGGTCCCACTCGGCATTTAACGTTAGGTTCCGACCCGATTTCAACCGCCGGATGATTCGATGCTTGCCTACCTGACCCTCGCGCTCGAGTTGACCTCGAACCCGATTGCGCTGGCGGGCTATATCGGGCTCGGGGTCTATGCGACGACGACCTGGCGGGCGTTCAAGTATGCGGTGCTCTGGGGCCTCGCGGTACAGATCTTCGCCGTCGCGCTCGGCCGGGTGTCCTTTCTCGACCTCGAAGGGCTGATCGCGCAGACCTGCCTGCGGCTCATCGGTGCGCTGATCGTCACCATGGGGGTGTTCTACCTCTACCGCTTCATGCGGCGCGGGACCGTTGGCGGCGGCGGCGCGGGTGCGAGACAGCCGCCGCGCAAACCGCCCCATCTGCGCCGGGTCAAGTAGCGTCCGAACCGATCCCCGTCACTCGCCCTTCGTCAGGGCAAAGCTGCACGTGCCGCGGGTGATCGAGCGGAATCTGAGGGGGCGCCTTAGGCCGGGAGTGCGGACTCAAACAGGTCTGAAAGCTGGTCGGGAACCTCGATCCCCGGGGCCTGACCGGGAACATCCGTTATCCGTGCATACCGCTGCTAGTTCGAGACGACATAGATGCGTTCGTCGCCGACGGCCCGGAACAGCACCAGGCTTTCGCCATGCGTGCCTTCGAACGGGAAGTCTTGCTGGCGCAGGGTCATCGTGCCGGACGGGACGGCGCAGGTGCCGGTCGTCGCGATCGCATAGGTGCCCGCGAGATCGCGGGCCGGTGCGCCGGCGCGCATCTTGTTACCTGCCGCCACGACCGTGAGCGAGTGCGCGCCGGCGGCCATGAGGACCGGCATCTCGACGGTGCCGCTATTCGGCAGACGCAGGTTCATCTGCGCGGTCTGGAGCATCTAGCCAAAGGCCGGGTCGGTTCGGGCGACCGCGCGTGCGGGCCCGCCCGGACGACGCGTATTTCGCCGGGAGATTAAACCCGGCGTTCCACCATCATCTTCTTGATCTCCGCGATCGCCTTCGCCGGGTTCAGGCTTTTCGGGCAGGTGCGGGTGCAATTCATGATCGTATGGCAGCGATAGAGCCGGAACGGGTCTTCCAGCTGATCAAGCCGCTCGCCCGTCGCCTCGTCGCGGCTGTCGGCCAGCCAGCGATAGGCCTGCAGCAGGATGGCGGGGCCGAGATAGCGGTCCTCGTTCCACCAGTAGCTCGGACAGGAGGTCGAGCAGCAGGCGCACAGAACGCATTCCCACATGCCGTCGAGTTTCGCGCGGTCTTCGGGGCTCTGCAGACGCTCGCGCTCGGGCGGCTGGCTGTCGGTCTTGAGCCAGGGCTCGATCTGCCGGTACTGGGCGAAGAAATGGGT
>JAYPRP010000124.1:0-3125 GCA_038132575.1 Rhodospirillaceae bacterium
GACGTCACCTGCCGCCTATTCGGCTATCACGGCGTGATTACCCGCGACGGCGACGCGTTCTCGCTGGATCACATGTTCGGATTCTGAGCGGTTGCGTCATCGGCGGCCGCGTCGTCTAATCGCAATGTTGAGAATCGGTCGTCCGAACCGCCGACCGGATGGGGATAACGCCGGGTGACCGGCGTCTTTTTCGGGGACACATATGTCTATTAGTACACTCGCCACCGCGGGCGCAGCGCTTCTGTTCGCCGTCACGACGGCGCCGCAGGCCTCGGCGGAAACGCTGCTCGAGCGCGGCACCTACCTGATGCAGTCGATTGTCGCCTGCGGCAATTGCCACACGCCGAAGGGCCCGAACGGTGAAATTCCGGGGATGGAACTCGCCGGCATGTCGCCGTTCGAGAAGACTCCGGCCTTCGACGCGAACGCCCCGAACATCACGCCGGACAAGGAAACCGGGATCGGCAACTGGACCGACGAGCAGATAATCGCCTCGATCCGCGAGGGCAAGCGGCCCGACAGCTCGATCATCGGCCCGCCCATGCCCATCGGCCTCTACCGCGGCCTGTCGGACTGGGACGTCCGAGCCATCGTCGCCTATCTCCGCTCGGTCCCGCCGGTGAAGAACGAGATTCCGAAGTCGGTCTATCGCATCCCACTGCCGCCGGCCTATGGTCCGCCCGTCGGCTCCGTGCCGGCGGTCTCGCCGGACGACAAGGTCGCCTATGGCGCCTATCTCGCCGGCCCCGCCGGGCACTGCATCGAGTGTCACTCGCCGCGCGGCAAGAATGGACCGGACATCGTCAACAATCTCGGCGCGGGCGGCTTCGATTTCCACGGCCCCTGGGGCGTGAGCGTCTCGACGAACATCACGCCGACAGGTCTCGCGAACAAGAGCTACGTGGACATCCGGCAGATGATCACCACCGGCACCCGTCCCGACGGGTCGAAGATGCTGCCGCCGATGGCGTATCCCTACTACGCCAACATCAAGGAGGAAGACCTCCGCGCGATCGTGGCCTATCTCCGGGCCCTGCCGCCGAAGTAGTCCGCGGCGAAGGGGCCCCCATGGCGCAGAAAGAGTTCGACATCACCACCCCGGACGGGGTTATGCCAACCTTCGCGGCCTGGCCCGACCCCGATGAACACGGGCCGGGCCCCTACCCGGTGATCATCATGTACATGGACGCACCGGGCATTCGGGAGGAGCTCTTCGACTTCGCCCGTCGGATCGCCGGGCAGGGCTACTACGCGGTGCTACCGGACCTCTACTACCGGCTGGGGCTGATCCGCTTCGATCTAGCCCGGCGCACCGAGAAGATGGGCGAGATGATCTTCGCCGCCTGGCACGGGTTGACCAACGCGGGCGTGGCCAGCGACACCGGCGCAATCCTGGCGGCGCTCGGCGACGAGGAGCCGGCGTCGGACGGGCCCATGGGTTCTGTCGGCTACTGCATGAGCGGCGCCTTCATCACCACGGTCGCGGGCCGGTTCCCCGACCGGTTCGCAGCAAACGTCTCCCTCTACGGGGTGTGGATCGTCACCGAGCACGAGGATTCGCCCCATCTCCTCGCGCCCCGGATCGAGGGCGAAATGTACTACGCCTTCGCCGAACACGATCACTGGGTGCCCGACAACGTTATCCCCGACCTGACGGCGGCCCTCGACGCAGCAGGCGTGCCCCACGAGATCGAGACATACCCGGGGACCGAACACGGCTTCGCCTTTCCCCAGCGCGAGGTCTATCACGAACCATCGGCCGAGATCGTCTGGGGCAAGATGTTCGACCTCTACGCCCGCGTGCTGGGGTAATCCGCGCGGCCAATCCAAACCCCGGCCACTTGCGCTCTCCCGCCCGCCTTGGGACACTCCCGAGCAACGAAAACACAGGCCGTATCCGGCAGAAACGCCATGGAAACCCGCGCCGCCATCGCCCTCGAGGCCGGCAAGCCGCTGAGCATCGAAACGGTCAACCTGGACGGCCCACGCGACGGCGAGGTGCTCGTCGAGATCAAGGCCACCGGCGTCTGCCACACCGACGAGTTCACCCTCTCGGGCGCCGACCCCGAGGGGCTATTCCCAGCGATCCTCGGCCATGAGGGCGCGGGCGTGGTTGTCGATGTGGGCAAGGGCGTCACGTCGGTGAAGAAGGGCGATCACGTGATCCCGCTCTACACGCCCGAATGCCGGGAATGCGACTACCGCACCTCGGGCCGCACCAACCTTTGCCAGGCGATTCGCGAGACCCAGGGCCAGGGCGTCATGCCGGATGGCACATCGCGCTTCTCCATCGGCAAGGACAAGCTCTTCCACTACATGGGCACATCCACCTTCTCTAACTTCAAGGTGCTTCCCGAGATCGCGGTGGCGAAGGTACGCGAGGACACACCCTTCGAGAAGATCTGCTACATCGGCTGCGGCGTGACAACGGGTATCGGCGCGGTGATAAATACCGCCAGGGTCGAGCCCAGCGACAATGTCGTGATGTTCGGGCTCGGCGGCATCGGCCTCAACGTGATCCAGGGTGCGCGCCGCGCCGGCGCCAATAAGATCGTCGGCGTCGACCTGAACCCTGACCGCAAGGCTATCGCAGAGGCCTTCGGGATGACCCATTTCGTGAACCCGAGTTAGGTCGAGAGGAATCTCGTGCCTTACCTGGTCGACCTGACCGGCGGCGGCGCGGACCACTCCTTCGAGTGCATCGGCAATGTCGAGGTGATGCGCCAGGCGCTCGAGTGCTGTCACAAAGGCTGGGGCAAGTCGACCATCATCGGCGTCGCCCCTGCCGGCGCGGAGATCGCGACCCGCCCCTTCCAGCTGGTGACGGGCCGGGTCTGGCAGGGCACGGCCTTCGGCGGGGCCAAGGGCCGTACGGACGTACCGAAGATCGTCGACTGGTACATGGACGGAAAGATCAACATCGACGACCTGATCACCCATGTGATGCCGCTCGACGACATCAACAATGCCTTCGACCTCATGCACAAGGGCGAGTCGATCCGCTCGGTCGTGACCTTCTGAACCCACGGAATCGGGTATTCTGAACCTGGCTTCACGGGAGAGTTTCCGGCTGTTCGCTTGCCACCCGCCCGGGGCGCACTTATCTAACGAGCAGCTATCGGGCC
>JAYPRP010000125.1:0-3124 GCA_038132575.1 Rhodospirillaceae bacterium
TTCTAAGCAACCCGAAACCTCCCACGGGGGTTCGATCGGTTCATCCTACATGGCGCCTTTGTGGTCGCGGAACAACTTCGCGCGACCAGTGGCATCGAAATGGGTCGTCATTGCGGCGGCGCTTATTTCACGTTTGCGGGCTCTCTTCGTCGTTCCCACGAAGGCGGGAACCCATAATCATTGACGTCTGACCGGGCATGCGCCGGCGTTTATGGATGCCCACCTACGCAGGCATGACGAATTTCTGAACTACTCCGCCGCCTTCTTGTCGTGCAGGCCCGGGTCGGGCAGGCGGTTCATGCCGAAATACTCCTCGTTCGGGAGCATCCCGAGGCCGTGGGTCATGCGGTTCGTGTAGTTGAAATAGGCCGTCGTGTCGGTGATCTCGAACACGTCCTCGGGCGTGAAGCCCGCGTCGAACAGAAGCTGCCGGTCGGCATCGCCGGTCTGAGCCGGGTTCGACGTCAGCTTCCACGCATAGTCGAGCATCGCACGCTGCCGGTCGGTGAGGTTCGCCTCGCGGTAGTTCACCATCAGGATGTCGCCCAGCACCGGGTCGTCGGAGAGCTCGCGCACGGCCTGGCTGTGAGACGTGATGCAGTAAACGCAATGATTGTGCGACGACACCACAACGGCGATCATCTCGCGTTCCAGCCGCGACAGCCGCGCATCCTCGCCCAGCATCAGCTCGTTGTACTTGGCGATGAAGGTGCGGAGCTTCTCGGGCCGGAGCGCAAAGGCACGGATCACGTTCGGCACCAGGCCGAGCTTGTCCTGGCAGATTCGCATGTATTTCTGCAAATCCTCCGGCAGGCCGCCGGGATCGGGGACCGGCAGTTTCGAGATGTGCTGGAGCTGGTAGGGGGTCTCGCGCTTTTTCTTGGCCATGGGTCTCTCCGCTCTGGGTTTCGGCGAGTATAGGTGCGACCCAACTGCTCGTCATGCCCGCGCAGGCGGGCATCCATTGATACCGAACTCTGCCTTTGCGCCTTCGGTGATCATGGGTTCCCGCCTTCTCGGGAACAACGATCCTGGGGCGGCGTCTACCGCGCCAGCGGCGCCAAGGACTCGAAGGTCCCGATCTGGGCGCGGTGGCGCAGCAGGTGGTCCGCGATCACGCAGGCCATCATCGCCTCGCCGACGGGCACGGCGCGGATGCCCACACATGGGTCGTGGCGCCCCTTGGTGGAGACCTCGGTATCGTCGCCCTCGCGGCTCACCGTGTCGCGCGGCGTCAGGATCGAGCTCGTGGGTTTCACGGCGAAGCGCACTACCAGGTCCTGGCCCGTGGTGATCCCGCCGAGGACGCCGCCGGCATTGTTCGAGCCGAAGCTGACGTCGTTGCCGTCCATCCGCATCTCGTCGGCGTTTTCCTCGCCAGTCAGCGCGGCCGCACCCATGCCGATGCCGATCTCGACACCCTTGACCGCGTTGATGGTGAGCATGGCCGCGGCGAGATCGGAATCGATCTTGCCGTAGATGGGCTCGCCGAGGCCCACGGGCACGCCCTTGGCGACGACCTCGATGACGGCACCGACCGAGGAGCCCGACTTGCGGATTTTGTCGAGATAGCTTTCCCATGGTCCCACCATCGCCGGGTCGGGGCACCAGAAGGGGTTGTCCCCGATCGTGCTCCAGTCCCTGTTGCCCCGGTCGATCGCCATGGTGCCGACCTGCACCAGCGCGCCGCGGACCGTGATGGTGTCGGGCAGGAGATGTTCGATCACCTTGCGGGCGAGCGCCCCCGCGGCCACGCGGCTCGCGGTCTCGCGCGCCGACGAGCGGCCGCCGCCGCGATAGTCGCGGATACCGTACTTGGCGTCGTAGGTGTAGTCGGCGTGGCCCGGGCGGTACTTGCTCGCGATCTCGGAATAGTCCTTCGAGCGGGCATCCACATTCTCGATAATCATCGAGACGGGCGCGCCGGTGGTTTCACCCTCGAACACGCCGGAGAGGATTTTTACCGCGTCGGGTTCCGTGCGCTGGGTCGTGAAGCGCGACTGGCCCGGGCGGCGTTTGTCGAGCCAGCCCTGGATGTCGGCCTCGGCGAAGGGAACGCGCGGCGGCACGCCGTCGACGACGACGCCGATGGCGGGCCCGTGGCTCTCGCCCCAGGTGGTGAACCGGAAGATCTGGCCGAAGCTGTTGCCGGCCATGGTGCTGCTCCTTCGTCCTTCGAAAGGCCGGTTACGCGTCGTCGGGCTTCAGACCCGAGAGCAGTTCCGCGACCCCGGCCGCCTCGTCGACCGCGACCATGCCGACCACGTTGTAGCCGCTATCCACATGATGTATTTCGCCGGTGACGCCCGCGCCGAGATCGCTTAGCAGGTAGAGACCCGCGCCGCCCACCTGGTCGATGGTGACGTTGCGCTTGAGGGGCGCGTTCAGTTCGTTCCACTTGAGAATATAGCGGAAGTCGCCGATGCCGCTCGCCGCCAGCGTCTTGATCGGGCCGGCCGAGATCGCGTTGACCCGGATGCCCGCGCCGCCGAGGTCGACGGCGAGGTAGCGCACGCTGGTCTCAAGAGCGGCCTTTGCGACGCCCATGACGTTGTAGTGGGGCATGACGCGCTCTGCACCATAGTAGGTGAGGGTCAGCAGGCTGCCGCCATCGGGCATCATCGCCGACGCGCGCTTGCAGATATCCGTGAAGGAGAAGCAGGAGATGTCGAGGGAACGAAGGAAATTCTCTCGGCTGGTGTCGACATACTGGCCCTTGAGCTCGTCCTTGTCGGAGTAGGCGATCGCGTGGACGACGAAGTCGAGCTTGCCCCAGCTCTTGCCGATCTCGTCGAAGACCGCGTCCATGCTCGCCGCGTCCGTGACGTCGCAGGGCAGCACCAGCGATCCGCCGATGGATTCCGCGAGCGGGCGCACGCGCTTCTCCAGCGCCTCGCCCTGGAAGGTGAACGCCAGTTCCGCGCCATGATCGGCCGCCATCTTGGCGATGCCCCAGGCGATTGACCGGTCGTTCGCGACCCCCATGATGAGGCCGCGCTTGTCGGCCATCATTTGCGTTGCAGCGGACATGAAAACCCCGTTGATCCTGCTCGTGCCCCGTGGGGCGGCATCCTACACCAACCCGATGGTGCGGCAAGGCCCGCTGGCGATTCGCGGTGGATGG
>JAYPRP010000126.1:0-3116 GCA_038132575.1 Rhodospirillaceae bacterium
GGCGGCGGCGAGATCGTCGAGTTGCTGGGCAACGGTTCGGCCTTCTACGCGCCGGCCTCGTCCGCCATCGCGATGGCAGAGTCCTATCTCAAGGACAAGAAGCGGGTCCTGCCCTGCGCCGCCTATCTGCGTGGCGAATACGGCGTGAAGAACATGTATGTCGGCGTTCCGGTCGTGATCGGCGCGAAGGGCGTCGAGCGGATCGTCGAGATCAAGCTCGACGCGAAGGAACGCGCCGATTTCCGCAAGTCCGTCAAGGCGGTCGAGACGCTGGGCCAGATCACCAAGCAGCTTCAGCGCGAGTCCCGGAAAAAGGCATCCAAGTAACGCATCACCGTCCGACCCAAGGCCCGGTTGCGCAGTGCAGCATGGGTGCTAAAGTTGGCTCCCGTTAACCATATCAGTCACATGGGCCGGGCGCGTGGCGCGGCGGTGCGCGGCAATATTAACCATACGGTAACTCGGCACGTTCATCGTCACCGCCGCCCACCCGTTTTGTCTCTCGGAACCAACCGTCTATGAACATCCACGAGTATCAGGCCAAGGGCCTGCTGGCAAAATTCGGTGTCGCGGTCCCGCGCGGCTCCGTCGCCTACACGGCCGATGAAGCCCGCAAGGCCGCCGAGACCCTTGGTGGCTCGATCTGGGTCATTAAATCCCAGATTCATGCCGGCGGCCGCGGCGCAGGGCATTTCGCCGAAGACCCAGAAGGCGGCGGCGGTGTCAGGCTGGCAAAGAGCGATGCGGAAGTCCGCGCCCACGCCGAAGCCATGCTCGGCCGGACCCTCGTGACCAAGCAGACCGGCCCGGAAGGCAAAGAGGTCAAGCGCATCTACATAGAGGAAGGCTGCGATATCGCCCGCGAACTCTATCTGAGCCTCCTCGTCGACCGCGAGACATCGCGGATCGTGATCGTCGCCTCGACCGAGGGCGGCATGGACATCGAGACTGTGGCGGAAGAAACCCCGGAGAAGATCGCCCAGGTTACGATCGATCCGGCGACTGGAATCATGCCGTTTCACACCCGCGAGGTCGCCTTCGAGCTTGGCCTCGACGGAAACCAGATCAAGAGCGCCGCCAAGTTCCTGACGGCCATGTATGATGCGTTTCTCGAGCTCGATGCCTCGATGGTCGAGATCAACCCGCTGGTCGTGACCGGCGCGGGCGACGTGATCGCGCTCGACGCGAAGATGAACTTCGACGACAACGCTCTCTATCGCCAGCCCGACGTCGAAGCGCTGCGCGACGAGGACGAGGAAGACCCGATGGAGCTCGAGGCCTCCAAGCACGAGCTCAACTACATCAAGCTCGACGGCTCGATCGGCTGCATGGTGAACGGCGCCGGCCTGGCCATGGCGACGATGGACATCGTGAAACTCCACGGCAGCTCGCCCGCCAACTTCCTCGATGTCGGCGGCGGCGCGACCAAGGAGCGGGTCACCGCCGCATTCAAGATCATCCTGTCGGACCCGAATGTCGAAGGCATCCTGGTCAACATTTTCGGCGGAATCATGCGTTGCGACGTCATCGCCGAGGGCATCGTCGCGGCGGCGCGGGAGGTCTCGCTGCATGTACCGCTGGTGGTCCGCCTCGAAGGCACAAACGTCGATCTCGGTAAGAAGATCCTCGCCGAGTCGGGGCTCCCAATCGTCTCGGCAGACGATCTTGGCGACGCCGCCGAAAAAATCGTCAACGCCGTGAAGGAGGCAGCCTGACGCCATGTCCGTACTCGTCGGCAAAGACACAAAGGTCATCTGCCAGGGCTTCACCGGCGCCCAGGGCACATTTCACTCTGAACAGGCGATCGCCTACGGCACCCAGATGGTCGGGGGCGTCACCCCGGGCAAGGGCGGCACCACCCATCTCAACCTGCCAGTCTTCGACACGGTCGACGATGCGGTCGGCGCGACCGGTGCGAATGCGTCCGTGATCTACGTCCCGCCGCCGTTCGCCGGCGACGCGATCCTGGAAGCGATCGACGCGGGCGTCGAGCTCGTGGTCTGCATCACAGAGGGCATTCCCGTCCTCGACATGGTGAAGGTCAAGCGCGCGCTCAGCGGATCGAACACCCGTCTTATCGGCCCGAACTGCCCCGGCATCATCACGCCGGACGAATGCAAGATCGGGATCATGCCCGGCCACATCCATCAGCGCGGCAACATCGGCATCGTCTCGCGATCCGGCACGCTGACCTACGAGGCCGTCGCGCAAACGACAGCCGTCGGGCTGGGACAGACCACCTGCATCGGCATCGGCGGCGATCCGGTCAACGGCACGAACTTCATCGACTGTCTGGAGATGTTCCTCGACGACGACGAGACCGAGGGCATCATCATGATCGGCGAGATCGGCGGTTCGGCCGAGGAAGACGCCGCGGACTTCCTGAAATCTTCCAAAGTCAAAAAACCGGTCGCCGGGTTCATCGCCGGCGTCACGGCGCCTCCCGGGAAGCGCATGGGCCATGCCGGCGCCATCATCTCGGGCGGCAAGGGCACCGCGGACGCGAAAATGGACGCGATGAAATCCGCGGGCATTCTGGTGGCGGAGTCGCCCTCGGCGCTCGGCACCACGATGATAAAGGCAATGAAGGGCTAGGTAGGTCATCGAATTGTCGGTGTGGGGGGCGCCGGCTCGTTGCAACCAGGGACCGCAGCCTCGGACCGCGGCTAGGACATGAACAGCTATATCGGCCACACGTCGTTTCTGAACGGCGCCAACGCGACCTTCGTCGCCGAGCTATACGCGAACTATCTCGATCAGCCCCAGAGCGTTGACCCCGAATGGGGTGAATTCTTCGCGACTCTCCACGACGATGCGCGCGCATTGCTCGAGGATCTTCGCGGTGCCAGCTGGGCCCCGCGCGACGTGCGCGTGATCGGCGAGACCAATGGCACGACCGGCCACACAAACGGCGCGCGCGCCGGCAACGGCCACGCCGACGCCGCCCGGAACGGCGCCCCGCTGAAGGGTGCGCCTCTCTCCTACGGTGCCGGCGGCGATTCCCAGGCCTCGCCCGACCAGGTTCGCCGCGCGACCCTCGATTCCATTCGCGCGCTCATGCTGATCCGCGCCTATCGCGTGCGCGGCCATCTCGAGGCGAGCCTCGATCCGCTCGG
>JAYPRP010000127.1:0-2811 GCA_038132575.1 Rhodospirillaceae bacterium
GGAATACACCCGCAGCCTCGAGGAGGCCATGAAGGCGGAGGAAGCGCTCATGCGCTCCGGCGGCTGAGCCCCTCGCCAAACAAGCGCCCGAAACCGGGGGCGCCATTGGGCAATTATCGTTAAGCCCGCTTTGCCCGCCTTCGCTATGTCTGCGGGATCATGCCTGTAAACGCCGCCCGAAAAGTGCGGCGGGGTGACGCCCCGTTTGGGGCGTTCGAAAAGTGCGGCATCCGCCCTAGAAAGGGGCATGTATGCCGACATGGAACAGTGGAATGAGATCAGAAGACGGGTGCTTGTTCACGGAGAGAGCAAGCGCAGCATCCTGCGGGAGACGGGGATGCACTGGCGGACGCTGGAAAAGATTCTGGCGCACAGCCAACCGCCGGGCTATCGGCAGGCCAAAGCGCGGCCCCGGCCGAAGATCGGGCCGTTCGAACCGCGGATTGAGCAGATCCTCAAGGAGGACGTCCAGTTGCCCAAGAAGCAGCGACACACGGCCAAGCGGATCTGGGAGCGTCTGCGTGATGAGGATGGCTACACCGGCGGCTACACGGCGGTGAAGGAGGCCGTCCGGCGGATTCGGCAGACCCGACAGGAGGTCTTCGTCCCGCTCAAGCATCCGCCCGGCGAGGCGCAGGTGGATTTCGGGCACGCCCTGGCGAGGGTCGGGGGCCAGTTGCGTCTGGTTCCGTTCTTCGTGATGACGTTGCCTCACAGCGACGCCTTCTTCGTGGCGGCGTTTGAACGCGAATGCACCGAGACGTTCTGGGAAGGGCATGTCCGGGCGTTTGAGTTCTTCGAAAAGGTCCCCCGGCGGATCACCTACGACAACACGAGCATCGCCGTGTCGATGATTGTGGGCTCGCGGGAGCGGCGGCTGACTCGGGGATTTCTCCAGTTGCAGAGCCATTACCTGTTCGACCACCACTTCTGTCGGGTGGCCCGGGGCAACGAGAAGGGCGTGGTCGAGGGGCTGGTCAAGTATGCGCGGCTCAACTTCATGGTCCCGGTTCCGAGGGTGCGGGACTTCGAGGAACTCAACGCGCATCTGGCAGAAAGTTGCCGCAACGATCTTCGACGACGACTGCGCGGCAAGACCCAGCCCAAGGCGCAACTGTTGGTCGAAGACCAGGCGGCGATGCTGCCGCTGCCGCCTGTTCCCTTCGAGGCGGCGCGGACAGTGGACACCGGGGCCAGTTCCCTGTCGCTGGTCCGCTTCGACCGCAACGATTACTCCGTGCCGGTGCGTTGCGCCCACCGGTCCGTGGTCGTGAAGGGATTTGCCTGGGAGGTGGTCATGCATTGCGAGGGACGGGAGGTGGCGCGCCACCGGCGCATCTGGGACAAGGAGAAGGTCCGCTTCGAACCAGTGCATTATCTGGCGCTGCTCGAACGCAAGCCCGGCGCTCTGGATCACGCCCTGCCGCTGGATCGCTGGGAACTGCCCGAATGCTTCGGGATTTTGCGCCGCCGGCTCGAAGCCCGGCAGGAGGGGGAAGGCACGCGCGAATACATCCGGGTCCTCCGCCTGCTGGAAAAGCATTCCCTCAAGGCCCTGCGTCAGGCAGTGGAGAAGGCGTTGGAACACGGAGCCAGCACCCGCGATGCGGTGGCCTTGTTCCTCTATCCCGGAGAGGAACAGCGCAATCAGAGCTTCAGCCTGGACGGCCACCCCCATCTCAAGCGGGTCATCGTCCAGGCGCCCAACCTGCGGGTCTACGCCCAACTGCTCGGAGGCGCCCGATGAGCCAGAACGAATCGACCGTGCTGCTCCAGCACCACCTCAAGGCCCTCAAGTTGCCGACGATCCTGCGGGAACACGAGGCCATGGCGCGGCTTTGCGCCAAGGAGCGTTCCAGCTACAGCGACTTCCTGCTCAAGCTGACCGAGCGCGAACTCATGGATCGAGAACAACGCGCGGCCGACCGTCGTCTCCGTGACGCCAAGTTCCCCGTCCCCAAGACGCTCGACAGCTTCGACTTCGCCGCCCAGCCCTCCATCAACGAGGCCGCCGTGCGCGAACTGATGCGCGGGGAGTATCTGCTGGGCCGCGAGAACATTCTTCTGGTCGGCAATCCGGGCACGGGCAAGACCCATCTGGCCTCCGCCCTTGGACACGCGGCCTGCATGCAGGGCAACCGGGTCAGGTTCTTCTCCGTAACCGGGCTGGTCACCCAACTGCTTGAACAACGCGAGGAGCGCACCCTGCAGCGGCTGCATCGCCAACTGGAACGCAACCGGCTCCTGATCCTCGACGAATTGGGCTACGTCCCCTTTTCCAAGACCGGGGCCGAACTGCTCTTCGATGTCGTCAGTCGGGCCTATGAGCGCAACAGCCTGATCGTGACGACGAACCTGCCATTCGAGCAATGGACGGAGGTGATGGGCAGCGAACGGCTGACCGGCGCGTTGCTCGACCGCCTGACACACCGCGTTCACATCCTCGAAGCCAACGGGGACAGCTACCGGCTGCAAGACTCCAAGAAGCGGCGCAAGAAGACCGGAAAGTAGCCGATGAATGCTCCGCAACCCCACCCCGATGGCGCGCCGCTCCGGCTCTGCCTCCGCCTGCGCCTCCGCTACGCTCCGGCTTCGGCAGAGCCGGAGCCCATCCGGAAGTCCCGGGCGGAGTGAACTCTTGACCCCCAATGCCTGAAAACCTAAACCTCAACCAAGCGCCGCACTTTTCGCCCGCCCGGCGCCGCACTTTTGGACCGGCGTTCACAGGAAGCCGTGATGAAAACCGCCGGGCGTTCCGTTCACATCCGTGATGAGGTAATAATCCGTGTCCGGATCCAGATCGGCCAGGAC
>JAYPRP010000128.1:0-2550 GCA_038132575.1 Rhodospirillaceae bacterium
GCCGGCCCGGTGGCCGCCAACGCGGGGGGACGGCCGGGCCCAGAGCGACGGCGGCGTTAGCCCGGCGGCGATGCCCCAGACGACGAGACTTGCGAGGCCCACGGCGGACGAGCCGGCGAACGGGATCATCGCCCAGCCGACGCCCTGCAGCGCGAGCGCGAAGGTGAGCAGCTTAATCACGCCGACCCCGGTCTTAAGAATCATCCCGCCGACGAGCGAGAAGACCAGCAGCACCACCACGGGGATCTGGTTTATGAGCACCGCCCCGTCGGCGGAAAACGCCCGGGCGTCCACCAGGTAGACCGGCAGCCAGGTAAAGTAACCCATGAACTGGGCCTGCCAGAGGAAGAACAGGACGGCGGCGACCCAGAGCGCGCGGATCTCGCGCGGCTTCAACGGGTCGTCTGACGTACTGGTGGCGGATTTTACCCCGGAATTCTCCGCTTTTTCGACTGTACGCGTATGGGCGACGCCGGGAACCGAGCCCCGCCGCACGATCCACATGGTCCAGAGCGCGACGGCGATGGTGGCCGCGGCGCCGAACCACCAGACCGGCTGCCAGAAGCTCTGGGCGACGGCCGGCTGGGCGACCAGGTTCGCCACCAGCTGACCGACCGGGATCCACGTCGCCTGGGCGGCAATAACGATGGGGAGATGCCCCGGCCCGGCGCTCATGTTGGCGAAGGCCGGCATGCAGACGGCGAGCACGGCGGCGCCGAACCCCTCGATCAGCCGCGAGGTCAGCATCACCGTGCCGGATTCCGGAAACGCGAGCCCCAGTGCGGTTCCGCCGAGCATCAGTGCGAAGGCCGCCATCAGGTAGCGCTGGGCGCCGTCGCGCCGGATCGCGCGGCCGACCCGCACGCTGATCAGCATGCCTGCGACCGCGAAGATCGACATGAAGCCGCCCGCAACGATCGTGTTGTAGGCGTAGAGGTCGAACATGACCGGCAAGACCGGCGGCACCTTGAACTGGAAGTAGGCGGCAACGAAGCCCAGCACGATGCCGTAGGCGACGCCCGTCCAGTTGGTCTCGGCGGTCTGGGTGGCGGGGTTGGACATGGGGAAAGCTCGGGGATGAAAGGACGGGATCATGTCGTCCCGCTCACGGTCGCACAAGAGAAACGACGTCCCCCGACGATATATCACTCCGGTATTACCGGACCCTGCGGAAATAGCTCATTCTCACGTCGATGTATTCTGGTTTGACATATGTCGCGACCCGGCGCGCCGTGCGGCGTCCGGCCCATCGCAAGGCCGGTACCACGTAGCATGGCCGCGGGGATCGAGGTCACTTTCTGGGGGGTTCGCGGGTCCATTGCCTGCCCGGGTCCGGCGACGGCGGAGTTTGGCGGCAACACCTCCTGCGTGGAGATCACCTGCGGCGCCGGGCCGGACGGCAGACCGGGCCACATCATCCTCGACGCCGGCACGGGCATCCGCCCGCTCGGCAACGCGCTCGCCGCGTCGGGCAGCGGCGTCGATGCCGACATCCTCCTGAGCCACACCCATCTCGACCACCTGGTCGGCCTGCCCTTCTTCGGGCCCGCCTACTGCCCGGACTCGAACCTGCGCCTGTGGGCAGGGCACCTGCCTGACGACCGGAAGCTCCAGGACGTCCTGTGCATGATGATGTCCGACCCGCTGTTCCCCATCCCCATGGACGTGCTGGTGGCGGCGAAATCCGTCGAGGACTTCAAGGCCGGTGACCGTTTCGAGCTTTCCTGCGGCGCGCAGGTGAAGACCGCGCCCCTGAACCATCCGGGCGGTTCCACCGGCTACCGGATCGAGCGGGACGGGAAGGCCGTTGCCTACGTGACCGACACCGAGCACGTCGCCGGCACCCATGACGAGGCGATCCTCGGCCTGATCGACGGGGTGGATCTCTTCATCTACGACACCACCTACACCGAGGACGAGTATCCGGCCCACGAGGGCTGGGGCCACTCGACCTGGCAGGAGGGGGCGGCACTGGCGGAGATCGCCAAGGTGGGCACCTATGTTCCGTTCCACCACGACCCGTCCCATGACGACGCGGCGATGGCAAAGATCGAGCGTGAGGCGCGCGACCGGTTCGAGAACACGTTGGTCGCCCGCGAGGGGCTGACGCTTACTTTCTAGGTTCCTTGTACCGGTGTCGCCGGTACACGGTCCGATCACGGGGCTTTGAGGGGCAGCTCGCCCCGGCGATCGCCATATCCCCACCGATGACAGACCCGAGAGCTATATGACGGCGGACGCCGAGACGCGAGGCCCGGCTGCACGGGCACTCACGGCCCTGCGTGGCGGCACCACGCCGGCGCTGCCCGCGCGCGTGCGCGAGGACGTGGCCCGCTAGCAGGATCGCTCGGAGCAGATTATCTCGGTCGTGCAGATCGTTATCGTTGTGCTGTTCGGCGGGCTATTCCTGCTGGCCCCGGACGGCGGCAACACGGAACTGGCCTTCGAGCTCACGCCGTGGGTCCTCGGGGGGTATCTCGTAGGCTCGGGGCTGCGCTTCTGGGCGAGCTGCCGGACGCGGCTGCCGGGCTGGTTCCTCACCCTGTCGGT
>JAYPRP010000129.1:0-2494 GCA_038132575.1 Rhodospirillaceae bacterium
CGCCCAGGGTCACGAAGAACAGCCAGGACAGGATAGTGCAGCCGAGCATGAGGAGACCAAGCTGGAGGAACGAGGTCTGGACGAGCCCGGCCACCAGCATCGTGCTCAGGAATCCGGCGCCCATCTGGATGAAGCCGCCGAGCGCGGCCGCGGAGCCGGCGGATGCTGGTTCGACGGCCGTGAGCGCGCCGGCGAGGCTGTTGGGGATGATGAAACCCGAACCCCAGGAATAGACGAAGATCGGCAGCAGGAGCGCGACGGGGCTGTCGAGTCCGGCCAGCGCCAGGGCGACGGTCGCGCCGGTGCCCGTCGTCGCCAGCGCGCTCCCCATCCAGATCATGCGCGTGCGCGACACCCGTTGCGCGAGCCGGCCCGAGATATAGTTGCCGATGATGTAGCCCGCCGGCGCCGTCAGGATGAAGAAGCCGAAGTTCTCGGGCGACACCCCCATCACGACGATGAAGGCGACCGGGGTGCCCGCGATGAAGGCCTGGAAGGCGGCGCCCATCGACCCGGTGCTCAGGCTGTAGCCCATGAAGCGGGCCATGCGCGCGAGGCGGACATAGGAAAGCGCGAGGACGCCCGGGCGGGTAAGCTTGCGCGCCTCGGGCGGCAGGGTTTCGCGCAGGGTCGCCACGGTCGCCGCGAGCGCGCCGGCGCCGAGCAGAGCCGTTGCCAGGAATGACGACTGCCAGCCGAATCGCGCCTCGAGTTGTCCGCCGATGAGCGGCGCGACCATGGGGGCGACCGCGAGCGCCATGCCCAGATAGGCCATGGCACGGGTCGCCGCCGCCCCATCCGTGGTATCCCGGACGATCGCCCGCGAGATCACGATGCAGGTGCAGCCGCCGATGGCCTGCATGACCCGGGCCGCGATTAGGACCGTGATGTCGGGTGCGAACGCGCAGGCGGCGCTGCCCAGGGTGAACAGGACGAGGCCCGCGAGGAGCGGTCCGCGCCGGCCAACGGCGTCGGACAGCGGCCCGACGACGAGCTGGGCAAGCGCGAAGGTGCCGAGATAGGCCGAGACCGTCATCTGCGCGAGCGCCTGGCTGGTCCCGAGATCGTCGGCGATCGCTGGCAGCGAGGGCAGGAAGATCGTGATCGCCACCTGGCTCGCGACCATCAGCATCACCAGCAGGAGGATGGGCGGTGAAGATGCGGCGGTCATGCCGGTCCGCCGCGCGGCTCCGACAAGACAGTGCGCGTCACCAGTGCCAGGACCATGACCAGCACGATCCCCGCGCTCAGCGCCAGCGACATGTGGATGCCGATCAGGCTGCCCGCCATGCCGACGGTCACGCCAGAGATCGCCCGAAGTCCGAAGGCGGCCATGACGTAGAGGCCGACGACCCGGCCGCGAATCTCGGGCGCGGCGTTAAGCTGCACAAGGGTCTGGGCCATGGAGTTGTAGGACAGGTCGAGGAACCCGGCGGCGAACAGGAGCACCATCGCCACCCGGATGTCGGAGGTCAGCGCGAACCCGGCCATCGCGAAACACCAGAGGATCACCAGGACGAACACCGTGTTCCGCCGCGCCGGCAGCAGGGACCGGGTCTCGAGGATAATACCGGCGGCCATCGCACCCGCCGCGTTGGCGGCGAGGAGCAGCGAGTAAAGCAGTCCGCCGCCGCTGCTGCCCAGATCGAGCGCGAATTCCGGCATCTGCGGATGATGGGCGTTGCCGACCAGCATTGCCGCGACGCCGACGACCAGGGTCATCGGCATGATGACCCGGTCGGTCGAGACCTCGCGGATCGTCGAGACGATGTCCGAGAACCCCTTGATGGCTCGGCGGCTCGTCGCGGCGGCTGCCGTCGCGCCGGTGCGGAAGGCCGGGCCGTAGGGCGCGCCGATCAACCACCAGGTCAGCGGCACATAGATCAGGATGTTGATGAAGATGCCCCACACCGGTCCGACGAGAAGCAGCAGCCCGCCGCCGACGGCTGGGCCCAGCAGGATACCGAGCGTGCGCGCCGTGGCCTGCAGCCGCACGCCCGACTGCAGCAGGTCGCGTCCGACGATGTCGTGGATCATGAGCTGGGATGCGGGGGCCCACAGCGCGCCGGCGAGCCCGTGCAGGATGAGCAGGATCACCGAGTGCCACATCTCGAGGCTGTCGGTCATGAACAGCAGACCCCAGGCGGCCGACACCGCCATGAACAGGAGCATGGCCGCCTGGATCACCCGACGCGGATCGAACCGGTCGGCGAGCGCGCCGGTGTGGATCGAGAAGAACAGGAAGGGCAGCCAGTGCGCGACCACCGCGAACCCGCCGAGGGTGGGCGACTCGAACTTCTCCCAGATCACCAGGTAGGTGATCACATGCTCAACCGCGTCGGCGTTCATGGCCAGCGCGGTGCCCAGCAGGTAGGCGCGTGCGCCGGGATGGCGCAGGGCCGCGAAGGAACGCGGGGGCGCTTGGGTCTCGCTCATGATGGACTTGATCCGTCTGGGGCTGTGCGGCGAGCTGTCAGATATACACATCACCCCG
>JAYPRP010000130.1:0-2414 GCA_038132575.1 Rhodospirillaceae bacterium
GCAGAGCTGGAACACCGCGGACGCCACCTCGCCGGCGGTGCCCATCCGGTGCATCGGGATTCGGTTTACGAGCGGCTCGTACTCATCGCCGACCATCTCGGTTTCGATCTCGCCCGGCGCGACCGCATTCACCCGGACGCCTAGGTCGGCGAACTCGACCGCCATCTCCCGGGTCAGCGCCGACAGGGCTGCCTTGGACGTCGAGTAGGCCGATCCCGCAAACGGGTGGATCGCATGACCGGCGATCGAGGTGATGTTGACGATGGCGGCCCACCCCTGCTTGTCGGCCGCGTCTGAGTCATCCGCGTCGATCCGGCCGGCGCGCGCCAGCGCCGGCGCGAATCCACGGGCAAGGATCAGCGGCGTGAAGAAGTTGAGCTGGAACACCTCGCGCCAGTTCTCGATCGGACCGTTCAGGCAGCCGAGCCGTTCCTGGAAATCCGCCTTCGGCGAAACCGCGGCATTGTTGACGAGCGCGTTGAGCGGTGCATCGCCGAGAAGAGCGTTAGCCTCGTCGATGAAGCGCGCGACATCGTCGGGATCGCTCAGGTCCGTGGGAATGTGTGATGTCCAGTTGGGGTCGCGCTCGCAATGGGCCGGGACCGGATCGCGCGAACAGGTGATGATCTGCCAGCCTTCGTCCGAAAACCGCTTCACGGTCGCATGACCGATACCTCGGCTGGCTCCGGTCAGGATCAGGCTGCGGCGGCTCTCATTCATGCCGTCCTAGGTAATATACCCCGGCGGCAATGAAAAGCGGACGGGCGCGAACGCCACCGATCAATTGTGTGGATGGTTTTCGACGAAATGTCGCAGGACGCCCACGAGCTTGGACATGTGCGCCATGTTCCCGTGGGAACACGCAAACTTGATATCCTCGACGATCATGCGTTCGATCCGAGCCTCACCCTCGGGCGTGTGGCAGGTATATTGTCCCATCTCCATCGCGATCACCTCGGGGACATGCTTGTGCTCTGCAATCGCCGCAACTTCGGCTTCCGTCAGCTGGCACAGGGCGGGGCAGTCTTCGCGTATCAGCATCTTCATTCTCCATGCGCACCGCCGTTCGGGTGCCCGACGGCAGGAGAAGGACAGTTTCATGACGGATCGGAATTGGCATGGATCAATCGACCCGCTGCCGCCCGCATGCCGAACTAGGGTTGCAGGCGGGTCTCGTGCCAGTCGGCGCCATCGCGTTCGAAAACCAGGCGGTCATGCAGCCGGTCGGGACGATCCTGCCAGAACTCGATGCGAACGGGCGCCAGCCGGAAGCCCGACCAGTGGGGCGGGCGCGGCACGTCCCCGCCGGCGTGCTCCGCCTCGAGCGCCGTGACCCGTGCCTCAAGGGCCGCGCGGGATTCCAGCGTTGCGGACTGCTCGGACGCCCAGGCGCCGATCTGGCTGCCCCTCGGGCGGCTCGCGAAGTAGGCGTCCGCCTCTGCGTCGTCGACGGGCGACACCGTACCGTCGACACGCACCTGGCGACCCAGCGACTTCCAGTGGAAGCACAAGGATGCGTTGGGATTGGCCAGCAGATCACGGCCCTTGGCGCTTTCGAAGTTCGTATAGAACACGAAACCGCGCGCATCATGCGCCTTGAGCAGCACCATGCGGGTGGACGGCCGCCCCTCGGGCGAAACGGTCGCCAGCGTCATCGCTTCGGGCAGCGCCGGCTCCGCCGCGACGGCCGCGTCGAACCAGGCGGTGAACTCTTCAAACGGATCGCGATCGGACATGGTCGGAATCTGCTCCCGAACTCGCTGGGGTCAAGGCGCGCATCATATCGATCACGAATGTTTTTCAAAGACCGCCTGGATCGCGGTCAGCCGTCCGGCCTCGAAATTCGCGCGCAGGTTCCCGATCATCTTCGGAAAATCAATGCCCATGACGTCGCGCAGGGTGGGTCCGCCAGTGTCACCTGGTGGCTTTGCCCCGGTGAGCCAGTCCCGCGCCGCCCGCGTCTCGTCATGGAAACCGACCTCACGCCAGCCGGCGGCGTCGACCACCCGTCGAAGCTCGTCCGACGCGACCAGGTGGCTGTTCGCCGGGCCGGAGGCCCAGGGCACGGGATAGACGAGCGACGCCGGATCCGCGCCGGCCGCGATGTCGTAGAGGGCCAGCCGGCCACCGGGCCGGGTCACGCGCAGAAGCTCACGGTAAAGCGCGTCGCGGTCGGCAATGTTCATCGCCACATGCTCGGTCCAGACAAGGTCGAACACGCCGTCGGCGAATGGCAGGGAGAGTGCATCGGCCGCGCAGAAGTGCGTCTGATCAACCATGCTCGAATGCTCCGACAGGACCCGGGCGATCCGGCAAAATCCGGGGGTCAGGTCGATCCCCGTGACGTCCGCCCCGAACTCGCGCGCGAGCAGCCGCGCGGGGCCGCCGAGGCCAGACCCCAGGTCGAGAACATG
>JAYPRP010000131.1:0-2275 GCA_038132575.1 Rhodospirillaceae bacterium
GGTATTCTGAACCTGGCTTCACGGGAGAGTTTCCGGCTGTTCGCTTGCCACCCGCCCGGGGCGCACTTATCTAACGCGCAGCTATCGGGCGGTGTTTGGGGCCGGCGGGCACCACCCGAAAACCAAGACGAAGGGGCGCATTCGCCATGTCCGAGACCCATCACTCCAAGGTCCTGATCCTTGGTTCCGGCGCCGCCGGCTGCACCGCGGCGATCTACGCCGCGCGCGCGAACCTAAAGCCGATCATGGTGCATGGCATGCAGCCGGGCGGTCAGCTCACCATCACGACCGAGGTCGAGAATTTCCCCGGCTTTGCCGACGTGATCCAGGGGCCTTGGCTGATGGAGCAGATGGTCGAGCAGGCCGAGAAGGTCGGCACGCAGATCTTCGACGACCTGATCGTAGATGTGGACTTCACGACCACGCCCTTCACCTGCACCGGCGATTCCGGCGATGTGTACACCGGCGACACGGTGATCGTGGCCACGGGTGCGTCCGCCAAGTGGCTGGGCCTCGAGAGCGAGCAAAAATACTCCGGCTTTGGCGTGTCCGCCTGCGCGACCTGCGACGGCTTCTTCTACCGTGACAAGCCCGTTGCGGTGGTCGGCGGCGGCAACACGGCAGTCGAGGAAGCGCTGTTCCTGACCAATTTCGCGTCCAAGGTAACGCTGATCCATCGCCGCGACGCGCTGCGCGCGGAGAAGATCATGCAGGACCGCTTGCTCCGCCACGACAAGATCGACGTCGCCTGGGACACAGTTCTCGAAGAGGTCGTCGGCAGCGACGAGCCGCCGGGGGTCACCGGCGCCCGGCTCAAGAACGTCAAGAGTGGCGACACGAGCGACCTGGAAGTGGACGGCGTCTTCATCGCCATCGGTCACGATCCGAACACCAAGGTATTCAAAGGCAAACTCGACATGGACGACGAGGGATACCTGATCACCGCGCCCGACAGCACGGCGACCAACATCCCCGGCGTGTTCGCGGCGGGCGATGTGAAGGACAAGATCTACCGACAGGCCGTCACGGCCGCGGGCATGGGCTGCATGGCCGCGCTAGAGGCCGAGAAGTTCATCGCCGCACACGAGGACGCGGCGGCACAGGACGCGGGCGAATAGACGCACCGCGCGACGCGCGCGAGTCGCGCCCCGGGGGGAGCAGGCCGATGGCCATGGATTGGGACAAATTGCGTATTTTCCACGCGGTCGCCGATGCCGGCAGCTTCACCCATGCTGGTGAGGCGCTGCATCTGAGCCAATCCGCCGTCAGCCGACAGATCAGCTCGCTCGAGGACAGCCTCGGTTCGCGCCTGTTCCACCGCCACGCGCGCGGCCTTATCCTCACCGAACAAGGCGAGCTGCTCTACCGCACGGTCCATGACGTATTCGCCAAGCTGACGATGGTCGAAGCGCGGCTGACCGATTCCCAGGAACAGCCCCGCGGGCCGCTGAAGATCGCGACGGCCGTGGGGCTCGGTTCGCTCTGGCTGACACCACGCATCGCCGAGTTCATCGAGATGTATCCCGACATCGAGGTCACCCTGATCACCTCGGACGAGGAGGTCGATGTCTCCATGCGCGAGGCCGACTGCGCGATCCGACTTACGCCGCCGACCCAGGGTGACCTGATCCAGCGCCGCCTGACACGCGTTCACACGCATATCTTCGCCTCGCCCGAGTATCTTCAGAAACACGGGATGCCCGAGAAGGTTCGCGATCTCGCCAACCACGACCTGATTGTCTATGGCGAGGACCTCACCATGCCGGTGGCGAACATCAACTGGCTGCTGAACGCGGTCCGCGATGCGACCAAAGAGGAACCGCACAAGATTCTGACTTTGAACAACCTGTACGGCATGTTCCGCGCGGTCGAGGCCGGGGTCGGCGTCGCTGGACTCCCTGATTTTCTGGCACGCGAGGGCAAGAACCTCGTGCGGATTCTGCCGGAGCTCGAGGGCCCCGGAAACGATGCGTATTTCGTATATCCGGAAGAGCTCCGAAACTCGGAGCGAATCTCGGTTTTCCGGGATTTTCTGCTCCGCAAGGTCTCCGAGACACGGTTCTGATATTCACCGGACTTTACCACCCGTAAAACCGATTGGACGCGAGTTATGCGTTTTTCGCATGTCTGGTTAACGGTAAAACGGTCTGCTCGTCGGGGATCGCCAACACTATCTATCAACTACACACGGTGCACTTCGCACCACGCCGCCGGTTCAATCCTCCCAGTGGACCTGTGGCATAGAGGCCGCCGAACACGGTCTCTACGTCTCCCT
>JAYPRP010000132.1:0-2272 GCA_038132575.1 Rhodospirillaceae bacterium
TTACAAGTTCGATCGCTGGGTGCGCGGTTCCCAGGTGCGGCTCCGGGCCGTGGCGGACGACCGGCCGATCCGGACGGTCACCTTTCGCTTCGTGCCCGACCCGTCGGCCCAGGTCGCCGCGCTTCGCGCCGGCGACATCGACGCGGTCGCGAACCTGCAGGCGCCAGAGGCGGTGATCGCATTCCAGTCGGACCCGAATTTCGAGGTTTGGGTTGGCTCCACCGAGGGCGAGACCATCCTCGCCATGAACAACGCCCGGCCGCCGCTGAACGACGTCCGCGTGCGCCGCGCCATCGCCCATGCCGTTGACCGGCAGACCGTTATCGGCGGTGCCATGTTCGGCTTCGGGACGCCGATCGGGACCCATTTCGCGCCCCATCACGAGGCCTATGTCGACCTGCGTGCGGTCTCGGCCCACGACACGGCCAAGGCACGCGCGCTGCTTGCCGAAGCGGGGCAGTCGGACCTGAACCTGACCCTGAAGCTGCCGCCGCCGACCTATGCGCGGCGTGGCGGCGAGATCGTTGCGGCCCAGCTCAAGGAGGCCGGGATCACGGTCGAGATCATTCCCGTCGAATGGGCCCAGTGGCTCGAGCAGGTGTTTCGCGGCAAGGACTACGACCTGACGATCGTCTCTCACACCGAGCCACTCGACATCGGGATCTACGGCCGCGACTCCTATTACTTCAACTACGACTCCCCCGACTTCAAGGCGCTGATGCGAACGCTCACGCAGACCAGCGATCCTGCCGCGCGCAACAAGATTCTGGGCGAGGCGCAGCGCCTGATCGCGGACGATGCGGTCAATGCCTACATGTTCCAGCTCGCCAAACTCGGCGTCTGGCGCAAGGGCCTCGTCGGCATGTGGCGGAACGCACCGGTACAGGCGACCGACGTCACCGGCGTGCGCTGGGAGTAGGTGCCGGGCCCGGGCGGCGGCCATGCTGACCTTTCTCGTCCGCCGGGCGCTCGTCCTGCTCGTCACCCTGCTGGTCGCGAGCCTCGCGATCTTTGTGGTCCTGGAGATCCTGCCGGGCGATGCCGCGCTCCTGATCCTTGGCGTCGAGGCCCAGGCCGACACGCTCGCGGCGCTGCGCGCCGAGCTGGGACTCGACCGTCCGGCGCCCGCACGCTATCTCGACTGGGTCGGCGGCCTGCTGTCGGGCCAGACCGGGGTCAGCCACACCTACGATGTCCCGGTCTCGCGGCTGATCGGGGAGCGGCTTTCGGTCACGGCGCCGCTGGCGGTGATTGCACTCCTCGTCTCCACGCTCATCGCCGTTCCGCTTGGCATGTTTGCCGCGACCCGGCGCGGACGCTCCGGCGACTACGGCGTGATGGGGTTCAGCCAGGTCGGGATGGCGATCCCGAACTTCTGGTTCGCGATTCTCTCGATCCTGGTGTTCGCCGTCGCGCTCGGCTGGTTTCCGGCGTCCGGCTTTCCGGGCTGGGATGCAGGGATCGTCGCGGCGCTGTGGGCGCTCGTTCTCCCGGCCATGTCCCTGGCATTGCCGGAAGCGGCGATCCTCGCGCGGGTTGCGCGCTCCGCGGTGCTCGACACGCTCGGCGCGGACTATGTCCGCACGGCACGAGCAAAGGGGCTGGCACCACGCCGGATCATGTGGGCGCACGTCCTGCGCAACGCGCTCATTCCCATGACCACGATTCTCGGCCTGCAGTTCGCCTTCCTGCTCGCCGGCTCGATCGTGGTCGAGGCGGTGTTCGCGCTCCCCGGGCTGGGGCGGCTGATCTTCCAGGCGGTCAGCCAGCGCGACCTCGTCGTGCTGCGTGACGTGATCCTTCTGCTCGTGGGTCTCGTCGTGGTGGTGAACTTCCTGGTCGATGTCGCCTATGCCGTGATCGATCCACGGGTCCGGCACGCGGCATGAGCACACGCGCGGACGATATCCACGGCAATGGCGCCGCCCGGCGATGGCGCGGGCATCCGAGTTTCTGGGCCGGCGCCATCCTGACCGGCTTGCTTATGCTGGTGGCGCTGGTCTCGCTCGTCTGGACGCCCCATGCCTTCGATGCGGTCGCGATCACCCAGCGCATGCAGGGCCTGAGCGCCGCGCACTGGCTGGGCACGGATCACTTTGGTCGGGACATTGCGACCCGGCTCATGATCGGTGCACGGAACTCGATCATGGTCGGCGTCGTGGCGGTCGGGATCGGGCTCGTGGCGGGCACGGCGCTCGGCCTCGTGGCGGCGGCGCGCGGCGGCTGGGTCGATGATCTCGTGGCCCGCGGCGCGGATATCGTCTTCGCCTTT
>JAYPRP010000133.1:0-2185 GCA_038132575.1 Rhodospirillaceae bacterium
CCGCCCCCCATGAAGGGCGGCATCGCATCGAGCAGTTCCTCGCGGCCATACAGCACGCCGATCCCGCTCGGGCCATAAAGCTTGTGGCCGGAGAAGACATAGAAATCGCAGCCCAGCGCCTGCACGTCGACGGGGATGTGCGTCACGGACTGGCAGCCGTCGAGCAGCACCTTCGCGCCCACCGCGTGGGCGCGGCGGACGATGTCCTCGACCGGGAGGATCGTCCCCATCACGTTCGACATGTGGGCGAGCGCGACAAGCTTCGTTTTCGGTCCGAGCAGATCCTCGAACACGGACATGATCAACTCGCCGTCGTCGCTGATCGGCGCGACCTTCAGCACAACGCCCTTCTCGTCGCGCAGCATCTGCCACGGCACGATATTGGAATGATGCTCGAGCTCGGAGATGACGACCTCGTCGCCCTCCTCCAGGAACGCCCGCCCGAAGCTGTAGGCCACGAGGTTTATCGATTCCGTCGCGTTGCGGGTGAAGATGATCTCGTGGGTGTGGGCCGCGTTGATGTATTTCCGGATTATCTCACGCGTACCCTCGTAGCGCGCCGTCACCGCCTCGCTGATCTGGTAGAGACCGCGATGAACGTTCGCATACTCGGTTTCATACGCGCGCGAGACGGCATCGATGACCTGGCGCGGTTTCTGCGCCGAGGCCGCGCTGTCCAGGAACACCAGCGGCTTGTCGTGCATGGTCCCGCCCAGGATCGGGAAATCGGCGCGCACGGCATCAACATCGTAGGCCGACGCGCCGGCCGCGGCTGTGTTGGCGGTGGTCATGTAGTCTCTCCATCCGACGACTGATAGACATGGGCGGAAAGCCACTGGCGCACATGCGCCGAGAAATCCTCCGCGACGGGCGCCAGAGGGATCTCCGAAATCGCCTCCGACAGGAACGCCTCGACCAGCATCCGGCGCGCCGTCACGCGCGGTACGCCGCGGCTCAGCAGGTAGAACAGGGCATCCTCGTCGAGCTCGCCCGCCGTCGCCCCGTGGCTGCACTTCACGTCATCGGCGTAGATCTCGAGCTCGGGGCGGGCGTCGATCTCCGCGCGCGGCGAAAGCAGCAGCGCCCGGCTCAGCTGGTGGCCGTCCGTCTTCTGCGCGTCGCGCACGACATGCACCTTCCCCTGGAAGACGCCGCGTGCCTGGCCGTCGAGGACGCCCTTGTACACCTGGCGCGACCGGCATTCCGGTGCGGCGTGTTCAACATAGGTGGTGTTGTCCACGACCTGCTTGCCCGTCGCGAGATAGACGCCATCGAGCCGGCAGTCGGCGCCGGGACCGTTGAGATAGGCGCGTATCTCGCTTCGCCCGATCGCCGCCCCGCTTTGCAGGACGAAGCTGTCGTAGAAGGACTCCGCCGCGAGCGACACCGCCGTTCCGGACAGGTGCACGCTCGTATCGGCCTCTTCCTGGAAGACGAAATGATTGAGACGCGCGCGCTCACCGAGCTGCAGTTCGGTGACGATGTTGTTGAAGCTCGACCCGCCGGTCGCCGTGATGTGCGTCTCGATGAGGGTCGCCTCCGCGCCGGCCTCCATCACCATGAGATGGCGCGGCTGCACCATCATGGCGCCCTCGCCGGGTGCCGTGATCGAGATCAGGTGGACCGGCTTGTCGAGGACGATGTCGGCGCCGATGAAGATCGCCATCCCGTCCTGCAGGAACGCCGTGTTGAGCGCCGCCATCGGCATGTCGGCGAGTGGCGTGATCCGGCCCAGGTAAGGCTCCAACCGGTTCGGCGCGGCACCGAGCAGGTCCTCGAGTCCGCTGATCAGTACGCCGTCCGGCATTCCGTCGAGCGCGCAGAGCTTCGGCTGCACGCGGCCGTTGACCAGGACCACGCGATAGGCCGCCAGGCCCGCGACGGACGGATGTGGTAGCGCGGGCACGCCGATCGCCGGCGCCGTCGCGGCGAGCTGGAAACCCTCGTCGCGCAGCGCGTTCAGATTGGTATAGCGCCAGCACTCATGGCGCCGTTCCGGCAGGCCGTGCGCGCTGTAGGCATCCGCCCCAGTGCGCCGGAGCGCATCGACCCAGTCGACACCCGCGCCCGCGAAACGCGACGACGCGTCGAGCGCCTGCGCGAGATAGGGCTGCATATGTCCGCTTCCGTCCGGCACCCGCGCCTCCGTCAGGCCGCGTTCTCGAGGAATTCGGCATAGCCCTTT
>JAYPRP010000134.1:0-2030 GCA_038132575.1 Rhodospirillaceae bacterium
GGCGAAGAGATGCCCGGGTCAGGCCCGGGCATGACGAGTTCAGGACTAATCCGGTAGGGGCTTGCCCGCTGTTTCCTTGAGGGTCAGCACAACCAGGAACGAGACGACAGCGCAGGCGATCAGGTACCAGGCGATCGACAGATCGTCATGGGTGCGGGCGATGAGCCAGGTCGCAATGAGCGGCGTGGTGCCGCCGAAGACGGCAAGCCCCACATTGTACCCGACCGAGAGCGCGCTCACGCGCACCCGGCGCGGGAACATCTCCGTCAGGGTCGCCGGCGCGCCGCCGAAATAGGCCCCGATCAGCACCGCGAAGCCGAGCTGGCCCGCGAGGATCATCATGAAGTCCGGATGGTGCATCAGCCAGATCAGTGGATAGCCGAGGATCGCCATGCCGCCGGCACCGAACATCAGCAGCGGCTTGCGGCCGATCCGGTCGGACAGGGCGCCGAAGATCGGGATCAGGACCAGCAGCACCGCCATGGAGATCGTGTTGATGTCCAGCGCGTCGGAGCGCGGCTCCTGCACCTGCTTGATCAACCAGGTCACGACGTAGACGAACATCATGTAGAAGCCGACGGCGTTGATGATGTTGAAGCCGATCACCTTGAGCATCTCGCACCACTGGGTCGTCAGCGCCTCGACGATCGGGTTGGCGGGCTTGTCCGCGCCTTCGTCCTCGGGCATGTCGGGCAGGTGCCGGCGGATCATCAGGCCGACCACGCCGACGAGGATGCCCGCGAGGAACGGCAGCCGCCAGCCCCAGTCCGAGACCTGGTCTGCGGTGAGAAGTCCGCTCACCAGTGCCGAGACGCCGGAGCCGAGCAGGATGCCGCCGACCGCGCCAAACAGGGTCCAGCTGGTGAAAAAGCCGCGGCGGCTGGCCGGTGAATGCTCGGCCAGGTAGACGATCGAGCCGGTGTATTCGCCGCCGACCGACAGGCCCTGGAGCATGCGCATGCCGACCATCAGGAAGGCCGCCGCAATGCCGATGGTCGCGTGATCGGGCAGGATGCCGATCACCCCGGTGGGAATCGCCATCAGCATCACCGAGAGGACCAGCGCCCGCTTGCGGCCGATCTTGTCGCCGATATAGCCGAACACGAACCCGCCGATGGGGCGCATCATGAAGCCTGCGGCGAACGCGCCGAAGGACGCGATCAGGGAGAAGGTCGGGTCGTCGGAGGGAAAGAACAGGCGGCCGATGATCGGCGCGTAGAAGCCGTAAACCGCGAAGTCGTACCACTCGAGCACGTTGCCGGTGACCCCGGCGGCGATGACCTTGCGCCGGTTCCGTTTTTCGTCTGTGCTGGCCATGCTAACCCCCTGGAAGCAATCCGTGGACCTGAAGCTAGCCCCGCCCCGCCGCGTCGCGGCAAGGAGGACGGGATGATCTTTCCCGTACCGGAATGACGCTGCAAAGGGCATGGCACCATGTGTTTCGGGAAGATCAGGGCGGCGATCAACGGCTTGTCCGGGACTCGGGGATGCCTATATTCGCGTCCTGCGGCATGCTATGCCGCCGGGGCGCGAGATCGCGATGGAGCCCAACCGAGAGGACGCCGATATGCTGACCGTCTATGGCCTGAAGAGCTGCGACACGACCAAGAAGGCGCTGAAATGGCTGGAGCGCCGCGAGACGCCGCACCGCTTCCTCGACGTGCGCGCCGACGGCGTGGACAACGACAAGCTGACCGAGTGGGCCATGGAGGTCGGCTGGGAAGTCCTGCTCAATCGCGGCAGCACGACGTGGCGCAACCTCGACGAGGTGATCCGCGAGAATGTGACCGAGGACATCGGCCTGCAGCTGATGGCCGAGAACCCGACCCTGATCAAGCGGCCGGTGATCGAGACCGACGCGGGCGTGCTGGTCGGCTGGAAGCCCGAGCAGCAGCGCACGCTGGAAGACCTGATTTAGGTCCTTTCCATTTCGTCATGCCCGGGCCTGACCCGGGCATCTCATTACGGTGCGAGACGAGATACGCGGATCAGGTCCGCGTGCGACGGTTTCCGCTCTAACCCTCCCGGAA
>JAYPRP010000135.1:0-1934 GCA_038132575.1 Rhodospirillaceae bacterium
CCCGCGAACTACTTCCACGCACTGCGCCGCCAGATACGGCGGAATTTCCGCAAGCCGCTGATCGTGATGACCCCGAAATCACTACTGCGGCACAAGCTGTGCGTGTCGAGCCTCGAGGAATTCGGCCCCGGCACCAGCTTCCACCGGGTCCTGTACGACAACGAGAAGCTGTGCGACGACAAGGATGTGAAGCGCGTCGTGCTGTGCTCGGGCAAGGTCTATTACGACCTGTTCGAGGAACGCGCGAAGCGTGGCATCGACAACGTCTTCTTCCTGCGGCTCGAACAGCTCTACCCCTTCCCTCGCAAGGCGCTGGTCGAGGAGCTGTCGCGCTTCAAGCAAGCCGAGATCGTGTGGTGCCAGGAAGAACCCGAGAACATGGGCAGCTGGACCTTCGTCGATCGCCGGCTGGAGTCCGTCCTCGAGGAGATTGGTGCCGACCACACAAGGCCGCGCTATGTCGGTCGCGTCGAGGCGGCCTCTCCCGCCACGGGAAGCGCCGCGCGGCATCGCCGCGAACAGGAAAAACTGGTCGACGAAGCGCTCACGCTCTGAGCCCGGCGGCCGCAACAGGGATTCGACAATGGCTATCGAGATCAAAGTGCCCGACATGGGTGAGTCCGTCACGGAGGGCACCATCGCGCGCTGGTTCAAGGCCGTGGGCGAGGCTGTCGCCGCGGACGAGCCATTGGTCGAGATCGAGACGGACAAGGTAACGGTCGAAGTGCCGTCGCCGGGCGCCGGTGTGCTCACGGAGATCGGCGCCGACGAGGGTGCGGATGTCGAGGTCGGCACCGTGATCGGCGCCATCGACGAGACCGCCACGGCCACCGCCAAACCGGCTGCCGAGACCGCAAACTCCGATGACACGGCACCGGCAGAAACGCCTGCGGAGCCCGCCGAAGCGCCGGCGCAAGCGGCGGGCTCGGGTGACAGCATGGACGTCAAGGTGCCCGAGCTCGGCGAATCGGTGACCGAGGGCACGGTCGGCCGCTGGCTGAAACAGGTCGGCGAAAGCTTCGCTGCCGACGAACCCCTCGTCGAGATCGAGACCGACAAGGTCACGGCCGAACTCCCGGCCCCCGCCGCCGGCACACTGATCGAGATCGTCGCCGAGGAAGGGGTCGATGTCGAGGTAGGCGCGATCGTCGGGCGGATCACCACGGGCGAGGCACCGGCTGCACCGGCGCCCGCCACGCCGGAAACACCGGCCGCCAGCGAAGCGCAGGAAGCCCCCGCCGCCAGCGCCAACACCGAACATCCGCTGTCGCCGGCGGTCCGGAAGCTGGTGGACGAGCACGGGCTCAACCCCGCGGCCATTCCCGTCACCGGCCGCGACGGCCGCATCACCAAGGGCGACGTGATGCGTTATCTCGACAGCCGCGATACGGGCGGTGCCCCGGCCGCGCCTGCTGCACCCGCGGCGCCCGCCGCGCCGGCTTTTGTCTCGGCGGACGACCTGCCGGAACGGGCCGAGGATCCGCGCGGCGAGGAACGTGTGCGCATGTCCAAGCTGCGCCAGACCGTCGCGACCCGCCTCAAACAGGCGCAGAATACGGCGGCCATGCTCACGACCTTCAACGAGGTCGACATGCAGGGCGTGATCGACCTGCGGGCGCGCTACCGCGACGATTTCGAGAAGAAACACGGCGTGAAGCTCGGCTTCATGAGCATCTTCGTGAAGGCCGCGATCAATGCGCTCAAGGAGCTGCCGTCGGTGAACGCGGAGATCCATGGCGACGAGATCATCTATCGCAACTACTACGACATCGGCATCGCGGTCGGCGGCGAACAGGGACTGGTCGTTCCGGTCCTGCGCGATGCCGACAAGCAGAGCTTCGCCCAGATCGAGAGCCAGATCGCCGACTTCGGGCAGCGCGCGCGCGACGGCAAGCTGACCATGAAGGAACTCACCGGCGGCACCTTCACGATCA
>JAYPRP010000136.1:0-1848 GCA_038132575.1 Rhodospirillaceae bacterium
TTCACGGCCTCGCCGGCCGTGCGGAGTTCGGCTGTGACCGGAAAGACCACCTGCTTTTCGTAGCCGAAGGTCTCCAGGTCGAAATATTTGAAGCGGACGGGCGCCGGCCACTGGAACGCCGCGGCGGCCAGGTTGGACGATTCGTCCCATGCCACGTGGGGCGGGATTCCGGCATCGCCCGGAGAGCGCCAGTAGGTCTTCCAGCCTTCGTCGAGGCGCACCTCGATGCCGAGCGGGATCGATTCGAGATCGCCGACGGCTGTCGTCGCCGAGACGAGGCGGATATCGGCCTTCGGACCGTCGAGCCAGTCGGTCGCCGCGTCGCCCGCGGCGAGGTTCGGCCACAAAAAAGCCGGAATGGCCGCCATAATCGTGGCCAGACGCAGGATTTCCCGGAAACGCGCTACCATTTGGTTCATGCCTCGGCTGGACTGCCTGTCACGGAACTCGAACGGTTGAAATATAGGTAAGAATATCCCGGAATATAGCGGCCAGACACTAACCTGGCCTCACAATCGCGTGTCGGGGAGACTTCTGCCGGCCCGGCGTACTATGACAGGAACGTCATGAACAATACCGATCCCACCACCGGCACCTATTTCGAGGGCCAGATGCTGCTCGCGATGCCGGCCATGACCGACCCGCGCTTCGAACGAGCTGTCATCTACATGTGCGCCCATAACGACGAGGGTGCAATGGGCCTATTAGTCAACAAGACCCTCGATTCTATCGATTTCCGGGAACTCCTGGGCCAGCTCGACATTCCGGCCGGCGATTCGGTGCGCGACATGACGGTGCATTTCGGTGGCCCGGTCGAGAACCAGCGGGGCTTCGTACTCCATTCCGGCGAGTACCGGCACGACGAGACGCTGATGATCACCAACCAGGTCGGGCTGACGGCAACCCTCAATATTCTGCGGGCGCTCGCACGCGGGGACGGCCCGGAGAAGTCCATCCTGGCGCTCGGATATGCGGGCTGGGGTCCGGGGCAACTCGAATCGGAGTTCCACGACAACGCCTGGCTGTCGGTGCCCTATGACGACGCACTGATGTTCGAGGTAGAAGCGGCCGACAAGTGGGAGCGCGCTTTCAACAGTATCGGGGTCGATCTCTCGGTTCTGTCCGGCAGCGCCGGCCGGGCCTAGCGCATCGCCTCCCGCGCACCGAGCAGCCGCCGCCAGACAACGATTGCCAGGAAAATCGCGCTCATCGCCAGCAGGAGGTAGCCGCTGACCAGGAAGGCGTGGCCGACACTTCTTGCCGCAGCGATCGGCACCGCCCAGACCGGCGAGAGAAACTGTCCCATGAAGAACGACGTGGTCAGCGCGCCAAGCGCGCGACCGCGAACGGCCATCGAGGTGCGCGAAATGATCGCCAGATTGATGTTGGGCAGGAACGCCCCCATTGAAAATCCGCCGATCCCCATCGCGATCATCGTGCCGGTGAAGCTTTCGGAGAACCCGGTCAGGACAAAGCCAAGGCCCCCGACCGCAAACAGCAACGCAAAGATGGATTCCGGGCTGACTCGTAAAACCAAGACCTCCGACCGCAAACAGCAACGCAAAGATGGATTCCGGGCTGACTCGGGACCTCAGCCATCCGTAGGTCAGCGATGCGATGCCCGCCGACAAGTTGAACAAACCGATCGCCAGTCCCGCGCGGGTCGGATCCTCGACGCCGATCTCCACCAGGAAGAAGGCGGTTTGCGACGGGATCATGAACATGAATATGAGGGTCACGAATGCGAGGCCGCAAACCAGGCCGATCGCCGACCACTGGCGCAGCGTCGGTGGCGGTTCGGAACCGCTTACGGTCCTGGCAACATCGCGGTCAGGCTCGTACAGGCTC
>JAYPRP010000137.1:0-1848 GCA_038132575.1 Rhodospirillaceae bacterium
GTGTGGACGACCGGCGCGGCGAGGACGACGTCATACATGGGTACCCTTAAGAAATATAAACAGGCCGTTACCGGTTCGCGCGCGATCAGGCGTTTTACCAGCGGCTTCGTATCGCGCCGCGGGATCGCGCTGAAGAGGATCAGCTCGAGCAGCTCGTAATCCGGCATTGCCACGCCGTCATCCACCGCGAACCGCTCCCGCAAACGGGCTCTGTGTTCGCTCTGATCGGGCTGTCCGGGTGGAGCGGCCATGTTGTTCGTGGGCGTCGCGCCGGATCAGGTGTAAGGCGGTTTGTCCCAGCCCTTGGGGGAGTGGGTGAACACCTCGCAGCCGTCGGCCGTCACGCCGATTGAATGCTCGAACTGGGCCGAAAGGGAGCGGTCCTTGGTGACGGCGGTCCAGCCATCGCCGAGGATCTTCACGTCGAAGCGACCAACGTTCACCATCGGCTCTATTGTGAAAAACATGCCCTCACGCAGTTCCGCACCGGTCCCCGGCGCGCCGAAATGCAGGATCGAGGGCGCATCGTGGAACACCTGGCCCAGCCCGTGGCCGCAGAAGTCGCGGACCACGGAGAAGCGCTCGGCCTCGACATATCTCTGGATGGCGTGGCCGATATCGCCCACCGTCGCGCCGGGCCGGACAATGTTGATGCCCTCCCAGAGCGCCTGGTGGGTCACGTCGACCAGACGTTCGGCGAGCCGTTTAACCTTGCCGACGTTGAACATCCGGCTGGTGTCGCCGTGCCAGCCGTCGAGGATGACCGTCACGTCGATGTTGACGATATCGCCCTCGGCCATGCGTTTCTCGCCGGGGATACCATGGCAGACCACGTGGTTTACTGAGGTGCAGATCGATTTGGGGAACCCGCGGTAGCCGAGGGGCGCGGGAATAGCACTATGGTCAAGGATGAACTCATGGCAGATTCGATTGAGCTCCTCGGTGGTGACCCCGGGTATCACGTGCGGCGTCACGTGATCGAGCGTTTCGGCCGCGAGTTTGCCGGCGCGGCGCATGCCTTCGAACGCATCTGCATCATGGATGCGAATGCGGCGCGCTTCGGAGTCGAGGGCGGCGGATTGGGTGTCGGTCATGTCGGTTTCAGGGCCTGATCGGCAGGGGGTTCGTGATCTCGATGCGTTCGGGCGAAACGTCGCATGCATAGCAGATTGCCTCAACCCCTCGACGCTTGGCATCCGCGAATGCTTCGGCATAGGCCAGGTCGATGTCGGCCGCCAGGCGGAAATAGTCGCAATCCTTGCGCTGAACCACATAGAGCATGACCGCGCGGGCGCCTGCTTCCGCGACGTTCGCGAGTTCACGAAGATGCTTCGCGCCGCGCCGGGTTACGCTGTCGGGGAACTCGGCGCCATTCACCGCATCCGCCGCGTCGCGCTTGAGATGCACGTTCTTGATCTCGACGTAGCAATCGGCCCGGTCGGGCGCCTGGAGCAGGAAGTCGATGCGTGAGTTCTCTCCGTACTTCACCTCGCGGCGCCGGCTTTCGTAGCTGGTGAGTTCGGCGATGTGATCGGCCGCGAGCGCCTCATCGACCAGTGCGTTTGGCAGCCCGGTGTTGATGCCGACATGATGATCGCCGACCCGGATGATTTCCCAGGTGTACTGGAGCTTGCGCTTCGGATTGTTCGCCGGCGAGACCCAGACGTCAGAACCTGGGGTCGACAGCCCCAGCATTGCGCCGGGATTGGGACAGTGCGCGGTGATCTCCGTCAGCGCACCGCCGTCGCCCGTGATCTCGATATCGGACAGGAAGCGCTTGTACCGGCGGACGAGGCGGCCCGGAATCAAGGGGGCGGGGAAATCCATGACGGTCGCAACCTATGGAGG
>JAYPRP010000138.1:0-1843 GCA_038132575.1 Rhodospirillaceae bacterium
GAATTACCCCGAACGCATCGGCGACACGGTGCTCGAGAATTACATCGACTGGGTGGCGCCGACCTTTCTGGTCACCCTCGCCGGCTATCCCGCGGCGTCCGTCCCGGCGGGGCTCGGGCCGTCGCAGCTGCCCGTCGGAATGCAGGTGATCGGCCCCCGGCTGGCCGAGCCGAAGATTCTCGCGGTCGCCGGCGCGATCCAGGATGCCTGCCCGCTGGGCTGGCCGCCGGATGCCGGCTAGAACCAACTTCAACGAAACAGCAAACACGTACACAGGGAACAAGACATGGCCATCGACGTCAGGAAAATCGAGATCAAGTCCGTGATGGACGCGGCGGGCCTCGACGAGTGGGTCGCCTCGGGCGAGGTTTCGGCCGACGAGATCGTCGCCGTCATCGGCAAGACCGAGGGCAACGGCGGGGTGAACGACTTCACCCGGATCCTGTCGGACCAGGCCTTCCGCGGCGTCCTGATGAAGCACGGCACCCGGTCGGGGGCCGAGGTGAAGGAGATCCCGATGGTCTGGTCGGGTGGCTGCGACGGGGTGATCACGCCGCACGCGGTCGCGTTCGCGCGCAACGACGAGACCGGGCCGGCCGACCAGGACCGGATCGTCATGGGCGTCGCCATGAGCGAGGAGCTGTTCCCCGAGGATATCGGCCGCCCGGCGATGGTCGAGAAGGTCGCCGCCGCCGTCCGCCTCGCGATGGCAGATGCGGGCATCGAGGACCCGAAGGACGTTCACTACGTCCAGACCAAGACGCCGCTGCTCACCGTCGAGGGCGTGCAGGACGCGCATGCGCGCGGCGAGACGGTCGCCTGCGAGGTCCACGATTCCATGGGCGTGTCCAACGGCACGACGGCGCTGGGCATCGGCGTCGCGCTGGGCGAGATCGAGATGCCGAGGCTCGAGGAAATCTGCAAGAACCTCGACATCTATTCCGCCGTCTCGTCCTGCTCGTCGGGCGTGGAGCTCGACCGGGCCCAGATCGTGCTGTTCGGCAACAGAGCCGGCGCCGGCGGGCGCTACCGCATCGGGCATTCGGTCATGAAGGACGCGCTCGACATCGACGGCATCTACGACGCGATCCGCGACGCGGGCCTCGAGTTGCCCGAGCGGCCCCGCGCCGAGGACCTCGGCAACCGGGTCGTAAACTGCTTCATGAAGTGCGAAGCCGACCCGCGCGCGCGCCTGCGCGGCCGGCGCCAGATCATGCTCGACGATTCCGACGTGCACCACCACCGCCACGCCAAGGGCGCGGTCGGCGGCGTCGCGGCGACGGCCATCGGCGACCCGGCGGTGTTCGTCTCGGTCGACGCGATGCACCAGGGGCCCCCGGGCGGCGGCCCGGTCATCGCCATCGTCGACATGGGGGAATGAGCTAACCCGCGATGCCCCTCCCCTTCGACGACCCGTACGGCGCGTTCTGCACCGACACCGACGCCTACCTTGCCGGCGCGGCGGATGGGCCGCTCGCGGGCCTGACCTTTGCGGCGAAGGACCTGTACGATGTCGCCGGCCACGTCACGGGCGGCGGCAACCCGGACTGGAAGCGCACCCACGGACCGGCCGAAGAAACGTCCTGGCCGGTGGCCGCGCTCGTCGCAGCCGGTGCGACTATGGTCGGCAAGACCCATACCGACGAACTGTCGCGCGGCATCTTCGGCGAGAACTCCCACTACGGCACGCCCGAGAACCCGGCCGCGCCGGGCCACGTGCCCGGCGGCTCTTCGAGCGGCTCGGCCGCGGCCGTCGCCGGCGGGCTAGTCAACCTCGCGCTCGGTACGGACACGGGCGGCTCGGTCCGCGTGCCGGCGAGCTTCTGCGGGCTGGTGGGCATGC
>JAYPRP010000139.1:0-1736 GCA_038132575.1 Rhodospirillaceae bacterium
GCGTCATCCACGGCATGGACGACGAGCAGGACATGCGCAGGATGGGCGGCTTGTTCCCGAAGATGCGGCAGACGGCGGTCCTGATGTGGATCGGCAGCCTAGCGCTCGCCGGGGTCGGAATCCCGCTACTTGGGATCGGTTTCGCCGGCTTCTATTCCAAGGACATCATCCTGGAATCGGCCTTCGCGGCGCACACGGGCATGGGCCAGTACGCCTTCTGGGCCGGCATCGCCGCGGCGCTGATGACCGCCTTCTACTCCTGGCGGCTCCTGTTCCTGACCTTCCACGGCCGCACGCGGGCAGACGAGCACACCTTCGATCACGCGCATGAGTCACCGCTGGTGATGCTCGCGCCGCTCTTCGTGCTGGCTGCCGGTGCGCTGTTCTCCGGTGCGCTCGCATACGAGTATTTCGTCGGCCATGAGATGGAGCATTTCTGGGGCTCCTCGATCCTGATGCTTTCCGACATCATCGAGGAGGCGCATCACGTGCCGAAGTGGGTGAAGATCCTGCCGATTGCCGTCGGCGTGGTGGGCATCCTCGCCGCCTGGGTCATGTACATGGCCCGGCCCGGCTGGCCCGAGCGCGTGGCCAGCATGGCGGGGCCCGTTTACCGCTTCGTCTTCAACAAGTGGTTCTTCGACGAACTCTACGACCGCCTTTTCGTGCGGCCGGCCTTCTATCTCGGGCGCGGTCTCTGGAAATCGGGTGACGGCGCGGTGATCGACGGGGTCGGCCCCGACGGTGTCGCGGCGGCAGCCAGGGACGTGGCAAGCCGCGCGAGCCGGATGCAGTCGGGCTTCGTGTTTCACTACGCCTTCGCGATGCTGATCGGCTTGGCGCTGCTCGCGAGCTGGTTCCTCTTCGGATTCTTCGAGTAGGGGCGGGCGCATGGATTCTTTCCCCATTTTGTCGCTGGTCACCTTCCTGCCGTTGGTGGGCGTGTTGTTCATCCTGGCCGCGCGAGGCTCGGAGGAGCAGGTCGCTAACAACGCCCGCTGGGGCGCGCTGTGGACCTCGCTCGCGACCTTCGCGATCAGTCTTCTCCTGTGGATCAACTTCGACCCGACAACCGCTGACTTCCAGTTCGTCGAGAAGGTCGAGTGGCTGCCCGCCTTCGATATCTCCTATCACATGGGGATCGACGGGATTTCGCTGTTCTTCGTGATCCTCTCGACCTTCCTGACGCCGATCTGTGTGCTCGCCTCGTGGAAGGCGATCTCGGTGCGGGTGAAGGACTACATGATTGCGTTCCTGGTGCTCGAGACCTTTATGATCGGCACCTTCGTCGCGCTAGACTTCCTGCTCTTCTACATCTTCTTCGAAGCCGTCCTGATCCCGATGTTCATCATCATCGGCGTGTGGGGCGGCCCGCGGCGGGTCTATTCGGCCTTCAAGTTCTTCCTCTACACACTGGCCGGCTCTGTGCTGCTGCTGGCCGCCTTGCTGGCGCTCTACTTCGAGGCCGGCACGACCGACGTCCCGACGCTCATGGGCTTCGACGTGCCCGCCGGGCTCCAGACCTGGCTGTGGCTCGCCTTCTTCGCGTCCTTCGCGGTCAAGATGCCCATGTGGCCGGTGCACACCTGGCTGCCCGACGCCCATGTCGAGGCGCCGACGGCCGGCTCGGTCATCCTCGCGGGCGTGCTCCTGAAGATGGGCGGCTACGGCTTCCTGCGCTTCTCGCTGCCGATCCTGCCGCCCGCGTCTGAGCAGTTCGTGCCGCTGATCTACAC
>JAYPRP010000140.1:0-1678 GCA_038132575.1 Rhodospirillaceae bacterium
ACGAACAGGCGAATAGTGGGGCGGCCACGAGCTGGGCGATCGAACCGATGTTGATGGCCTCGAAGCCGGGCTGGAGCACGACGAGCGCGCCGCCGAACCCGATGAGCACCGCGCCGACCCTGTGCAGGTGTAGCTTTTCGCCGAGGAAGAGCGCCGCGCCGAGCGTGGTGAAAATGGGCGCGGTGAAGCCCAGCGCCGTGACCTCGGCGATGGGAATCTTGGCCATCGCGAAGAACCAGAGCATCACGCCGATCCCGTGGATGACGCCGCGCACAGCGTGCAGCCCCATGATCTTGCGCTCGCGCACGAAGCTGCCGACCCGGCACAGGACCGGTATCAACAATATGAGTCCGAATACGTAGCGGATGAACGCGGCCTGGATGGCGCTCATGTCGGTGCCCAGATGACGTACGATGCCGGTGACGGCCACGAACAGGATGCCCGTCACCGCCATCCAGAAGATGCCGCGAAGATTGCCGTTGATGCGTGATTGCGGGGCGCCGTCGGACAAGGCGGAGGCTCAGGTCGTGCGGGACGCGTGGCCGATGGTCAGGAAGGCCTGCAGGATGAGCAGCAGCGACAGGACGAAGACCGGCCCGTCGGGCACATTCGTCGTGCCGCCGACGAAGGCGTTCGCGCCCAGCCCGATCACACCGACGATGAGAGCGACCAGCGCCGCCCGCTTAAGGACATGCGTCTGCCGAGCCTTTGGCCGGATGAGCTCGCGCCAGGTGACGATCGCGGCGCCGATGACGAGCACCGCGGCGGTGGCCCGGGCGGCCCGCCAGGTGGTGATCCCGGCGTCGCCGGTCACGCTGAGATAGATCGTATAGACGGCACCGGCCCCCGTGAGGGCGGCGATGATGAGGAGTGCTGCGCGGTTCATGTCCGCGTCATAGCACGGACGGACCGCAAGGCCGGAGAAAAGAAAGCGCGCCGCTGGCTAGCGCCCGAAGATACGCCGGATGCCCGCGCGTTCACGCCGTGGTCCGGAGCTGCTAGGATGTGTCGTCATTCATGATGTATCAGGGGGAGAGTCACCGATGACGGATGCCGAAACCAAGACCGAAGGGGCCTACAAGGCCGGCGACGGGGCCTATGTGTTCGACGTGGAGAAACTGCAGGGTCTCGATGCCGGGCCCGGTTATGCCGCGACCTTCGGCCCGGTCGTCGAGGGCGAACTGACCCAGGTCGGGATTATGACTCTGCCGGCCGGCCAGACGTCCGCGCCCCACACCCACCCGAACGAGCAGTGGATCTATATCCTGCAGGGAAGCCTGCACGCGACCGTCGACGGACAGGAATCCGACGTCGGGCCGGGACAATTGATCTATATCCCGGCGAACACCGTCCATTCGGTCACGATTTCACCGGACCGGGACTGCCACTTCTTCACCTGCAAGGACCTGCGCAGCGGTATCGCCGGGACACCCGTCGGCGCCTGACCGTCCGGCGTTACAGCGCGTCGAACATCAGGACGGGCCCGTGGGAACCCGCGTTGCGGGATTCTAGCCATGGCTTGTACTCCGGGTCGGCGTAAAATGCCTCGACGGCGGCCTGGTCGGGAAACTCCAGCAGGACGATCACGCTCGGCGCGTTGCCGTCGCCTTCCATGGCGCGTACATCGGGCGTCTGGGCGAGGTACCGCCCGCCATGATTCTCGACCAGCGCGTTGACC
>JAYPRP010000141.1:0-1673 GCA_038132575.1 Rhodospirillaceae bacterium
ACCCCGGCGGCGACCGACGGGCCGCCGACCGCGCGCTGCCTGATCCTCATCACGCCCGATGCCCAGCGGACGATGAATACTTTCCTCGGCGCGAGCGTCAACCTGGGTCCCGAGGACATCGACGAGGCGCTGATCGCGCGCGCGCAGGTGACCTATCTTGAGGGCTACCTGTGGGACCGGGACGCGGCGAAGGAGGCGTTCCACCGGGCCGCCGCGTTCGCCCATGCCCATGACCGCATGGTCTCGCTGAGCCTGTCGGATCCGTTCTGCGTGGACCGGCACCGGGGCTCCTTCCGCGCGCTGGTCAGCGAGCATGTGGACATCCTGTTCGCCAACGAGGCCGAGATCACCTCGCTCTACGAGGCCGACGACTTCGATACGGCGCTCCAGCATGTGCGCCAGGACTGCTGGATCGCGGCGCTCACCCGTTCCGAAAAGGGCGCCGTGGTGGTCGCGGGCGACGAAGTGCATGTGGTTGATGCCGAACCGGTTTCCGTGGTCGTCGATACGACGGGCGCCGGCGACCAGTTCGCCGCCGGCTTCCTGCACGGCTTTACGCGGGGCGATGATCTTGCGACGTGCGCGCGCATCGGCACGATCACGGCGGCGGAGGTGATCGATCATGTGGGCCCGCGCCCGCAGGTCGATCTTGCTACGCTCGTGGCCGCGCGTCTCGCGGGCTAGCGCACCACCTTTGGGCATGACCGAGAGGGCCCCGCGATGCGCGCCTGGCGCGCGCTAGATGCCGACGGCCTGCTCGTCCTCGGCTCGCTGTTCGGCGCGGGGGTGTTCCTCGGCGCCGGCCTGATACTCGTGCTGCCGGACTCGGTCGGTCTGTTCGCCCGGCTCTATCCGGAGATCGACTATCCGGTGCCGTTCGCAATCGTGGCGACCGGCCTGATCGCGGGCGCGGCGCTGGTGGCGCTCTGGCTCTAGGCGGCGCGCCCGCTAGATCGGGACTACTCTTCAGCGCGCCACAGCGTCTCGAGCCGGAGCCCGTAAACCGGGACCTCGGCCGGCCGGGCGATCCGCGACCAGTAGGCGATGCGCTGTCCCGCGTCGTGGTAGAGCGGCAGTACGTAGCGATTCCACATCAGGATTCGGTCGAGCGCCCGCGCGGCGGCGACCAACTCCGCGCGGTCACGAGCCGCACCGAGCGCTGCGATCATCGCGTCGATTGCCGGGTCCGACACGCCGGCCCAGTTGCGCCCGCCCGGCTGCGCGGCGGTCTTCGAGCTCCAGTAGTTTTGCTGCTCGTTGCCCGGCGACAGGGTGACGCCCCAGAAGCCGAAAACCATGTCGAAGTCGTAGGAATCGATCCGGCCCTGGAACTGGGCCGAATCGACCAGACGCACCGTGCTCGTGATTCCGAGCCGCTTGAGGTTGCGGCCGTAGGCGGATGCAATGCGCTCGTTCGACGGGCGCCGGATCGTGATCTCGATCCGGAAGACCTCGCCGGCTGCGTTGACCCGGGCGCCGTCCCTCACCGTCCAGCCGGCCTTCGTCAGCAGGGCCGCGGCGCGCTTCAGGTTGGCCCGAGGCCGCCCGGAGCCATCGGTCGCCGGCGGCGCGTAGGGCGGGCCGAAGACCGCGTCGGGGATCTTGCCGCGCCAGGGTTCGAGTAAGGTCAGCTCCGGGCCCGGCGGCGGGGCCGCCCCCCCCCGGGCCGCCCC
>JAYPRP010000142.1:0-515 GCA_038132575.1 Rhodospirillaceae bacterium
CGGCGGCGAGGACCGAGCGGGCGGCCTGGGAGCCGAAATAGCTGCCCTTGCGGATCAGGAATTCCTTGGAGATTCAGTCCACCTTGAGGAGCGGCGTGCCGGCGGCGGCCTGGGGCCCGCGGTCGGCGTCGGGCTTGATCAGCTCTCCGGTCTCCGCCTTGATCTCGCGCAGCGGGACGAGGCGCTCGCCCTCGGCCAGGCCGAAGCGCGGGACGGCGTTGAGCAATGCCTTGAGATAGGGATGTCCGGGGTTGCGGTAGATGTCCTCGACGCTGCCGCTCTCCATCACCTTGCCGCGGAACATGACCACCACTTCCTCGGCGACGTTGGCGACGACGCCCAGGTCATGGATGATCATGAGGACGGCCATGTCGAGTTCGGACTGGAGGTCCTTGATGAGCTTCAGGATCTGGGCCTGGATAGTGACGTCGAGGGCGGCCGTCGGCTCGTCGGCAATGAGCAGGTCCGGCTTGCAGCCCAGTGCCATCGCGATCATGACGCGCTGCCGCATCCCG
>JAYPRP010000142.1:525-1667 GCA_038132575.1 Rhodospirillaceae bacterium
GCAATGAGCAGTGCCGGGCGGAAGACCAGCGCCATGGCGATCATGGCGCGCTGGCGGAGCCCGCCGGACAGCTCGAACGGGTAGGTCTTGATGGCGCGCGGCGGGTCGGGGAAGCCGACCAGGCGCAGCATGTCGGTGGCGAGCTCGATGCCGGTCGCCTTGTCCACCTCGCGGTGCAGGTGGAGCGCCTCGGTGATCTGGTCGCCGACCGTGTGGAGCGGCGACAGCGACGTCATCGGCTACTGGAAGATCATCGAGATGCGGCCGCCGCGGATGGCGCGCATGGGCTTGCCGTCGCGTTCTAGTTTCGCGAGATCGACCGGGGTGCCGTCGCCGCGCGGATCGGTGAACAGGATCTCGCCCCCGGCGATGGAGCCGATGTTCGGCAGGATGCCCATGATTGCTTGGCTGCACACGGACTTGCCCGAGCCGGACTCGCCGACCAGGGCCGTGGTGCCGCCCTGGCGGATCCGGAACGACACGCCGTCGACGGCGCGCAGCTGGTCGCCGTGGACGGTGAAATCGACCTTGAGGTCGCGGACGTTGAGGAGATCGGTCATCGCTGCCAGTCCGCCGGATTGCCCCAGCCGGTGAGCGCGGCGGGGACGGGATCGTGATCGGGGACGATCGCGCCGAGGCCGAGCGCCGCGAAGTTGCGGGCGCTGGCGTCCGTGAGCTCGATGCCATGGCTGCGCGCGGCCTCGAAGGCAGCGCGGCAGACCGCCTCGAATTCCTCGAGCCCGGAGTTCACGGTGATGGTCGTGCCGCCGCCCGCGAGCTTGAGCTGCATCCAGCCGTTCTCGCGGTCGCGCCGGGTCGAGAAGTAGGAGAGCTTCACGGTGGCGAGCGCATCCCAGGCGATGGCCTGTCTGCCCGCGGCGATGCCGTCCGCGTCCACCGTGACGATCGTGCCCCGGTTGCGCCAGGTGCGCAGGCCGAAGACCGCGAACAGCGCGGCGGGGACGGCAAAGACGAGCGTGACCACGGTGCCTAGCTCGACGGACACGAGTGGCACGAGGCAGCAGGCGAGACCGATGGCGGCGCGCAGCAGGTCCGCGTTGGTGACGCGGGATGAATAGCGGTGCTGGCTCATGGGCACGAAAATACCTCGCTGGCGGGCTGCCAGACTACCGCCGGGTGGG
>JAYPRP010000143.1:0-1644 GCA_038132575.1 Rhodospirillaceae bacterium
CATCTGCGGCGCCCAGACCGTGTAGATAATGAAACGGCCGCGGCCGGCGCGCAGGATATCCGCCGGCTGGGCGACGACGACGCTGCCGCCAACGGCCACGCCGACGATGCTGCCGAGCGCGAACCAGACGAAGGTGCCCCAGTCGATATGGGCACGCTGAATGGTCCCGCGGAAGACATTGGAGCCCAATTGGACCACACCGTGAACCGGGACGACCGCCGGCGCCGGCATGAAATTCGCCATCACCGCGATCAGGATGATCCCGCCTCCAACGCCCATGGCGCCGGAGATGAACGTTCCGATGAACGTTGCGGCGATGAGCATGGCCGCCGCCGTCGCATTGATATCCGCAGGCAGGAATTCCAAGTGAAACGACTCTGGGTGGATGAGGACACGCGTGAAGAGATGGTGGGCCCGGCAGGACTCGAACCTGCGACATGACCGTTATGAGCGGTCCGTTCTGACCAACTGAACTACGGGCCCAGCGCGCTTTGGCGCGTGTCACTCGTATAGCACACGCGCCGGAGCCTGGCAGAGGCGCTATACGCACGAAAAAGGTCGGCGAAACCGCCAGCCTTCGTCAACACTATATCCGCAAAATCATATCCGTACCGCGACCTAGTGGTCGAGGAAGCTCCGAAGCTTGCGCGAGCGCGACGGATGCTTGAGCTTGCGCAGCGCCTTCGCCTCGATCTGGCGGATGCGCTCGCGGGTGACCGAGAACTGCTGGCCCACCTCTTCAAGCGTGTGATCGGTGTTCATGCCGATGCCGAAACGCATGCGCAGGACGCGCTCCTCACGCGGGGTAAGAGAGGCCAGCACCCGCGTGGTGGTCTCGCGCAGGTTAGACTGGATCGCCGCATCCACCGGTAGGACCGCATTCTTGTCCTCGATGAAGTCGCCCAGATGGGAATCTTCCTCATCGCCGATCGGCGTCTCGAGCGAGATCGGCTCCTTGGCGATCTTGAGGACCTTGCGCACCTTCTCGAGCGGCATGTGCAGCCGGCTGGCCAGTTCCTCCGGCGTCGGCTCGCGGCCGATCTCGTGGAGCATCTGGCGCGAGGTGCGCACCAGCTTGTTGATCGTCTCGATCATGTGCACCGGGATGCGGATCGTGCGCGCCTGGTCGGCGATCGAACGGGTGATCGCCTGGCGAATCCACCAGGTGGCGTAGGTCGAGAACTTGTAGCCGCGGCGGTACTCGAACTTGTCGACCGCCTTCATCAGGCCGATGTTGCCTTCCTGAATCAAATCGAGGAACTGCAGGCCGCGGTTGGTGTACTTTTTGGCGATAGAGATCACCAGACGCAGGTTGGCCTCGACCATCTCTTTCTTCGCGCGTCGTGCACGGGCTTCACCCATGCTCATGCGACGGTTGATTTCCTTGATCTCAGCAATAGTGAGGCCGGTTGCCTCTTCGACATTGGCGATCTGACGCTGCAGGCGCTGGATCTCATCCTTGTGATTGTTGATCTTGGCACCGACGTCTTTCTTGCGCGCCACGCGGCTAACCCAACGGCTGTCGCTCTCTGAGCCCTGGAAGCTCTTAATAAATTCTTTACGATCCATGCGGCAGTCGCGCACGACAATGCGCATGATTTCGCGCTCGGGCTCACGCACGGCGGCGAGTGCAATGCGCGGCTC
>JAYPRP010000144.1:0-1610 GCA_038132575.1 Rhodospirillaceae bacterium
GGTCACCTGAGTGACGCCGAACTTGCCGACGATCGCCCGGGTCTTGTTAAAATAGGTGTCAGTCAGCGACGAAATCTCGTCCACGCGCGGGCGCGGTTCCGCCGGAGTACTAGGAGCCTCGAACTTCACATCGTCGGCATTCACGCCTTTGGATTTTACGGTGCCCATATAGTCCCCACTCTAGAGGCGAAGCAGTTTGGCGCGTCGGCGCCAGATGGGGAAGCCCGATACGGCGCCGATCAGCCGGCCGCCGCCACCCGGTCGGCATTCTCCGCCGCCGTCAAGTCACGCTGGCGCTTGAGCCGCTCGGCGATCTGGAAGGCCAGCTCGATCGACTGGCTGGCATTGAGGCGCGGGTCGCAATGGGTGTGGTAGCGATCGCTGAGGCCTTCCTCGGTGATCGCCTGGGCACCGCCGATGCATTCGGTCACATCCTGGCCGGTCATCTCGAAATGGACGCCGCCGGCATGGGTTCCCTCGGCGCGATGCACATCGAAGAAGGTGTCCACCTCTGACAGGATGGCGTCGAAGGCGCGGGTCTTGTAACCGATCGAGGAGGACACCGTATTGCCATGCATGGGATCGCACGACCAGACGACGTTCCTGCCCTCGCTGGCGACCGCACGAACCAGGCCCGGCAGATGCTCCTCGGCTTTCTTTGCGCCCATGCGGCAGATCAGGGTCAGCCGGCCGGGCTCGTTCTCCGGGTTCAGGATGTCGGTGAGGCGAAGCAGGTCATCGATATCGATCGACGGGCCGCATTTCAGGCCGAGCGGGTTCTCGACGCCGCTCAGATACTCGATATGGGCACCGTCTGGCTGGCGGGTCCGATCACCGATCCACAACATGTGCGCCGATGTGTCGTACCACTTGCCGGTCAGGCTGTCCTGGCGAGTCAGCGCCTGCTCATAGACCAGCAGCAGTGCCTCATGGCTTGTGTAGAAATCGGTTTCCGCCATCTGCGGGACGTTCTCGCTGGTCAGCCCGCAGGCGGCCATGAATGCGAGGGTCTCGTCGATGCGCGCGCCGAGCTCCTCGAACTTCGCGCCCTGGGGGCTCGACTTCACGAAATCGAGGTTCCAGCGATGGACCTGGTTCAGGTCCGCGAAGCCGCCCTGGGCGAAGGCACGGAGCAGGTTCAGGGTCGCGGCGGCCTGGTTGTAGGCGCGCAGCATGCGCTCCGGATCGGGCTCGCGCGTTTCCGGGCTGAAGGCCATGTCGTTGATGATGTCGCCGCGATAGCTCGGCAGCGTCACGCCATCCACCTCCTCGGTCGCCGACGAGCGCGGCTTGGCGAACTGGCCGGCCAGGCGCCCGACCTTCACCACCGGGCAGGCCGCGCCATAGGTCAGCACCACCGCCATCTGCAGGAGCACCTTGAAGGTGTCGCGGATGTTGTCGGCGTGGAATTCGGCGAAGCTTTCCGCACAGTCGCCGCCCTGCAGCAGAAATGCCTTCCCCTCGGCCACCTTGGCCAGCTGCGCGCGCAGGGCACGCGCCTCGCCGGCAAACACAAGCGGCGGCTGCTTGCGGAGGTTGTCCTCGACGCGCGCGAGCGCATCCGCGTCCGAATATTCGGGCACCTGCAGGATGTCTCGGCTGCGCCAGCT
>JAYPRP010000145.1:0-1609 GCA_038132575.1 Rhodospirillaceae bacterium
ACCATCGATCTTGTCGGCCTTTTGCATGTGGATGCCGCGGCGCTTTGCCTGGAGGGCGGCACCGTTGCGCCGACCAGCAACCAGGGGGTGCGGGTCGTGCCGATCGGCACCATCGACCGGATCGTCGACACCTCGCGCGCCGTGATGCTCCGCGACACCATCGAGGGTGACCGCCGGATCTATGGCGAGGCGGCCGGGCTTGTCCGGTCCGAAGCCCTCTTGCGGCTGACGGTGCGCGAGGATGCCCCGGTTGCCCTGCTGGCTCTTGGGAGCCGGGAGCCCGCACGGTTCCATCCGGGCCAGGGGTCGGAACTTCTCGTGTTTCTCGCGGCGATCATGGAACATTGCATCCGCACATGGCTCGACCAGCCGCGCTGAAGTCTCCCGACGTCTCCTCGCTTCCGATCACACCGGACCTGGATGCGGCGATATCGTCCTGGCAGTCCGTGTTGCAGGCCGAGCGGCGCGCATCCGACAACACCCTGTCGGCCTATCTTCGCGATATCGCCGGGTTCATCGTCTTTCTGTCCGAGCATTGCGGCGAGACGGTGGAACTCGAGACGCTGCTTGCTCTGAAGCCGGGTGATTTTCGTGCATGGCTGGCGATGCGCAGCGCTGAGGGATTGGCTCGCAGTTCGACGGCGCGCGCGCTGTCTGCGGTGCGCATGTTCTATCGCTATCTCGAGCGTGAAGGGTACGGGCAGAATCCGGCACTCGGTACAATGCGCGGACCCAGATTGCCGCAGGCGCTGCCGAAAGCACTGAGCCGACGCGAGACCGACGATTTCCTGGCCGCAATGGAGCCGGGCGGGGATTCAACCCCGTCGTGGGTGCGTGCGCGCGACGCCGCCGTCATCCTGCTGCTCTACGGTTGCGGCCTTCGGATCTCCGAGGCGCTCGCCCTCGATCTGCGCGAGATGCCCGGGGAGGGCAGCCTGACGGTCACGGGCAAGGGTGGGAAAACCCGCATGGTGCCGGTGCTGCCCGCTGTTAAGGAGGCGCTCGAAACATATATCGACGAGTGTCCTCATGTATTGCGGCCCGACGGTCCGTTGTTCGTTGGCGTGCGTGGCGGCCGGCTCGGGCCGCGGGCGGTGCAGAAGCGGGTCCAGGACCTGCGTCTGGCGCTCGGGCTGCCGCGGGAGACGACGCCTCATGCGATGCGTCACTCGTTCGCGACGCATCTGCTCGCGGCGGGCGGAGATCTGCGTGCGATCCAGGAACTGCTCGGGCACGCGTCCCTGTCCACGACCCAGCGTTACACCGACGTGGACAGCGCGCGCTTGCTGGACGTTTACGGCAAGGCGCATCCGCGTGCGCGGAAGCGCTGATCGCCCACGCTCAGTCGCGATCGCGGAAACACACGACGTCGTATTCGAGCATTCGCTCATAGTGCCGGCTCCAGTAGCCGGGAATGACCAGATGCGGCCGCAACCCCTGTTCGGCAAGCCGTTCGAGAAGCGGCAGATGATCCGGCTGGTCTTCGTAGATCGGTTGCAGGGACAGCTCGAGCCGGATGCCGGCGACGCGGTCCCACGCGGACCCGATGCCGTCGAGGAGCCGATCCTCATAGCCCTGGGTGTCCGATTTCACGAAGACGCGGTCCCCG
>JAYPRP010000146.1:0-1575 GCA_038132575.1 Rhodospirillaceae bacterium
TCTTTTGGTTTAATTTCCACGTGCATTGTACACCCAAAAGCCCCCCCCCTCTCCCCCCACCTCTGCGGCCGCCGACGATCTGCACACCGTCGACATCGTGTTCGACGCCAAGGCCCGCACGCTGGGCAAGATGAAGAGCGAGGTGACCATCACCTCGCAATTCTCGAACTTCTCGGTCACGCTCGAGACCGACGAGGGCAAGCTCCATGGCGGCGACGCGTCGGCGCCCATGCCGCTGCACTATTTCGCGGCCGGGGAGGTGGCCTGCCTGATGACCCAGATGAAGGCCTTCGCGAAACGCCTGCGCATCCCGGTCGAGAACATTGCCATGAACGCAAACTTCCACTGACGCCTCGAGCAGGTTGGCCGCGAGCCCTACGTGTCCCAGCCGGTCGGCTTCGATATCGACATTGATGTGGAAAGCGACGCGCCGGTCGAGGACATCAAGCGGCTGATCGTGGCGGCCAAGAAGGGCTGCTTCGCCGAGCAGGCGCTCACACTGCCGTGCGAGATCGGCCACAGGCTCAAGGTCGGTGAGGACTGGGTCGAGGTCTAGCAGACCGGGGTGCGGCCGCCGCGCATCACCGCGAGCGCGAGCAGCAGCGCCGCCGCGCTCAGCCCCGCCATCCCGTAGAACGCGCCGCCCGCGAACGCGCCGTAGAGCTCGCCCGCGACGATCAGGGTGATCCCCATCACCACGCCTGAAACCGCCGCATAGGCGCCCTGGGCCGTCGCCTTCAGCCCCTCGGGGGCGTGTCCGGCGATGAAATGCATCGTCGCCAGGTAGGTCGCACCGAAGGTCACCGCGTGCAGCAACTGCGCCGCCGCGAGACCCGGGAGCGCCGTGGTCTGGGCGAGAATCAGCCAGCGGACCAGCGCCGCGCCCGCCCCGAGCACGAGCAGCCGCGAGGCGCCGATCCGCGAGACCACCGCGCCGGAGAAGGCGAACAGGACGACCTCGACCATGACGCTCCCGCCCCAGAGCAACCCGACCACCAGTTCCGAATGCCCCGCCGCCTTCCAGTGGATGCCCGAGAAGCCGTTGAGGACCGCGTGGCTCGCCTGCACGGCGCTCGCCGCAAGCACGAAGACGAGGAAGCGCGGATCGCGGACGAATGACAGGACATCGGCCCAGCGCGCATGGCCGCGGGTCTCGTTCTGCTCGCGTAGGAGGAGCGTCGTGGCCAGCACCACCACGAGGCCGAGCCCGACTACGACCAGGATGAGGTCCGGGTCGCGCCCGGTCAGGAGTGCGCCGATCCCCAGCGTGCCGACGATGAAGGTGATCGAGCCCCACAGCCGCAGCCGGCCATAGTCGAGACCATGCCGCTGCACCGCCGTCATCGCCTGGGAATCGCCGAGCGGAATCAGCGCGTGATAGGCGGGCGCGAAGACGAGCGTGATCAGCAGCGCGACCCAGAAGGACGAGACCAGCGCGAAGCCGGCGAACGCCACCAGGCTTACGAGCGCCACGAGCACCAGCATCCGCCGCCCCGCGCCCGCATGGTCGGCTGCCTTGGCGATCACCGGATCGACCAGCACCCGCATCCAAGGCCCCACCGCCAGGATGATGCC
>JAYPRP010000147.1:0-1530 GCA_038132575.1 Rhodospirillaceae bacterium
GGGCGGCGCTGAGAGCGTGGTGAGCGCCGCTGTCGTGACAAGGATGCCTGCAACCAATCCCGCCTCAACGCGGATGGAGCGGCGCAGACGCGCGCCGGACTTCGGTGCGGCGGCCAGAAGCGCTGGCGTCAGCGTCAGCTTGTTAACGGCCGCCAGCGCGAGGACGCCCACGAAGAGGACGAGCTTGACCGCAAACATCTGGCCGTAGGGGCTGGACAAGGCGGTTGGCGTTGCAGCGCCCAGCAGTCCAAGTGTGATCACGCCCGCAAGGACGACAAGGCCCACGGCCCAGAGCGCGCGTCGCCCGAATTCATGGGCCAATGCGCCAGCGCGCGCTGGCGGGTCTCGCCGCGCCGCCCGCGCTAGAGGCGCAAAGGAACCAACCCAGAAGGCAAGACAGAGAATATGCAGCGTGATGAGCGCGCCAAGGATCATCTGCGGTTCGCTTAGTGCGTGACCGCGCAGCGCGAAAGATGCGGACGCAATGCACGCACCTGTCAGTGCAAGGACAAGACCCGTCCGCGCGCGCCAGAGCACTGCGAGTATCAGAGCAAGTCCTACGAGGCGCAGGGCGGCGCTCGTTCCTAGTGGGCTGTCTGCCACCATGCCAAGGATCATCGTATCCGTTGCGCTGTCCAAGGTGCCGCCCATCAGGAAGCTGGCCCGCACTGGCAGCCTCAGCACGGTAAAGATCGCCGCAGCAAGCGCCGACAGGACCGCCGTAAGGAGCAGGGCAGCGCGCCCGCCTTCGCTCAGCTCGCGTAACACCACAAGCACAAGCACGCTTCCAATGGCGCTGAGCGTCGCCGCATAGGCGAGCGCCTTCACGCTGATCGAAATCCACGTGACAGCATCTGCAGAGGCGAGTGCGGCCAGCATCCCGGCTTATTCAGCCAACTCGAAGGAGAAGCTGCCCTGCATGGCATGCCCGTCGGACGCGAGGCCCCGCCATTCGACCGTGTAGCTGCCCGGGCTAAGCGGTTCCGGCTCAGCATGGAACTCCAGCGACGGCTCCAGACCGGTGCCGCGCTCCATAGGCATCTCGGCGCCATCCGCGTTCAGCAGCCGCACCATGGTGATGCGCATTGGGTCGTCGAACACCATTTGGATCATTTCCGGCGTCTCGGTCAGCTGTGCCCCGTCGACCGGCGTGGTGCCTTCCTTTTCGGAATGGGCAAACGCCGCGCTGCTCAGGAGGGCGGCGGCGATGGCAATCGCCAGACGTGATTTCATGATTGTCTCCTTCAATTGATCCCGTTCGCCCGTTGGAGGGCGCGGACATATGCTGTGATCTGAACGACCTCGTCTTCAGTGACGCTTGCGCGCGACACGTCTCCAATATTCATGAGGGAAACTCTATTTAAGATACTTATGGGGTATCTAGTAACTGGAAGGTCAATAGCAAGTTTCTTCTTGACCTTCCGGTTACTGGAAGTGCGTCTTTGGGTGCCATATTGGATTTGCTTATTTAGAGAGTTGTAGCGCCACAGTGGGCGGCGTGTCCGTGGAGATCGGGGCAGACCGCTATAT